>NZ_JAUTYS010000012.1:0-159096 GCF_041982285.1 Pantoea sp. ANP04 | reverse complement strand
CGTGCCAGCGCGACCCGGAGGGCGAGCCACAGGAACGTGGCGAGTGAATCGAACCTTCGATAACGCGGTTCGCTCTACAAACGCAAAAACCCGCCAGAGGCGGGTTCTTTGAATTTTGGTGCCCGAACCCGGACAAAAATGCCGGGAGCATTTTTGCATCGCGTGCCAGCGCGACCCGGAGGGCGAGCCACAGGAACGTGGCGAGTGAATCGAACCTTCGATAACGCGGTTCGCTCTATAAACGCAAAAACCCGCCAGAGGCGGGTTCTTTAAAGATGGTGCCCGAACCCGGAATCGAACCAGGGACACGGGGATTTTCAATCCCCTGCTCTACCGACTGAGCTATTCGGGCAACGGGCCGCATTAAACCAAAGCGGCCCGGCAGCGTCAAACGCTTTTCACCGAAACTCACTCGATTGACCGCTTTTCCATCAACTCAATGACTGGTTTTGAGCCGCCGCAAAAACCTCACGGCAAGCCGTATAAATTTCACTCAGCGGAGCGAGTTAAGGCTGCATTGTGCCGCGATTTTGCCGATATAGGATGCGAGACCAACACTAATAATAAGGATCGCTATGTTTTCCACCATTACATCAGGCATCGCTTCGCGCCATAGCTGGCAGAAGCGCTCACACTCAGTTGCCACGCTGAGCTCTCTCAACGGCTCCATCGCCATGATTGAGTTCTCTCCCGATGGCACCATTCTCAGCGCCAACGCGCTGTTTCTGGCGCGCATGGGCTACACGCTGGCTGAGATTGAAGGCCAGCACCACAGCCTGTTTTGCACTCCGGAACAGCTGCAGTCGCGGGAGTATCAGGATTTCTGGCTGCGACTGAACCGGGGCGAAAGCTTCAGCAATAAGTTTCTGCGTATGGCAAAAAACAGCCGCCCAATCTGGCTGGAAGCCAATTATGTGCCGGTACAGAACCGTCATGGCCGGGTGATCAAAATCGTCAAACTGGCGACCGACATCACCGGTCATATTAACGATGCGCATGAGCAGCGCGCCATCACCACCGCCATTGAACGGTCAATGGCAGTCATCGCCTTTAACCTTAAAGGTGAAGTGCTGAAAGCCAATGACAACTTCCTGAAAACCATGGGATACCGTCGTGAAGAGGTGGAAGGCATTCATCACAGTCGCTTCTGTTCGCAGGCCCTGCGTGAGAGCCGCGAATACAGTGAATTATGGCAGCAGCTGAACCGGGGAGAATTTGTCTCGGGTCAGTTTCCCCGCGTGAATAAACGCGGTGAAACGGTCTGGTTGCGCGCCACCTACAATCCGGTATTTGACGAACAGGGCAGGCTCTACAAGATCGTGAAATTCGCCACCGATGTCACCGCGCAGGTGGAAAAAAACCAGCAGGAGCATGACGCGGCACAGCGGGCTTATCACACTGCGCTGCAAACCGATCAGAGCACAAAGCTGGGGGCGGATGTTATCGCCAGCAGTGTGCAGACCATGAACGCCCTGGCCGGTGAACTGCAGGGGATCTCGGGTGATATCACTGGCCTGAGTGAATCCTCCGATCGTATCGGCGCGATTGTGGAAGGTATCCGCCGGATAGCCGATCAGACTAACCTGCTGGCGCTGAATGCCGCAATCGAAGCCGCGCGTGCCGGAGCTCATGGCCGCAGCTTTGCGGTGGTCGCTAACGAAGTCCGCACGCTGGCGGCGAACATCAATCGCGCCACCAGCGACATTGAAAATCGGGTACAGCAAAACCACCTGCTGGCGAACCGGGCGCTGAAAGGGATTGAATCGAACCTGAAACGCGCCGATCAAGGCGTGCAGCTGGCCCAGGAGGCGGGCGGCGTGATTGCGGAAATCCGTGAAGGCGCAACCGACGTCGTGCGCGCCATCAGTCAGGTGACTAAAACACTTAAAGCCTGACACGTTGAGGGGGCAATCGCCCCCTTTTTACGGTGCAGGCTGAGCAGGTGCTTCGGGTGCTGAAGGAATAAAGATGTGATCCAGAATCGCCCGCATTACGGGTGCCGCAACAATCCCTTCATTACCGCCATTCTCCAGAATCAACGCCACCGCCACTTTCGGGTCATTAAACGGCGCAAAAGCGGTGTAGAAGATATGGTCACGCAGCCGCACCGGGATCATCTTCGCGTTATAAGTCTGGTTCTGGCGCAGGCTGAACACCTGCGATGTCCCACTCTTTGCAGCGATGCCATAAGGTGCCGTATGGAAATATTTATAACCTGTGCCATTTGGCGCGTTAGCCATGCCAAACATCGCGTGTCGAACCAGCGACCAGTAGGGTGAATGCGGATCGCCAATCTGCGCCTCGCGCTGCGCGGGATGGTAGTTCTCAACCAGCGTGCCGCGCTGGGTTTTTTCCAGCAGATGCGGTGCAATGACCCGACCATTATTAATCAGCGCCACCATCGCCTTCACCATCTGAATCGGCGTCGCAACCCAGTAGCCCTGCCCGATACCCACAGACACCGTATCGCCCTGATACCAGGTCTTTTTATGGACCTTCTGCTTCCATTCACGGCTCGGCAGTAAGCCGCTGTACTCTTCATTGAGGTCGATGCCGGTCGACTTGCCATAGCCAAACTGGCTCAGCATGGTGTGAATCCGGTCGATGCCCATCATGAATGCCACCTGATAGAAGAAGGTATCGGCAGACTCTTCAATCGCCCGGGTAACATCCAGCATGCCGTGCCCGCTCTTTTTCCAGTCGCGATAGTGCCGGTCGGTGCCTGGCAGCGTCCAGGTCGGCGCGCCAAAGAACTGCGTTTGTGGCGTAATAACATGGGTCAGCAGCGCCGACATCGCCATATAGGGTTTCACCGTGGAGGCAGGCGGATAAAGGCCCTGCGTGACGCGGTTAATCAGCGGCAGGTCTTTATCCTGCAGCAGCTTTTTGTAGGCCTGATAGCTGATGCCTTTTACAAAGGGGTTGGGGTCGTAACTGGGGCTGGAAACCATCGCCAGCACTGAGCCGTCGTGCGGATCTTCAACCAGCAGCGCCGCACGCTGTCCCGCCAGCAGACTCTCTATATATTGTTGCAGATGCAGGTCCAGCGTCAGCGTCAGGTTTTTACCCGCCACTGGCGGCACCTCTTTCAGCACCCGCACAATGCGGCCGTGGTTATCCACCTCCACTTCCTGATAACCCGGCTTGCCGTGCAGCAGCGATTCGTAATAGCCCTCAATCCCCTGCTTACCAATATTGTGGTCAGCGGCATAGTTTTCGGCGATGCCTTCTGCGTTCAGCCGTTTGTAGTCGCTGTCGTTGATTTTCGACACATAACCGAGCACGTGTGCCAGATCGGCGCCATAGGGATACTGGCGATCCTGATAGGTTTCCAGACTGGCACCGGTAAAGCGAAACTGATTAACTGCAAAGCGCGCGACCTGCTCTTCATTCAGCTCCTCTTTCAGCACCACCGGCTTGTAACGACTGGTCTGTTTCAGGGCACGGCGGAACGTATCAATCTCATCGGGCGTCAGATTAATTAAAGGTGTCAGCGCCCGCAGTGTGGCGTCCATATCGGTGATTTTGTATGGGGTCAGCGTAATGGCGTACCAGCTGACGTTGCGCACCAGCGGAATACCGTTGCGGTCATAAATCAGCCCACGTGTCGGGGCGATGGGGATCATCTTGATGTCGTTCTGGTTGGATCGCGTCTGGTAGTAGCTATGATCGCGCACCTGCAGGCGATAAAGGTTTACGCCAAGAATGGTGAAACAGATACAGACCAGAGCAAAGGCTATTGCGGCACGACGGGCAAACAGCTTCTCTTCAGCATCAAAGTTACGAAAGTTCATCAGGAGGCATATCAGGCGATTAATTTTTATCTGTTATTGCGCACTATGATAAGGCCCGGATGCAGAGGTGCCAGCGCGAAGATGCACAAGCCTCAGCAAAAGTGTGTCATTTGATGTGAATGTTACCGGGACGGCGAGGCGGGAAAATCAGATCCTCCCGCAAAGGAGGATCTGAACAGGGGATCGGATAGCGGGCGGGAACGATTACCCGCCGCGCGGATTAATCACCCAGCAGGACAGACTCCAGCGCAATCTTAATCATGTCGTTGAAGGTGGTCTGACGCTCAGCAGCAGTGGTCTGCTCGCCGGAACGGATGTGGTCGGATACAGTACAGATGGTCAGCGCTTTTGCACCGAACTCAGCGGCCACACCATAGATACCTGCAGCTTCCATCTCTACGCCGAGGATGCCATATTTTTCCATCACGTCGAACATCTGCGGATCCGGGGTGTAGAAGAGATCGGCAGAGAAGATGTTACCCACGCGCGCTTCAACGCCCAGGTTTTTCGCCGCATCAACCGCGTTACGCACCATGTCGAAGTCAGCAATCGCAGCGAAGTCGTGATCTTTAAAACGCATACGGTTTACTTTGGAATCGGTGCAGGCACCCATACCAATCACGATATCACGCAGTTTTACGTCGGCACGTACGGCACCACAGGAGCCCACACGGATGATCTTTTTAACGCCGAAGTCCGTGATCAGCTCTTTGGTGTAGATGGAACAGGAAGGGATACCCATTCCGTGACCCATTACAGAGACTTTGCGGCCTTTGTAGGTGCCGGTGTAGCCCAGCATGCCGCGCACGTTGTTCACTTCAACCGCGTTTTCCAGGAAGGTCTCTGCGATGTGTTTTGCACGCAGCGGATCGCCAGGCATCAGTACGACGTCAGCGAAATCGCCCATTTCAGCATTAATATGTGGGGTTGCCATTGTTTAATCCTTATTAAAGTGCTGATTTACAGCATGTTCTTGCCATAGTCCATCTCGGACAGGCCAAAGTAGTGTGCAATTGTCTGACCAATATCGGCGAACGTTTCACGGTATCCCAGTGAACCCGGCTCCACTTTCGGTCCGTAGATCAGAATCGGAATGTGCTCACGCGTGTGTTCGGTGCCGTGCCAGGTCGGGTCACAGCCATGGTCAGCCGTCAGGATCAGAATGTCATCTTCGCCAACCAGCGCCATCAGCTCAGGCAGACGGCGGTCAAACAGCTCCAGACCACCTGCATAACCGGCTACATCGCGACGATGTCCCCAGGTTGAGTCGAAATCAACGAAGTTGGTGAAGACTATCGACTGATCCGGCGCGATTTTCATCTCCTGAATCGTCGCATCAAACAGCGCATCCAGACCGGTCGCTTTGACCTTTTTGGTGATGCCCTGCTCGGCATAGATATCCGCGATTTTACCCACGGAGATCACATGGCCGCCCTTCTCGTCCACCAGCTTTTTCAGCATAGTGGCAGATGGCGGCTCGACGGCCAGGTCGTGACGGTTGCCGGTACGCTCGAACTGACCCGCTTTGTCACCCACAAACGGACGGGCGATAACGCGGCCAATGTTGTAGCCACCTTCAGTCAGCTCTTCACGGGCAATTTCGCACAGCGCATAGAGACGATCCAGACCAAAGGTCTCTTCGTGACAGGCGATCTGGAACACCGAGTCGGCAGAAGTATAGAAAATCGGCTTGCCGGTTTTCATGTGCTCTTCGCCCAGCTGGTCGAGAATCACTGTACCGGAAGAGTGGCAGTTACCGAGATAGCCCGGCAGGTCTGCACGCTCAACCAGCTTATCCAGCAGGTCCTGCGGGAAGCTGTTCTCTTTGTCGCTGAAGTAGCCCCAGTCAAACAGCACGGGCACGCCAGCGATCTCCCAGTGGCCTGACGGTGTATCTTTACCTGACGAAAGCTCGCTGGCGTACGCGTACGCGCCAGTGATCTTCGCTTCAGGATCCAGGCCTGGCGGGAAGCGGCCGGTAGACAGCTCTGCGGCTTTGCCCAGACCCAGCGCGGTGAGATTAGGCAGATGCAATGGACCTTTACGCCCCTTGTCTGCTTCACCGTTAAAACAGGCTTCGGCGATATGACCTAAGGTATCTGAACCCACGTCACCGAATTTATCGGCATCTTTACTGGAGCCAATTCCAAAGGAATCGAGCACCATAATAAAAGCACGTTTCATGCAAGTCTCCTGCGCTATGGCGCGTGACAAGTCAAAAAAAAGCGATCAGATCAGTATACCCGAATGCATCACGGCTGGCACCGGTTACTGGTCAGTTAGCTGATATCGCTCACACGGCGATAGACAACCGGCGTCTCAGCTGGCGCGGAATCCCCGAGTACCAGTGCGGCTTTAACCGCAGCGGCAGCCTGCTGCCATTTGTCTTCGCTGCTGGCGTGAATCATCGCCAGCGGACGCTGCGCATCGGCACGCTCGCCCAGGGTGATCATCTCACTGAAGCCAACGCTGTAATCGATGCTGTCGCTGGCACGCTGACGTCCGCCGCCCATCGCCACAACCGCCAGGCCCAGCGCACGAGTATCCATGCTGCTGACGATGCCTGGCTGGTCGGCGTAGACCGGTTTACTCAGCATCGCCTGGGGCAGATAAGTGTCATAGCGTTCAATGAAATCAGTCGGTCCCTGCTGGGCAGCCACCATGCGCCCAAACACCTCGGCGGCTTTGCCGTTATCCAGCACCGTCATCAGCTTCTGACGTGCTTCGGCATCGCTGGCAGCCAGTTTGCCGGAGATCAGCATTTCACTGCAGAGCGCCAGCGTCACTTCCAGCAGGCGCGGATTGCGCTGCTCGCCGGTGAGGAAACGAACCGCTTCACGCACTTCAAGTGCGTTACCGGCTGAGGAGGCAAGAACCTGATTCATGTCTGTCAGCAGCGCGGTGGTCTGGCAGCCGGCACCATTGGCGACGCCCACAATCGACTGCGCCAGACTCTCTGATGCTTCATAGGTGGGCATAAACGCGCCGGAACCCACTTTGACATCCATCACCAGCGCATCCAGCCCTTCTGCCAGCTTCTTCGCCAGAATCGAAGCGGTGATCAGCGGAATGGAATCGACGGTAGCGGTGATGTCACGCGTGGCGTAGAAGCGCTTGTCCGCCGGTGCCAGCGAGCTGGTCTGGCCGATAATCGCCACACCGACCTGCTTAATGATTTCGCGGAAGCGGTCATCGCTGGGGAAGATATCGAAGCCCGGAATCGCTTCCAGTTTATCCAGCGTGCCGCCAGTATGGCCGAGGCCGCGACCGGAGATCATCGGCACATATCCGCCGCAGGCGGCGACCATCGGACCTAACATCAGCGACGTTACATCGCCGACGCCGCCGGTCGAGTGCTTATCCACCACTGGCCCGTTAAGGTTGAGTGATTTCCAGTTAAGCACCGTACCGGAATCACGCATTGCCATCGTCAGCGCGACCCGTTCTGGCAGCGTCATATCGTGGAAGTAGATGGTCATCGCCAGCGCGGCGATCTGACCTTCCGAGACGGTGTTATCACGCACGCCATTAATGAAGAAGCGAATCTCCTCTTCAGTCAGCGCATGGCCGTCACGTTTTTTGCGAATAATTTCTTGTGGCAGGAACAAGGTAGCCCCCTGGTCAGGGAAAACAGGATGGGGAACAGGCGGTCACCGACCGCCTGAGGGATCAGTAACCCGCTTTGCTGGTGTCGCTGTCGTGACCCAGCGTGTTAAGCAGGCTCGCCAGCAGGCTTGATGCACCAAAGCGGAAATGGCGCGCATCGGCCCAGTCGGCACCCAGCGTATCTTCTGCCATTTGCAGATAGATCGCGGCATCTTCAGCGGTACGTACGCCGCCCGCAGGTTTAAAGCCAACCTGCTTACTGACGCCTTTGTCACGGATCACATTCATCATGATCTGCGCCACTTCTGGCGTAGCGTTAACCGGCACTTTACCGGTGGAGGTTTTGATGAAATCAGCGCCGGCATCAATGGCAATTTCGGAGGCCTGACGGATCAGCGATTCCTGCTTCAGCTCACCGGTTTCGATGATCACTTTCAGCAGCACGTCCGCTTCAGCACAAGCGGTTTTACAGGCTTTCACCAGATCGAAACCGACCTGACTGTTACCGGCGATCAGTGCGCGGTACGGGAACACCACGTCCACTTCATCGGCACCGTAAGCGATAGCGGCGCGGGTTTCGGCCAGTGCAATGTCGATGTCGTCATTGCCGTGTGGGAAGTTGGTCACCGTGGCGATGCGGATCTCCGGGGTGCCCTGCTCGCGCAGCGTTTTACGCGCGATCGGAATAAAGCGCGGATAGATACAGATTGCCGCAGTGTTGCCTGCCGGGGATTTAGCCTGATGACACAGGGCGATCACTTTTGCATCGGTGTCGTCGTCATTCAGGGTGGTCAAATCCATCAGTTTCAGGGCGCGCAGGGCAAGGTGTTTGATATCGGTCATGAGGCTCTCCAAAGGATTGGGGTGCAACCCACCGGCTTGCCGGCGGAATGTTATAATAATAACACTCTGAAGCGGCCTGATATGTGCCAGCAGTCACATTGGAATAAGAAAATGGTGCAATCCTGCCACATGAAACGTGACTGAAATCGCAAATTACACTACCTGAGGACGATTATACGCCAGCAGGTACATTGTTACTATTATCACATTTTAGCGCAAGGGGTCGCGTTCAGGCGAAAGGCGGACAGTCAGTTACGCAGCGCCGGGAAAGCGGGATCGAGCTGAAACAGCTGCTGGCTGTTGTGCCACAGCGCATCGGCAATCTCTTCAGGTGACTCATTGCGCAGGCTGCAGAGCACTTGCCACACCTGACGCGCCCGTTCCGGACGGTTTGGCTGGCCCTGGAAACCCTGCAGCGGCATATCGGGTGCATCGGTTTCCAGCAAAAGCGAAGAGAGCGGCAGTTGCGCCACGGTCTGACGGGTCTTGCTGGCGCGTTCATAGGTAATGGTTCCGCCAACGCCAATCGCATAACCCAGCTTAATAAAGGCCTGCGCCTGTTGCAGGCTGCCAGCGAAACCGTGCACCACGCCACGGCGTGGCAGATCGTGACGACGCAGAATCTGTGCCAGCTTGTCATGGGTCCGGCGCGAATGCAGGATCACCGGCAACGCATAACGCTTTGCCAGCTTAAGCTGTGATTCAAGAAAGCGCTGCTGCTTATCAAACTGCGGATCGTCGCGATAGAGATCCAGCCCGATCTCACCGATCGCCACCAGTTTACGCGGCCGCTGTTGCAGTAAGGTTTCCAGCTGATCGAGATGGGCGTTCTGATGATGTTCGATGACAATCGGATGCAGGCCCAGCGCCGCGTACAGCGGCGGATGTGCTGCGGCCAGCGCACAGACCCGTTCAAAACGGCTGGCATCAATCGCCGGGATGATGATCTTCTCCACGCCCGCCTCAGCGGCGCGCGCCAGACTGGCGGCGATATCCCCTTCGAACGGTGGAAAGTCGAAGTGACAGTGCGTGTCGATAAACCTCATGCCAGCGATCCTTTGTCGTAATCCGCATCATTGTCCGCCAGCGGAGGTGTGATGATCAACCGGGTATCGGGCGCATTGGCGACCGGCGCAGGCGGCGTAACGACCCGCGCTGAGACCATCGGTTCTGCATCACTCAGCCACTGGCCCAGCGTAGCGAGGAAATAGCGACCACAGCGCCGTCCCAGATGGTAATCCTGATTCAGTGCCGCGATGCTGCTGCCCAGCGCACTGCTGGCCAGTACGTGGGGCGGGAAAATTTCAATGATGCGCAAATCATCGGGGGGATTCTCAATAAACTGCTGAATTTCCCGATAGCTCTGCTCATGCTTATTCAGGACGTTAATCATCGGCTGCAGCGCACCGGTGCTGAGCCAGCGCTCCATGCGCTTAAACCATTTCGGGGTATAGAACATCTGCGACGGCACGGTGCGGATCACCACAATCGTATCGGCCCCGCGTCGCGCAGCTTCACGCACCGGAATGGCATCGCTGATGCCGCCATCGTGATAACTGATCCCTTCCAGATTGACGCCCAGCCGGTAAAAACCGGGAATGGCGCTGGAGGCTTTAATCAGATCCAGCCAGTTATCCGCGGTAGGATTGAAATAACCGGGCGTATAGTCATCGCTGCGGCAGGCGCACATATAGAACTCGCGGCCGCTGGAGAACAACGGTTCCGCACTGCTCATCGCCAGCGGGAATTCACTGCGGGTGATATCGATCAGCCAGTCGAGATCGATCAGATTGCCCCCACGCACAAAGCGCAGCGGATCAAAAAAGAGTTTACTGGTTGTGTAGCGGGTAATGACACGACGGGCATAGCCATGCTGGCCACAGACAAACGCTGAGAGATTTTGCGCACCGGCAGAGGTACCGAGCATCAGATGAAAGGGATTAAATCGGGCGCGCTGGAATTCGTCTAAAACGCCTGCGGTGAAAATGCCGCGCTGACCGCCGCCTTCACACACCAACGCAATTTTCTGAGATTTAAAGGGTGTCAGGGCCAGAGGTTCAATGGTGCCGAGTGTAACAGGAATGCGTATACCCACTGTGCGAACCTCAAAAAGGGTTCCGGGTATGCTGGAGGATCGATCCGTTTATGACGGCAGCATGCCGGAGAACCAGTCAACTATTCCTTTAACCGGCAGGCCAGCGGTGCTGGCTTACCTTGCAGCGATGTGAAAGTGTCCCTCTCTTCACGTCAGTCGCTACAGATGACTGGTCTCCGCTCTATGCTTTGCGTTGCATTAGACTGCAGAACTCATCGGCTAAAGCTTTTTACGGCCGGTAAACAGGCTGATGAGGAACAGGATAATACCAACGACGAAGACAACTTTAGCTGCCCATGCTGCTGTGCCCGCTAAACCGCCAAAACCTAATGCTGCAGCGATCAGTGCGATCACCAGAAAAATAATGCCCCAACGAAACATAAGCCTCTCCTTACCCTATTTAAAAATCGAACTGCTTAGTTTATCCCCGGATGGGTATCTTTTATTCGTGTGGCCACCTGAGCGGCCACACGTTAGCTATTAAGATTTAACCGTCAGGTCATTCTTAACGCTTTTCACGCCTTCAATGGCTTTAGCGATGCTTTCTGCACGATCTGACTGTGCCTGATTAGCAACATGCCCTGAAAGCTGAACAACACCGTCGGTAGTCTCAACTTTTACGTTGCGCGACGGAACAATGTCATCTGCTAATAGCTTAGCTTTAATTTCGCTGGTCGTTGCGGCATCACCGGCATAACCTTTCACTGAAGATGATTTGCTGTCTCTGACGTGTAGTTTGTCGCTGACGGATTTAACACCTTCGATTTTCTGCACCACAGCGACCGCTTTTTCAGCCTGGTCCTGTGAGGTGACGAAACCGCTTAATGTCACGACGCCGCTATGCGTTTTTACCGAGATATCCGTGCTTTTAATTGCGTCGTCATCTACCAGCGCTGCTTTAGCTTTGGCAGTGATGCCGCTGTCATCCATATAACCATCGACTTTTTTCATAGAACTATCGATTTTCGAACCCGCGTTGTCGGCTGTCTGTGACGCTTTCTGCGACATTGATTCGTCAGCCAGTGCGCTGCCGCTGATCAGTGCTGAGCCAATCATGGCGGCCATCAGGGTTTTAGCAATCTTAGTCTTGTTCATCGATATCTTCCTTCTATCAGTTAACTCACCCAAAACTGTGGGCGAAACAGAGGCAACAAAGGCCGCTGCGTAACAGGACGTAAGGACAAGAGAAGTCTCTTCCGCCGTCCGATAGAGTAATCATAGACGGCATTTTGCAATTTGCCTGGCTAACTGGTTGATCACACGTCAAAACAGAAGAAAAACAGGGTTTTTAGGAGGAGTCTGGAAGGGTGAAAACAGGGCCATTCCCAGCTGGAATGGCCCGGAAACAGGCGATTAGTGCTCGCGCGTTTTGCGGAAACGGACGTCAGGATAACGTTCCTGAGTAATATTAAGATTAACCATGGTTGGTGCGATATAAGTCAAATTATCACCGCCATCAAGCGCCAGGTTAACTTCATTCTTACGCTGGAAATCATCAAACTTTTTAGCATCGTCGCATTCAACCCAGCGCGCCGTTGAGACGTTAATCGCTTCGTAAATGGCTTCAACGTTATATTCGCTTTTCAGACGTGCCACTACCACATCGAACTGCAGTACCCCGACCGCGCCAACGATCAGATCGTTGTTATGCACCGGACGGAAGACCTGCACGGCACCCTCTTCGGACAGCTGAACCAGCCCTTTCAGCAGCTGTTTCTGCTTCAGCGGATCGCGCAGACGAATACGACGGAACAGTTCTGGCGCGAAGTTCGGAATACCGGTGAACTTCATGTTCTCACCCTGCGTGAAGGTGTCGCCAATCTGAATCGTGCCGTGGTTGTGCAGACCAATGATATCGCCGGGATAGGCTTCCTCAACGTGTGAACGGTCGCCCGCCATAAAGGTCAGGGCGTCTGAGATCACCACATCTTTGCCGGTACGCACCTGACGCAGCTTCATCCCTTTTTCATATTTACCGGAGACCACACGCATAAAGGCCACACGGTCGCGGTGTTTCGGGTCCATATTGGCCTGGATCTTAAACACGAAGCCGCTGAACTTCTCTTCTTTCGCTTCTACCGTGCGGGTGTCGGTGTCACGCGGCATAGGACGTGGCGCCCACTCAACCAGTCCGTCCAGCATATGGTCAACGCCAAAGTTACCCAGCGCGGTGCCGAAGAAGACAGGTGAGAGTTTGCCGCTCAGGAAAGCTTCCTGCTCAAATTCGTGCGAGGCGCCCTGCACCAGCTCCAGCTCTTCACGCAGCTGTGCGGCCAGCTCTTCACCGACGGCAGTGTCGAGATCCGGATTATCCAGCCCCTTCACGATGCGGACATCCTGAATGGTGTGGCCTTTACCGGTCTGGTAGAGATAGGTCTCATCTTTGTAGAGGTGATAAACCCCTTTGAACAGCTTGCCGCAGCCGATAGGCCAGGTGATCGGTGCGCAGGCAATTTTCAGCTCGCTTTCCACCTCATCCAGCACTTCCATTGGATCGCGGATATCACGGTCAAGTTTGTTCATAAAGGTCAGGATCGGCGTATCGCGCAGACGGGTGACTTCCATCAGCTTACGGGTACGATCCTCGACGCCTTTCGCGGCATCAATCACCATCAGACAGCAGTCAACGGCGGTCAGCGTACGATAGGTATCTTCCGAGAAGTCTTCGTGACCTGGGGTATCCAGCAGGTTTACCAGGCTATCACGGTAAGGGAACTGCATCACCGAGGTGGTAATGGAGATACCACGCTGTTTCTCCATCTCCATCCAGTCCGACTTGGCGTGCTGGTTAGAGCCACGGCCTTTTACGGTACCGGCGGTCTGGATAGCCTGTCCGAACAGCAACACTTTTTCGGTAATGGTGGTTTTACCGGCATCCGGGTGCGAAATGATCGCGAAGGTGCGGCGGCGTGCCACCTCTTCTAAAAAGGGATTAGACATGGAATTCTTCTCAATAGGCAGCGCAACGTACTGGCGCTGCTGATAAATCACGGTGGCCGGCAGAACCTTACCGGCGGGTAAACGGTGCCAAAAACGATCTTTTATCGTTGGCGGGTCAGCGCGACGTTACATTGGCGTGAAGTCCGGTTACCTGGTCAGCTTTAAGGCGGCATAGCATACAATATTTTGCGCGCGGCGGCGAACAGCGGCGGAGGAAATTGTTGCCTGCCTGCGCGCAAAGGTCAAAACAGATGACAACCCGGCACACACTGTGCAGGATAAGGTTTTTCATTTTCAGGGAATCCCCCATGAGCGCCAAACCGGTCCCCCTCGAGGGCCGTATTCGACAATACTGGGATGAGCTTTCCCTTCACGAACAACGGCTGGCGGAGGTGCTGCTCGCGGCTCCCGGCCAGCTGGCGATGAATACAGCCACAGAACTGGCGCAGAGCGCAGGTGTCTCCAAAGCCACCGCTACCCGTTTTTTTCGTCATCTCGGCTATGAAAGCTACGAGGCGGCGCGTCGTCAGGCGCGCGAGATGCAGAACAGCGGATCGCCACTTTATCTGCACTCCGGCGTCAGCGCTTCCCCACTCGACAGCCTGATGCAGCAGCATCTTGAAAAAGAGATTGCCAATCTGGTCAATACCTTCCGCTCGCTGGATGGGGAAACACTACAGGCGTGCGTTGAGGCGATAGCGCAGGCGCGCCGCATCGTGGTGCTGGGCTGGCGTCACAGTCAGACTATTGCTGCCCTGATTTATCGCAATCTGCTGCACGTTCATCCCGGCGTTACGCTACTACCACGCGCGGGCGATTCTCTGGCCGAACAGCTTGCGACGCTCGGCCCGCAGGATATGGCAATCTGCGTCGGTCTCCGCCGCCGTATGCCCGCGCTGGATACGGCAATGGCAGCACTCAGCGTGCAGCAGGTTCCCATGCTCTATCTCTCCGATGCGCTGGCGGGAAAACCTGCACGCCACGCGCGCTGGACACTGCGCTGCCATACCGATAGCACTCTGATTTTCGACAGCACGGTGGCGCTCTCCGGCGTCTGTAATCTGCTTTGCTCGCTGGTAGCACGCCATTCAGGTAAGGCCGGTAGCGAACGCCTTGCCGCAATTGAGGTGTTGCACCAGCAACTCGACGAGCTGGAATAGTGCGCTACGCTGACGCATTTTTGTTCATCTGACGCCCTGTAAAGGTGCGCCGCTGTCCGGCGTGCCAGCCCTCTTAACCTCCTCACAGAAACAAAAGAAAAATAAATATCATTATATGAAACTCATGTTTCTCACTGATTCTGTTTACAAAAGCAGGTAGCGCATCAGCCATCTGCTTCATCACTGTTACAACGTGGCACAAAAACTGCTCAGGTACAGGTGACCTTCACCCATACCAGGGACCACCATAATGAAAAAAATCGCACTGCTCATCGCCGCACTGCTTGCCGTCAGTGCGGCGCAGGCTGATACGCTAACGGACATTAAAAGTGCCGGCAAAATCACGGTCGGCATCGACCCGACCTTCCCGCCCTATGAATACACCAGTGATAATGGCGAGGTCACCGGTTACAGCGTGGCCATCATGCGATCGTTTGCCGACGATCTCGGCGTGAAACTGGTGTTTCAGAAAACCGCCTTCAGCGGCATTCTTCCCGGTCTGATCTCAGGATCTTTTAACGCGGAAGGATCATCACTCAACGTCACCGCAGAGCGCGCGAAGAAAGTGCTGTTTACCGTGCCCTACAGCAAAACCGTTAACGGTGTCCTGATGCGTAAAAGCGACGCCGAAAAGATCAGCAAATCCGGACTCTCTCCTGAGCGCCTGTCAGGACTGCGTGGCGCAGTGAAGAGCGCCAGCGTGCCGGAGCAGTTGCTGAAAAGCTTCAATGAGGCGCTGAAGAAAGCAGGTAAACCGCCCATTACCATCATCAGTGTCGATACCCTGGATCAAACCGTCAGTACGCTGATGACAAAACGCGCTGACTTTGTGCTGGATGATATTGCGGTGCTGGCACCGATCGTGAAGAAGTATCCCGACAAATTAGTACAGGCCGGAGAAGTAGGCCCTTCGCAGTGGATGGCCTGGGCCACGCGTAAAGAGGATCTCAGCCTGAACAAGGCAATCAGTGATCATATTCTGGCCATGCAGCAGAGCGGTAAACTTGCCGCACTGCAGAAGCACTATCTCGGCACCACTTTTACCGTGCCCGCCACCAACTTCATTCCCGCGGAGTAAGCGATGAGCCCTCTCTCTTTCACCATACCCGCCGGGCACGGCCGCACTTTTCTGGTTCGTAAAGGCCAGCTGATTACCATCATCGACAGCGAGGGCCAGCAGGCTGCCGATTTCGTTGCGGTGAATGCAGCGAATCATGATGAGAAACTCTCGCCGGTGCATACCCGCCAGCATCTTCGCTCGCTTTTCTTCAGACCGGGGGATTCACTCTGGTCCAGCGAAAATCGGCCGCTGCTGCGCATCGTCTCCGACACCATTGGTATTCACGATGCCAACGTCCCAGCCTGCGATCGCACCCGTTTTAGTGTCGATTTCGGTGTGGAAGGCCATCGCAACTGCGTCGATAACCTGCTGGAAGGGATGAAGGCGCACGGCATCACCTATTACGCCTTGCCGGAACCCTTCAACCTGTTTCAGAACGGCCCGGTGACGGCCGATGGCCGCATGGAAGTTACCGATCCCCACAGTCAGGCCGGTGACAGGATCGTCTTCGAGGCGCTGTGCGATCTCATCTGCGCCGTCTCATCCTGTCCTCAGGACATCATTCCCGGTAATGGCCTGCAGGTCACGCCGATCGCCATTGAGATCCATGACAGCGAACCTGCGGAGGTCACCCATGCTGCTTATGCGTGAAGGTTTTACAGAAGATGCACCGCGTTCGGTTGCCGCCCCGCTCACCGTCGCGGCGGGCAGTGTGGGTTCGATTCAGGTTCTGCGGGGCCAGCTGCTGCGCATCAGCGCGCTGGCACCGGGCGCTGTGGCATCGCTGTTCGGGTTCAGCCTTGTGGATCCGGCGGTATGGCTCTCTGTTCATCACACCCGCGTATTCAGCAACAGTTATCTGCTCGGCTCCGGCATGCGCCTGGTAAACAATCGCCGCCGCCCGATGATGGTGCTGGGCAAAGATAGCGTAAAGCGCCATGACCTGCTGCTGCCCGCCTCAACGCGCGACTTCCTGGCCTCGCGGGGGTATCAGGATGAGGGGTGTGTGGAGGCAGTCAGTCGCGAGCTGTCGCGTCTCGGCATCCGGGCACCGAAGCTGCCAGACCCCATCAATCTCTTCATGCACGTCAGACTAACGCAGGCGGGAGAGATACTGCCCGAACCCAACCTGACCCGGGCTGGCGACGCGATTACCTGCCGCGTCACCATGGATATGCAGTTTGTCGTTTCTGCCTGCAATACCGGTATTGAGGGTAATGACCAGCCTGCGCCGCTTCGCCTTGCCGTTGCGGAAAATCTTTTCGATTTTAACGAGGATTAGTGGGTTATGGGGCTGAATGAACAGGTGGTCAGCGCCCTGCCCGAACTGGGACATGGTCTGCTGATGACGCTCTCACTCACGCTGCTGGCGGCGCTGCTTAGCCTTGTGATGGGCCAGCTTGGCTGTTTTCTTCAGCTGCGCCGCTTCTGGTTGTGGCGCTGCGCAGGCCGCCTCTATATCAGCCTGATGCGCGGCACTCCCGCCATCGTGCAGCTGTTTGTGGTCTTTTTTACCCTGCCACGTCTTGGTCTTGGTGGACATCCCATGCTGGCGGCGGTGATCGCCATTGGATTCAATAGTGGCGCTTACGTGGCAGAGATTCTGCGCGTGAATCAGAGCCTGGTGACGCGCGGTCAGCGCGAAGCGGCACGCACACTGGGACTGAGCCGGTGGCTGACCTGGTGGTATGTAATCAACCCGCAGGTCGTGCGATCAAGCCTGCCGATGCTGGTGAGCGAATTTACTATTCTGCTCAAGACCACGCCACTGGCGTCGGTAGTGGCGCTTACCGAACTGACCTACGCCGGACAGATTGTGATCGCACGTACCTATGAGGCAACCCAGGTATTACTGCTGGTCGCGGCGGGCTATCTGTTAATCGCGCTGCCGCTGATGCGCATTGCCCGCCGGCTGGAACTCAGAGGGAAACGCCTATGATGGACTGGCAGGCGATTCTTACAGCACTGCCCTCACTGGGCGAGGGGATGGCGGTGACGCTGCAACTCTGCGCCGTCGCTGCATTATGCTCGTTATTGTGGGGCATCATTATGGCGATCGGTATGCTGCGCGCTCCCCATTTCTGGCGAAAGCTGTTGCGTTTATACAGTGCGCTAACCCAGGCGCTGCCGTTGCTGGTGGTGATCTATCTGCTCTATTTCGTGTTGCCAGACTATAACATCACCCTCAGCTCGCCGCAGGCAGGCGTGCTGGCGCTGACGCTCTACTACGCCCCTTACGTTGCCCAGGTTATACGCAGTGCGATTGAGACGCTGCCGCGCGGTCAGTGGGAGGCGTGTCGCGTGCTCGGGCTGAGCCGGATGGAGCAGTTGCGTGATGTGGCACTTCCGCAGACGCTGCCACAGATGCTCTCCCCGCTGGTCGGGTTGCTCATCGGTCTGATCAAGGATTCCGCGCTGCTCTCCATCGTCTCAGTACAGGAGTTTATGTACGCAGCTAAGGAAGCGATCTCCGAGACCTATGCTCCGCTGGAGATCTACCTCACCGTAGCGCTCAGCTACTGGACACTCAATAGCCTGCTCGACGGGCTGATCCGCCGCATTGAATTTCGCATGACGCGCTACCGGCGCACCTTGCCACATTAGTCAGGAGAATCTTATGTCAGCTGAATATCCGCAGCGCGATACGCTGCTTATTCCCGCGCGTTACGGTAAAGCCGTTTTACTGCGCAAAGGCGAAGCGGTGCAGGTCATTAATCTGCACGGCACACAGGTCGTGGATTGCTGGGCGTATAACGCAAACGACCTGACTGAATATATGTCGATGGAGGCGACACGCGTCTGGAACCAACGCCTCAATCCTCACGTTGGTGACAGTTTTATCACCAGCCAGCGCCATCCTATCCTGACGCTGGTTGCGGATACCTCGCCGGGCGTACACGACACCTTTATGGCAGCATGCGATGCACGCCGTTATGAGCTTCTGGGGTGTACCGAACCGCACCGAAACTGCCATGACAATCTGTTTGAGAGTATGGCGGCGCTGGGCGTAAAGCTGCCGCACGGCAATCTGGCGTCGTTTAATATCTTTATGAATATTCAGGTGCAGTCAGACGGCATGACGCTAAAAACGCTGCCGGTTGTGACGCGTCCGGGGGACTACATCATCCTTCGCGCCGAGATGGATTGCTATGTCGCCTTTTCCGCCTGCCCGCAGGATATCGTCAGCATTCAGGGGGCGGGCGACAATACCCCACGTGATGCGGAACTGCGTATTCTCACAGGAGGATTTCCGCAACCCCAACTGGCCGGACCGTGGGTGCCAGCCTGACAGAATGATGTTGCCCGCCGCAAGGAGACGGGCAACGTTAATCTCTATCCCAGCACCTTTCTGACACAGGCTTTAAAGATCTGCACGCCAATTTCCAGTGAGCTGAGATCAAAACGCATATCAGGATGATGCAGTCCTGGCGTCAGGTTGGTACCCAGCCCCCAGAAGCCCGCTTTCACACCCGGACGCTTCACCGGATAGTAGAAAAAGTCCTCGCTGCCCGGCGTGGTGCGGGTCGACAATGCGCCCTCTTCGCCCAGCACCTCGACGATGGCGGCGCGGATCACCGCCGTCGCCTCATCATCAATCTCGGCGGCGGGCATCTCTTTCAGCACGCGGACCTCCGCGGTGGCACCCAGTGCCGCCACGCTGTGAGTGATGGCACGCGTAACCTGCTCTTTCAGCAGCGTCATCGGCCCGTTCTCCTGCGAACGCAGATCCCAGACTACGCGCGCTTCATCCGGCACCGAGTTGGTGACACCCGCATCGCACAGGAAGCGAGTCGCTTTGACGCTCCAGGTCAGGCCGGGCGAAAGATGGATAGCGTTAACCGCCTGCACTGCCTGTACGGCCGCATCCAGCGCATTCACACCCAGATGCGGACGCGCCGCATGGGCGGGCTGGCCTTTGATGGTGGCTTCGAGCGTGCTGCAGGCGGAGTACAGTACCGCAGGCACCGCCTGGCCGACGACACACTCCTCCAGCGGACGCAGGTGGAAGCCAAGAATCATCTCCACATCATCCAGAGCGCCACCTTCGATCATTGCCAGCGCCCCGGCACCCAGCTCCTCGGCGGGCTGGAACAGGATCTTCAGCCGGCCACGTTTCACCGTGCCCTCCTGCAGCAGCGCCGTCGCCGCCGTCAGCACGACCGATGAGTGACCGTCGTGACCGCAGGTGTGACGCGCGCACGGCACGCCATCAATGATGTGACCCAGTGCATCCATATCCGCGCGCAGTGCCAGCACCGGACCCGGAACACCGCTGTCGATCTCCGCCACAATACCGGTGGTGTTATTGATGTTACGCGTTACCTTCAGGCCCGCTTTCTCCAGCTGGTCCGCGATATAAGCCGAGGTTTTCACCTCCTGAAAACCCAGCTCCGGAATTTCATGCAAATAGTGGTAATGCTCTAAAACCTCAGACACAGCGTTACTCCTGAATAAACAGACGCATAACAGACATTGCGATCAGCGCGTTAATGATGCTCACCAGCATCAGCAGCGGCCAGTATTTTTTGGGCACATCAGCCACGCCCAGCAGCCGCCCCATATATTGCAGCTGCGATCCCATCAGGAAAATTGCCGGGGCCAGAATCGTAATATCCGCACCGGTCAGCAGCCCTTTGGTCAGCAGGCTGACCGCGACACCCGTGCCTGCCGACGATGAGAGCCACGCGGTGAGCAGCACAGTAATCGCCTCACCCGGCAGACCAAACAGCCCCATCACCGGCGCAAAAACATGCCCGAGAAACTGCATGATGCCGAGCAGATTCAGCACCTCAGCCAGCACATACGCCATCACCACATTCGGCATGAGATTATGAATGGCGATGTGAAAGCCTTTACGCGCGCCGGTTACAAACACATCAAAGGGATTACTGCTGGTTGCGATTTTATTTTCCATCAGCGAAATCCTTTTTATAAACACTGTTTAACACAGCGCGCGTTATCGCCGCACCGACAAATTTAAGAACAAACATTAATAACAGCGGAATAATAATCGGCAGTGTCATGGAGGCGAACAGCGCTGAACCGATGGCGAAGTAATTATTGATTAACCCGGCACCGGAATATTGCCAGGCACTCATGACGACCACCTCTTTTTTGCTGATCTGCTTTTGATCAGCCATCTCTTTGGTTAATGCCGCGCCCGCATCAGTGCTTTGCAGGTCGGTGATTAACGCCAGACCGCAATGGCCAGGTAATCCCATCAGCGGTTTAAGCAAAGGTGTCAGCAACCGGTGCGCTGCGCGAATCGCGCCATAGTGGGTGAAGATTTCCAGCACGCCCAGCGCCAGCATCACCGTGGGCGTCAGCGACAGCGCAAACAGGAAACCCGCTTTGGCGCTGAGTCCGCCTGCGCCCAGAAAGGTGTTACTGGCGGGATCTTTCATGGTACCAAAGCTGCCGCCCAGAGTGGTGAAGTCGAACGCACCTAACCATGAAAGGCCCTCGACGTGATAAAACAGCCCTGAAAAAAACAGAATGGCAAAAATTAACGACACATAACTGCCTTTGGTCGCCGTCAGTTTCACCGGATTAACCACACTCTCGTCTGACATTTCTTTCTCCTGATAACTGCCTTGCCGCAAATTCCCTGGCATTGCAAATTTCAACGTTGGGAAGTGAGTTTCAAGCAGGATTTATGCCAGAGCAGTTGTAAACATGATTATTACTGTCTCGTCTGTCGCGATGGGACGTTTTATTCATGCCGGCTATATACTTTTCTCCGGAATAACGTTGCCATACCGCAACGTTATATTTTCGGGTCGTCATCAGAATGCGGTTATTTGACCTGTCGCTGCAGCGCCTGCACCAGCATGAACACCCCCGGTCGCACTATCATGGTGCTGATTACCCTGAATTAATTGGCCGGCAAAGTATGATGCAGGATGAGAATTGGTCGCATTCAATTTCCGAAATAATTCTATTTAAATCAATCAGATAAAATAGCTTATTTTGCCGAAAAGGCTTCACATTACGCACATGTTTGATGCATAATTCACCGACTTTACATCTGTATTTAACATCTTCTTAAAAGGACTCGGCCATGCTGACTGCTGAAATGACTGGGCGTTTAAACGACCAGCTGAACCTGGAATTTTTCTCTGCCAATCTTTATCTGCAAATGAGCGCCTGGTGCAGCGACAAAGGCTTTGAGGGTGCCGCTTCCTTCCTGAAGATGCATTCACGCGAAGAGATGCAGCACATGCAGCGTCTGTTTGACTACCTGAGCGATACTGGCGGCATGCCGGTGCTGGGCACCATTGCCGCACCACCCGTCGCCTTTACCTCGCTGAATGAAATTCTGCAGCAGGCGCTGGAGCATGAGCAGCTGATCACCAGCAAAATCAATGAGCTGGCCCACGCTGCTATGACTTCACAGGACTACTCTACTTTCAATTTCCTGCAGTGGTATGTGGCTGAGCAGCACGAAGAAGAGAAGCTGTTCAAAACTGTGCTGGATAAACTGGCGCTGGTCAGCAACAGCGGCAACGGTCTGTTCCTGGTCGATAAAGATCTGGGCCGCATGAGCACCGAGAATCACGCAGAATAATATTTATCGGCCCCTTTTCGGGGCCGATCTTATTTCCGTCTTGCTGACACTACTGCACCGCTATTCCAGCCGGTAACTTGCCGCTTTATCGCCATTCACCCACAGCTCACGATGTTCGCCTTCAGGCAATAACAGCGCGATCTCGCGCCAGGCGGGCTGGTAATCGCCACGTTTTTCCACCGTCAGGTCGATTCGGCTAGCGCTGCTGCACAATGTCCAGCTCAGCCACAGTGCATTGCCCTGCTGCCAGCCATGGCTCTCGCCATCATCATCAAACATTTCGCCCTGAGTCGTTATGCCTTCTGGTGCTGGCCACAGTTGCCACTGCCGTACCGTGTCGCGGCGGGCATCCGTCGTGGTTTCACATTCGCCCAGTGGGATGATCGCACCAGCCCGCACCAGCAATGGCAGCCGATCCAGCGGTGCATCCAGCGTGATGGTTTCGCCGCCCGCAAACACTTTACCGCTGTGCCAGTCATACCAGCCCCCACGGTTACGCGGCAAATAGACATCGCGGCTGCGCGCGCCCTGCTCTACGACGCTGGCAACCAGCAGATCGCGACCCAGCATAAAGTCATCACACTCCTGATAAGTCTGCGGGTCCTGTTCATGATCGAGGAAGGTCGGACGCAGCATTGGCTCATCTTCTTCGCTCGCCTGCCACGCCAGATTGTAAAGGTAAGGCATCAGCCGATAGCGCAGGCGGATCGCCTCGCGGATCATCGGTGTCACTTCCGGATACATCCACGGCTCGTTCACCGTGTGATCGTCATTCCATGAATGGATGGTAAAACGCGGATGCATCACGCCATTCTGAACCCAGCGCACAAACAGCTCGGCATCAGGCTTATCGCCAGAGAAGCCGCCGACATCGTGTCCGACGTTAAACAGCCCGGACAGGCTCATGCCCAGCCCCATGCGGATGTTGTAGCGCAAAGTCTGCCAGCTGGTGCGATTATCGCCGCTCCAGGTCTGCACATAGCGTTGCATTCCGGCACAGCCGGAACGGGAGATCAGATAAGGGCGTTTGTCTGGCGCAAACTGCTGCTGGGCTTCCATCGAGGCGCGCATCATCAGCAGCGGCATTACCGGACGGATATGCTTGATAGCAATCGGCTGACCGAAACCGTGACAACGCGCTTCGCCATCCCACACCTCATATTCGTTGTTGTCGTTCCAGGTGGAATCGATGCCCTTTTCCAGCAGCTGTTGAGTCACATTCTCCTGCCACCAGCGCACCGCCTGCGGATGGGTGAAATCAAGGTGCGATCCCTCGTCATCCCAGAACACCGATCGCTCCGGGCGATCCTGCTCAGAGTCACGAATAAACAGCCCCTGTGATGCGACTTCCTGATAGCGAGGATGATCCTGCAGCAGACAGGGCTTGATGTTGGCCGCCAGCTTCATGCCGGCACGATGAAACGCGTCGCTCAGCGCATTGGGATTCGGGACTTTGTCGTAGTTCCAGTTGAAGACGTAGCGCTTGTTATTAATCGAGGTATAACCGGATGAGAGCTGGAACGAGTCGCAGGGAATCTCATGCTCGCGACACAGACGGATAAAGGATTGCAGCTGCTGCTGTGCGTCCGGCGCGTCGGTGTAATGCATGGTAGAACCGCTGTAACCCAGGCTCCACTTCGGCTGAAACAGCGTGCGTCCGGTGAGACGCACAAAAGCTTTGGTCACGTCGAGCAGCGTCGGGCCGAGCATCATGTAGTAATCGAGATCACCTGCCTCGGCGCGGTAACGGCGATAAGGCAGATGGTAGTTATCCAGCTCATTCCCCAGATCGAGCCAGCTGCTGCTGAGGTTGTCATAGAACAGGCCGAAGCTGACGCCATCGCGCTGCGTCAGGGTAAACGGAATATGTTTGTAGAGCGGGTCGGTGCTGGCGGCGTTGTAGCCCATGGCGTCGAGATTACGCATCTCAAAACGACGGTTAACGCGGTTCAGGTCGCCACTCTTCTCACCCAGACCATACACCCGATCCTGCGGCTGACGACGCTGATAGTGCTCGACACCGTCGCCGTGCGCATTCAACAGATAGGCACCGGTGTGGCGATCGGCGGTCAGCGGCTGCCAGCTCTCCCCATCAAACTGCTCCCAGCTCAGGCAGAGCGGCTGATGCACGGTGACGCGCAACTGTTGCGTGCTGAGACGCAGTTGCTGCGCATCGTGCTCCACCTGAAACGTTGGTAACGTAAAACCATCCAGCGCCTCGCGGTCACGTCCCTCCCAGGGCACATCCTGACCGGGCGCAATACTCCAGGTGCGGTTCAGCGCCAGCTCACCGTCGCGTTTCAGCAGCACGCGCATCAGCTTTTCTTCCAGCACATAAAGCCGCAGGAAATGACGTTGTTCGACCTTGAGCTCAACAAAGTGATCGGCCTGCTGATGCAGCGTCCAGTTCTTCAGGGTTTTCATCGCGATATCCTTATGGGTTAGCAGGGCGCTGGCGGCGTTCGGCGATCAGCATCACCAGGAAAACGGCACCAATCAGGTCAAAAAAGCCCATCGCCACAAACAGCGGATTGAAGCCGATGGTATCGGCGGTGACACCGATAATCAGCGAGAAGATAAAGCTGGCGATCCAGGCGCAGGAGCCGCGCATGCCGTTGACAGTGGCCATCTGGCGGCGATCGAAACGCTCGACCACCAGCGCACTCAGCATGCAGGAGATCACCTGATGGCCAAAGCCACCAACGGAAATCAGGGCAATTGCCAGCCAGGGATCTTTCACCAGCGTCATCAGCGCCAGCGAGACCATCAGCAGGGCGCCGGTCACCGAACTGGCGACGATCGAGTTGACGCGGGTCATGCCAAACCAGCGCACATAGATTTTGGTCAGATAACCGCTGGCGACGCTGCCGAGGTCGGCAGCCAGGAATGGCAGCCAGGCGAACATCACGATCTGCTTGAGATCCATGCCGCGCTCATTGGCCAGATAGAGTGGCACCCAGAAGCTCAGCACCGCCCAGGCCGGTTCGGCCAGAAACGCAGGAATCGCAATGCCGTAGAATTTCTTCTCTTTACCAATCACTTTCAGCGCGGTGAAGAACGGCAGTTTTTCACCGATGGCTTCATTATCCTGATTAATGAAGGCACGTTCCTCATCTGAAAGACGAGGATGGCTCTCCGGCGAGTGATAGCCCCACCACCAGAGTCCCACCCACAGCAGGCCCAGGCCGCCGGTCAGCAGAAATGCGCCCTGCCAGCCAAAAGTAATATGGGCGACATAGATAATCGGGGGAGCCAGCATGGCACCAATCGAAAAGCCGACGCCCGCCCAGCCCGCCGCAACCGGACGCTCCTTTTTGGGAAACCAGTCACCAATCGCTTTGGCATTAGCCGGTGTGGCCGCCGCTTCCGACGCACCCATGACGAAACGCAGCAGCGCCAGATGCAGCCAGCTTCCCGCACCGGCGTGCAGCAGACAGGTCACCGACCAGATAAGCGCACAAATCAGGAACCCCATCTTCAGTCCGATCACATCGATCAGCCAGCCGCAAACAGGCTGAAACAGGGTGTAAGCCAGCTGAAACGCAGCGACCACCCAGGAGTACTGCTCGGTACTCATATGCAGACTGTTTTTCAGTTCCGGTGCCAGAATGCCGAGCGAGTTGCGGGTGATGTAGTTGACGGTCACACCCAGCAGGAACATTCCCAGCATCCACCAGCGTAAATTTTTAATCACGCGCACCGTGCGTGACGCACTGATGGGTTTCGTTGTTGATTCGAGGCTCATTGTGCCACTCCTGATTACCATTGATGACGCACACCGCCAGCTGGCGTACCGCGTGTCCTTTTCACGAACTTAGAAAAGTGCGAAACGTGGGTACAGCCACTTTTTTGCAACGATTTTCATGGCAGGCTTTAACCCGACAGAAATGGGCACTGAAACGCTTATCTGACGCGATTCAGCAGACTATGAAAAATTTTTCATTAGCAGATTTGAAGGCGATCACAGAATGAAACAAAGGCTGAAAGTGGGTGAAATTGCGGCACTGAGCGGCGTCTCGATCAGCACGGTGTCGCGCGTACTGGCGGGTAAAGCCAATACCCGGCCCGCCACCCGCGATAAAGTGCTGGCCGTGGCGCAGCAGCAGGGCGTGCTGACCAATCTGCATAGCGGTCGCCTGCTGCTGAATAACCTGATGGTCTTTGCCCCGCCCCGCGCCTTCGATGTACGCAGTGATATTTTTTATTACAAGGTCATTCAGGGGATCAGTCAGGCGGTGGAGCCGCATGAAGTGCGGCTGCGCTACTGCCCCCTGGAAGAGGTGGAAAGTGATGCGGCATTGTTTATCGATAAGATGCAGCAGACCGAAGCGGCGCTGCTGATTGGCATTGATGATGAGCATATTCATCAGCTGGCGGCAGAGATGAACAAACCCTGCGTGCTGATTAACGCCCGAGATCGTCGTATGCGCCTGCCCTCGGTCTCGCCGCATCATCAGCTGATCGGAGAGTTTTCAGCGCGTTATCTGTTTGAGCAGGGACACCGGCAAATTCTCTCGCTGCACTGCCTGCGCCGCTACACCATGGAGCAGCGACTTCAGGGCGTCCGGGACGCCTGGCACGCCATGAACCTGCGCTTTGACAGTCGTCAGCATCTGCTGACCCTCAACAGTTTCAGCAGCAATGAGGCAGCGGAACGGCTGGGTGAATATCTGCGCCATTGCCCTGATGCGCTGCGCCCTACGGCGATTCTCGCCAGCGGCGATTACATTGCAGCAGGTGCCGTCACGGCCCTGGAGCAGGCTGGTTTACGGGTACCGCAGGATATTTCGGTGATGAGCATGGATGGGTTTAACCTGGCCGCTATCCACGATATTCCGCTGACCTCGGTGCAGGTGCCGCGTGATGAGCTGGGTGCGGCGGCAGTGAGAATGCTGCAGGAGATGCGGCTGAATCCCGGAACGCCGACCGGCAGTCTGCTACTGAATGGCAGGCTGGTGGTGCGTGAGTCGGTGCGACGCATCCGCGATAATCTCAGCCATGCGCCGGTCCAGCAGCATGGCCTTTATGATTGATCCAGCATTGATTATCCCAGCGTCGACTCATTCCGCGCGGGTTAACCCAGCGTTTTCAGCCGCAGTTCCGATGGCTGAGGCCGTCCAAACAGGAAGCCCTGGAACAGCGTACAGCCTTCGTCGCGCAGCTTAGCAAACTGCTCATCGCTCTCTACCCCTTCGGCGGTGATCTGGATATCCAGACTGCGGCTCATGCCGGTGATGGCGCGGATAATCGCCAGCGCCTCGCGGCTGTCGCCCATATCGTTGATAAACGATTTGTCGATTTTAATTTTGTCGAACGGGAAAGAGCGCAGATAGCTCAGCGACGAATAGCCGGTGCCGAAATCATCCAGTGCAATCTGTACGCCCAGCGCTTTGAGATTTTGCAGCGTCCGGATGTTTCCCAGTGAGTCATCCAGCAGCACCGATTCGGTAATCTCGACTTCCAGCCGCGCCGGATCAAGACCCGACTCCTTCAGCGCACCTTCCACCACCGGCACCAGCGAGCTGTTTTTAAACTGCAGCGGAGAGAGGTTGACCGAAACCGACTGCTCCCCTTCCCAGCTCGCCGCTTCACGACAGGCTTCATAGAGTGCAAACGCCCCCAGCATATGAATCAGGCCGGTCTCTTCCGCAATCGGGATGAAGTCATTAGGCATGATCAAGCCACGAATCGGATGATGCCAGCGCATCAGCGCCTCGTAGCCAATAATGGTGTGATGATCGCCGTTGGTGATGGGCTGATAGTAGAGCCGAAGGTGTCCGCCGCTGATCGCATCACGCAGATCGTTTTCAATCAGGCGCCGACTGCGCGCCACATCATCCATCTCCAGCGTAAAGTGTTCATAACGATTGCGGCCATTGCGCTTGGCTTCATACAGCGCCATGTCAGCACAGCGCAGCAGCTGCTCCGGCGTATTAGTGATGGTGGTGCTAAGCGCAATGCCCACGCTCAGCCCCACCGACAGATTATGGCCTTCAATGTTAACCGGTGGACGAATCGCCTCGATCAGGCGCTGAGCTACTGCGCTCGCCTCATCATTACCGGCGACGTGAGGCAGCACGATGGCGAACTCATCGCCACCAATACGCGCCAGCGTATCCTGATCACGCAGCGCGTTGCGCAGACGCTTAGCCACGCTGCGCAACAGCTCATCGCCAATCTGGTGACCCAGCGCATCGTTCACATTTTTAAAGTTATCAAGGTCAAGGCAGAGCGCAGCAGTCTGGCGTTGCATCTGTCCAGCGGTGCGTAAGGCTTCGCTCAGACGCTGGCGGAACAAAATGCGGTTAGGCAGGCTGGTCAGGTTGTCATGATGCGCCATATGGTGAATTCGGGCATCGGCTGCGCGCTGGTCGGTGACATCTTCCACTAGCAGCATTAAGTAGTTACGACGTGCATCCTGACCATTAATCGCGGTCGCGCGGGTATGCAGGATACGCTCGCCGCTGGCGGTCATCAGCAGTTGCTCACGCTCATGCATGCCCTCACTGCGCAGCGCAACATCGGCCAGATTATTGAAGTAGTCACTGAGTTCAGGGGACATGCATTCGTGCGGGCGCTTGTTGACGATCAGTGATTTCGACAGGCCGAACAGCTGCTGAGTGCGGTCGTTAACCAGCAGAATTTCACGTGTGATCGCATCTTCCACAATCACGCAGGAGGGAATGTTCGCGATGATGTTATCGAGAAATTTGGACAGCGCGGTTTTCTGAGTGCTCTGAGCTTCAGCCAGATCGCGGGCGCGCAGAATCTGCTGCTCCTGCTCACGGCGTTCGGTGCGATCACGCGTGATTTTGGCGAAACCGACCAGCTTACCGTCATCATCGTGGATGGCGTCGATCACCACATGCGCCCAGAAAGCGCTGCCATCTTTGCGGTAACGCCAGCCCTCATCTTCAAAGCGGCCAGTTTTGAGCGCGATACCGAGGTTAGCTTCCGGCGTCCGGTTCAGCCGCTCATGGGAACTGTAGAACAGTGAGAAGTGCTGACCGACCACTTCTTCTGCCTTATATCCTTTGGCGCGCTCGGCACCGGCATTCCAGTTCACCACCACGCCGTCGACGTCGAGCATATAGATGGCGTAATCAGTGACGCCCTCTACCAGCAGACGGAAACGCTGCTCCTGCTCCCGCTGCTCACTGCGAATGCGCTGCTGTTCGGTGCAGTCACGGGTGATTTTGGCGTAGCCCAGCAATTGGCCCTGATCGCCGCGGATCGTGTCGATCACGACATGCGCCCAGAAGGCGCTGCCATCTTTGCGATAACGCCAGCCCTCATCTTCAAAACGGCCGGTGCGATACGCGGTTTGCAGGTTCTGCTCCGGGACATGGTTCAGCCGATCCTGCGCGCTGTAAAAGCGGGAGAAATGCTGACCGACGATCTCTTCTGCCACATAGCCTTTGGCCCGCTGTGCACCCGCGTTCCAGTTCACCACGTTGCCGTCATGATCGAGCATGTAGATGGCGTAATCGGTGACGCCTTCCACCAGCAGACGGAAGCGCGACTCCTGCTCCCGCTCTTTGTGTTGCTGCTCCTGCTGCCGGGTACAGTCACGGCAGATAGCGGCGAATCCGACCAGCCGGGCCACTTCATTGCGGATCGGATAGATCACCACATGCGCCCAGAAGGTGCTGCCATCTTTACGACAGCGCCAGCCTTCGGTTTCAAACCGTCCGGCGTTCGCCGCAATATCGAGTTCACGCTGCAGCTGACCGCGACGACGATCCTCTTCGTTGTAAAACAGGGTGGCGTGCTGACCAATAATTTCGTCTGGCCTGTAACCCAGGACGTGCAGGCCTCCGCCGTTCCAGCTGGCGACGGTTCCGTCCGGTTTAAGCATGGTGATCGCATAATCGATCACGCTTTGTACCAGCATGCGATAGATGACATCAGAGTTATTATCCATTGTTATTTGCCTGCTGCTCGATAGCCGGGTAGTGGCTTAGGAATGTTCTTAATAAACTGGCCGAGACTAAAGCGGAAAAGGTCTGCAAACACAAGCGCATTAAGAAGAATAACTAATATTAGCAGGTGATATATCGGCAGCGGCGGACAAATATTCAATGGAATGACAACAGGATTAGGCCCATGGCATTAACGTTTAAAAGAGATTTCAGGCCAGAAAAGCAAAGCGCGAGCCGTGCTCGCGCTTAACCATTTCACGACGGACGCAGGTCTCTACAGGTCCATCTGTTGCTGTAAATGCATGGCGGCAATCGGCTGCCAGATCTCCGTCAATGCGCCCTCTTTACCGGTGAAAGGGTCCTGCGTCGGCAGTGGCACTTTTTTTACCTGTTCCTGGGCCATTTTCAGCTTAGCCGGTTCATCACGCAGCGTCTCCGGCGACATGCCGTGCGGATAGGCACCAATCACCATGAAGTCGTCGCTGGCGCTGACCTGACGATGGCCGACGCCTGCCGGAATCAGCACCGCATCACCGGCGCGCAGCGTCACCATCCGGCCACTGTCGCCGCCAAACAGTACTTCTGCCCAGCCCTCCGCCACGCCCAGCAATTCATGGGTGTTGGGATGAAAGTGGGTGTAGGGAAAAATCGGATAGCGCCAGGCGGGTGGCCAGCCGTTCTCTTCAAACGTTTTCTCAAACCACGTCGCGATTTCCTCATCTTCCGGCACCACGCGCGGCCAGATAATCAGAGGTAACGGGTTATTCGGGACGCCACCCGACGGGATGCCAAGCATAAGATGCTGAGGATTATCAGAAGCCCCGGCCGAGAAAGTGCCTGCGGCAAAGGACATCATTAACATCAGGCTGGAGGATGAGGCACACATACAGGTTCTCCGGTTTTTTATTAAGTGTGGCAAACCCGCGGCACAATGCAATGTGCGCCAGACAACACATTTTGGATAATTGACTGATATTGCTGCCTAAAGCCAAATGTATCGTTAACAATAGGGCAAGAGTGTGCATGGGTGGCAGAGGGTAGCGGTTTTTACTGCGGCAAAGTGTTGCAAAATGTCAGGTGGGAGGATGGCCAACAACTGTTTTATCAACTGTTATATAAAAAATGCACGAATCTGTTTCTGATATGCTTGACTGTTATCTGTTGTAATAGCTAACAGATGACAGTGAGGTAACAAATGGACGCTATTAAACAAATCCTGATTGACGAGATCGCTACGCTTAATCGCGAAGAACGTCGCGACAATTTGCCGCGCTTTAGCCTCTCGTTTCTGAAAAAACACCCCGGCCTCTGGGCAGTCATGTATCTCTGCTACGGCCTGTGCGTGGCGCTGATTTTCTCTACCGAGATGCTCGGCTGGCCCGCCTTCTGGTTTGCCACCGCATTTGTGCTGGTCATGAGTGTTCTGATGCTGCTGGATATCAATCCGAAATATCGCTTTGAAGATATTGATGCACTCGATCTGCGCGTCTGCTACAACGGCGAGTGGTATTACATTCAGCCCGTGCGCGAGCAGGCTATCTCTCGCATTCTGTCGCTGCCTGAAGCACCGGAACGGGTGAAGACAGGCATCCAGCGTCTGCTGACGCAAAAAGGGGAAGTGGACTTCTATGATGTCTACTACCTGACCTGGGGTCACCAGGAAGCGGCGCAGGTTTAATCTGCCAGCGGCTTCGCCATCAACTGACCCAGCGTTTCTATTGCCGCCTCGGCCCGGCTATCCCACGGCCAGGCGGTATTCAGCCGAAAACAGTGGCTGAACTGCTCTCCTGCCGAAAATAACTGCCCCGGTGCAATGCTGATCCCCTTCGCCAGCGCCTGCTGATAGAGCCGGGTCGTATTAATATGGTCCGGCAGTGTCACCCAAAGAAAATAGCCCCCGCGCCCTTCACTGACCGTTGACTGCGGTGGCAGTACTTTCAGTAATGCCTGGCGCACCATTTGCTGTCGTTTCGCCAGAATCTGTCGCAGCCGCTTAAGATGGGTGTCGTAACGCCGCGTAGCGAGGAAATCGGCCAGCGCCAGCTGCATTGGCGCGCTGGTAGAAAGCGTGCTCATCAGCTGAAGCCGCTGAATGCGCTGCGCATGTTGCCCTGCCGCAACCCAGCCAACGCGAAATCCTGCCACCAGCGACTTTGAAAACGAGCCGCAATGCAGCACGTTCCCCTGACGATCCCAGGCTTTAGCCGGCAGCGGCGCAACATCACCCGCCCAGAGTTCGGCATAGACATCATCTTCAATCATCGGCACCTGATAACGCGCCAGTAGTTCGACCAGCTCTTGTTTACGCTCCGGGGTTAAGGTCACGCTCAGCGGATTTTGTAGCGTCGTCATCAGCCAGCAGGCTTTCACCGGCCAGCGCTGCAGGGCCTCCTCCAACTGGGCAAGGTCGATGCCCTGCTTTGCATCGACCGGAATTGCCAGCGCCTTGAGTTTGAGCCGTTCAATCGCCTGCAGCGCACCATAAAAACCCGGATGCTCAATTATCACGTAATCGCCCGGCTCGGTCAGGGACTGCAGGCTGAGATTGAGTGCCTCCAGTGCCCCGCTGGTGATGACAATTTCATCCGGCGACAGCGTAATGCCCTGGCGCGCATAGCGCTGGGCCAGCAGCTGTCGCAGCGTGGCGTTGCCAGGCGGCAGATTGTGCAGCGCATCCGTTGGGGTGAGATGATGAGAGACGTTTGCCAGCGAGCGCATGAGCTGGCGCTGCGGAAACAGAGCGGGATCAGGGAAAGCAGAACCAAACGGCACGATGGCGGGATCGCGCGTGGCCTGCAATACATCAAACACAAAGTCGTTGATATCAACCTGTTCGCTGATCGCCACGCTCAGCGGTGCGGGCGCCAGGGCACGCGGTGCCACGTAGTAACCTGACTGAGGACGAGAAACGATCCAGCCCTGGCTTTCCAGCAACTCATAGGCATGCAACACGGTCATCAGGCTGACACCCTGCTGCGCAACCTGCTGACGCAACGAAGGTAAACGGGTGCCTGGCAGCCAGATGCCGGCCTCTATTTGCTGCTGAATCTCATCCATCAATCGCTGGTATTTCGCCACGGGTCGCCTCTCCCTGTTTTACCGTGAATAATCTGGCCGCGAGACTTTACCACGGCAGGCGATCAATGACAGGCGGTGCGAATCGCTTATCGTCTCAATTCACGCGGATGCTACGCTGTGTCAGGTGTGTCAGATCGCAGCAACCTGCGGTGTCAGCAGCGGTTCAGCTTCACTCATCTGGCGGATATCCGTAACGACCTCTTCGTCTTCTGCTACCACAAAGTTAGCCAGCTCCGGCACCTGTTCCGCGGGAACCGGCCTGCCCAGCAGGAAGCCCTGCAGCGTATTGCAACCCAGGCCGGTCAGAAAGGCCTGCTGTTCAGCGGTTTCAACGCCCTCGGCCACCACTTTCAATTGCAGTGACTGCGCCAGTGCCACAATCGCCGACACGATGGTGGCATCTTCCGGCTGATGCTGGAGTTCATTCACAAAGGCCCGATCGATCTTAAGTTCGCTGGCCGGTAGCCTTTTCAGGTAGAGCAGGCTGGAGTAGCCGGTGCCAAAGTCATCAATCGAGGCTTTCACCCCAAGCTGAGTCAGCTGGGTGAGAATACGCACACTCTCATCGGGATCGCGCATCGCAGTGGTTTCCGTCACCTCCAGCGTCAACAGTTCGGCCGGAATCTGATGTTTTGCCAGCGCATCTACCACTGTCTCTACCAGATTCGATTGCTCAAACTGCAGCGCCGACAGGTTCACCGCCACTGACCAGTCCGTATGGCCCTGCAAATGCCACTGGCGCAACTGGCGACACGCTTCATTAATCACCCAATTGCCGATGTTGACAATCATCCCGGTTTTTTCCGCCATTGGCAGAAATTTGTCAGGCGATAACAGACCCCGCTTTGGATGTTCCCAGCGCAGCAGCGCTTCGAAACCAAGAAGCGGGCCGCGTGGCGCGCAATATTTTGGCTGATAGAACAGGCGCAGCTCATTGTTATCCAGCGCCTGCCAGAGATCATTGTTCAGCTGAAGCTGGCTCTGCGCCTGAATGTTCATTGAGGGCTGAAAAAAGGTGTAACCATTGCGGCCATTATTTTTGGTGTGATACATCGCCGCATCGGCGTTGAACATCAGTTCACGCTCATCCTCGCCATCGCCAGGATAGACAGCGATGCCGAGGCTCAGCGAGACCACCAGCTCATAGCGTGAGATATCAAACGGACGGTCCACCGCTTTCACCAGTTTATCGGCAATGGCCGCCGCATCGTTGGGATCGTCGATCTCCACCAGCAGTACAAACTCATCACCGCCGAGTCGCGCCAGCGTGTAATAGCCAGCCATCTGCTGGCTCATCCGCTCGGTCACACCCACCAGCAGACGGTCGCCAATGTGATGCCCGAACGCGTCGTTAACCGCCTTAAATCCGTCCAGATCCATAAACATCAGGGCAAACAGCGTCTGCTCACGATTGGCTTTGTTGATCGCCTGTTCCAGTCGATCTTCCAGCAGAATGCGGTTTGGCAGGCGAGTCAGATTGTCGTGCAGCGCCAGCTGTGCCAGCTCGCGGTTCGCTTCAGCCAGTGAGCTGGCGAGAATGGAGGTGCGCGCCTGCATCCGCGCATCCAGCATCGAGACCAGCAGAGTAATCCCCAGGATTGAGATAGTGACTACCGTGACCAGAATCGCCAGCCAGTTACTGTTAACGCCCTGCCCCATCGAATGGCTGTGAGCGGGAAACTCTGCCGCCATCATGCCGGTGTAGTGCATGCCCGCAATCGCACAGCCCATCACTACGGATGCGCCAATACGCAGCAGGGTCACCCGGCCAGTCTGACCTTCACGCAGGTTAAATGCCAGCCACAGCGCTGCGCCAGAAGCGGCGAGCGCGATCACCACCGAAAGGCCTATCCAGCCCCACCGCCAGACAATACCCGGCGAGAACATCAGGGCTGCCATCCCGGTATAGTGCATCGCCACGACGCCGCTGCCGAGAATCAGTGCGCCGCCCGCCAGGCGCGGCAGGGGCAAATCGCCACTGCAGACCAGCCACAGGGCAAATATCGATGCGCAGACCGCGATGGCAGCGGAGAAGGCGGTCAGCCCGGCGTTGTAGCTCATCACCATCTCCATGTTCATCGACAACATGCCAATGAAGTGCATCGCCCAGATGCCGATGCCCATGGAGAAACCGCCGCCAAACAGCCAGACCAGCGCGACTTTGCCCGTGGAGTGCACCACCCGTCCCGCCATATCTAAGGCGGTAAACGAAGCCAGCATCGCGACAAGAACGGAGACGATGACGATAAAAGAGTCGTATGAGGTTGCTAACATAGTGCGTTCCCGCGGAAAGCCGTGCTTGTGTTTAGGTAAGGGATTTTTAAAACTTCTTTTCTTAATTATCGGCACTGCCCGGCGGTTAATGAGCCGCGAACCCTGCATCTTTCCACTCACTCTGAGTGCTGAAATCTATCGTCAGTGTCAGCGTCAGCTTCAGCGTCAGACGGATGCTGATGCCAGAGGCGGTCGCAGTCCGGGAAAACGAAACGCCTCTATGCGATCCGCTGGCGTCGGCTTGCCCAGCAGATACCCCTGCAGCGCATCAAAACCCAGGCTGGTGAGCAGGTGCTGCTGCTCTTCTGTCTCAACCCCTTCCGCCACCATGCGCAGGTTAAGACTCTGCGCCAGGGTCAGCATGGCGCTGACCACGGTCGCATCTTCACTGCCGGGTCGCAGGCAGTTAATAAAGCTGCGATCGATTTTGAGTTCGCTGGCATCCAGATCTTTCAGATGCAACAGGTTGGCATAGCCGATGCCAAAATTATCAATGGCCACACTGACGCCCGCCTGCTGCAGTTCACGAATACGTTGCTGGCTGAAGAGGGGATCACGCATGGCAATCGCTTCCGTGATTTCCAGCATCAGTGCGCTGCCTGACAACTGGTAACGAGCCAGCGTCTGCATCAGCGTGTGGAGTAAATCACGCTGGTGAAACTGCAACGCGGAGAGATTGACCGAGACCGTCCAGTCGCTGTTGCCCTGGTTATGCCAGATTTTCAGCTGACGGCAGGCCTCATCAATCACCCAGTTGCCCAGTGCAACGATCTGGCCGGTTTTTTCGGCGCGCGGCAGAAACAGCTCAGGCGTCAGCAACCCGCGTTGCGGATGCTGCCAGCGCAGCAGTGCTTCAAATCCCATTAGCCGTGTGCCGCCGGAACGGAATTTGGGCTGATAAAAGAGTCGCATCTGTTGCCGATCGATCGCCTCCCACAGATCGTTTGCCAGCGCCAGCTGATGCTGCGTTGCATCACTCATCGCCGGTTCAAACAGGCACCAGCCGTTACGTCCGCTGTGTTTGGTGTGGTACATCGCCGAGTCGGCGTTGAATAACAGCTCCTGCCGGTTACGACCGTGCAGCGGGAATATCGCAATGCCCGCACTGAGGGAAACGTGTAACACATAGCGATCCAGTTCAAACGGCGTACTGATCACTTTGACCAGTTTTTGCGCCAGCTGACGGGCTGGAGTGACATCACATGTCTCCGCCATCAGCACAAATTCATCACCTCCCAGACGCACCAGCAGCATCGTGTTGCTGAGCTGGCTACGCAGCCGTTCCGACACGGCCACCAGCAACCGATCACCGACGTGGTGTCCCCAGGTGTCATTGACCGCTTTGAACCCATCAAGATCCATGTAGATCACGGCAAAGCGATTTTCGTTGAGCATAGCCTGTTTAATCGCCAGATCGAGCTGCTGCTCCAGCATGGCCCGATTGGGTAGCGCGGTCAGATTGTCATGCATCGCCAGCTGACGCAGTTCCTGGTTAGCGTGTCTGAGTCGGGTCGCCAGTCGCGCGGCACGCAGTTGGGCATCCAGCATGGAACTCAGCAGCGTAATGCCCAGAATAATCAGCGTAATGAGCGTTACCCAAACCGCCAGTCCTGAATTGCTCACCCCCCCCGGCTGCATCATACTGCTCTCGCTGAATCGGGCTGCCGACATGCCGACATAATGCATACCAGCAATGGCCATCCCCATCACCAGTGAGGCCAGTCCCCGCATCAGCAGCAGATGATGGTCGCCCTGGCGCAGATGAAACGCCAGCCACAGCGCCACGCCCGAAGCAACAAACGCAATGATCACGGAGAGCGCCACCCGCAGCACATTCCACTCAGGTCGCGGCTCAATCAGCAGCGCATACATGCCGAGGTAGTGCATCACGACAATCCCTGAACTCAGGATCAGTGTGCCGCGCAGTAACCGATAACGGGTGAGATGCAGGCCGCCTACTGTCTGGCCAAAAGCAAACATTGACGCCATGATCGCCACCAGCAGCGAGAGTATCGTCAGCCGCGTGTCATAGCGCATCGTCATCGGCATCATCATCGCCAGCATACCAATGAAATGCATTGCCCAGACGCCAATCCCCATCGCAGTACCGCCTGCCAGCAACCAGAATCGGGCGCTCCAGCCACGGGATACCGCCACCCTTCCGGCAGTATCCAGCGCTGTAAATGAGGCAATAAACGCGACGATCAGCGAAACGCAGATCAAAACGCTATCCCAGGTGACAAGCAACATGTGCAGCTCCTCACCACCCGCTGAGAAACGGGTGCTGTGTAAAGTCAGAAAGTGATTCAAAAAACACCCGTTGGGTGAAAGTCATTAAATTTCGGTTTTTTGTTATCCCGGAGGCCCGGTAAAGCGCGCCCCCAGACGCAGGGCATTTTAAACCTGCATCTTATTTCCCGCCTGCTGAGACAGCCGGTAAATCGTTATTATGTCTGATTGGTAAAGGAACATATCACCGAAGCGGAAAGCATGCCAGAGACCGAAAAAACAAAGAGTTTTCTTTTTCTTTCTTGCTTTTATGGCTTGCTGTTACTGGGTTATCGGCCACTTAGGCCATTTGATTAATGAAAAATAACTGGCAGGGCTTCGCGTAACGCTTTAACTGATCTATAGTAAGTAAAACTAATATAAATCATCATTCTTAAGTCTAAGATTTTCCTCAGGACAGTGGCACTAACCGCCTTGTAATTTTTATTTCATCATTTTGAGTTGAATCGTTAATAAACACCGGGTGAAAAAGCACTGACTCTCGATAATCCGTAAGGAAATATTATGAAACTCAAGCTTTTTCTGTGTGCCGCTGCAGGATTAACTGTCGCAATGACACCCTTAACCCAGGCGGCAACGACCTCGGGAACCATCAATGCCACGTTAACGCTGACCACGGGTTGCCTGGTTAACGGTCAGTCAGCTACGGCGGGCGTTAACTTCGGTACCCTGAATTTTGGTAGCAGTGCAGCGACCTTCGACACCCTGAACGCCACGCTGGTCGGTGCGGCGGGTAACGGTATTTTTGTCCGCTGTACCACGGGTCAGGACTATAACGTGGTGGTGACCAGCAGCAATACTGCGCCAGCGACCATTTATGGCACCGCCTCTGCATCACCACGTTATCTGGTTCTGGGATCGGATAATGCACAGGGCATCGCCTATACCCTCTACAGTGACGCCTCTTTTACCACGGCTATCGCCAACAATACGCCAATCGCCGCCAGTGGAACCACGGACCCAACACTGGGCACCAACTACGCCATTTATGGCCGGGTTATTGGCGGCGGTTTTAATCCCCTGATTCCTGCCGGAACTTATACCGATACGATTAACGTTGCCGTGAACTATTAACGACTGTCGCAGGTAGATAAGGGTGGTTCTCTGGCGATCCAGCCTGATGATCGCATGCGGTCTGCCTCTGCTGATAAGGTGTTTCAGCGCCTGGGGCCTGCCCACCAGCACCTTTCAGGTCACGGCTTCTGTCGTGGCAGGCTGCGTAATATCCGGAACCAATACCGGTGTTTTCGGCACACTTAACTTTGGCACACAGTCTGGCGTGGCGGCCACTCCCGCCAGCGCCAGCTTTGTGCAGAGTACCTCGATAAATCTTGCCTGCACGCCGGGCACCACGCTGAGCATGAGCATTAATCAGGGCGCCAATTTCACGACCACCCGCAACCTGAAACTGCCCAACTTCAGCAATACCGTTCCCTATACGCTCTTTAGTAATGCCAGCCGCACCACGGTGATCCCGGTCAATCAGGCGGTGCCGCTGAGCTATAGCAATGCCAATAACATTACGCTGCCGATCTATGGCCAGCTGCAACTGCCCGGCACTGCGCGCGCCGGCGTTTATACCGATACGCTGACCGTCACCCTGAGCTGGTGAGGTGATAGAAAACAAGGATACGATCATGAAGCCACTGCGCGCCCTGCTGTTGCTGTTAAGTTCTCCCCTATTCCATGCAGCCTTTGCTGCTAACTCTGTGATGATATGGCCTATCGATCCCGCCATTAATCCTGAAGAGAAAGCCAGCGAACTCTGGCTGGAGAATCGCGGTAACACGACCACGATGATGCAGATCCGTGTTTTCAGCTGGCAGCAAATCAATGGACAGGAACAGTACCAGACCCAGCAGCGGGTGGTCGCCAGCCCGCCAATGGTGCGAATGGAGCCAGGACAAAAACAGCTGGTCAGACTGATTAAACAGACGCCGCCTGCGGCCGGTAAAGAGCAGGCTTATCGGGTGGTGCTGGATGAGATTCCCACGCCGCGCAATCCTGGCGAGAATCAGGCCGGACTGACCTTTCAGATGCGCTACTCAGTGCCGTTGTTCGTGTATGGCACCGGGCTCTCCACCGACAGTGCCCGTCCGGCTCTGCGCTGGCAACAGATTAGCGAGGGAGGCAAGCGCTGGCTGCAGCTGACCAACAGCGGCAATGGCCATGCCCGACTGAGCAATGTGACTATCGGCGGTCGCAAACTGGGCGACGGTTTATATGGCTATGTGCTCGCGGACAGCACATATCGCTGGCCACTCACCACGCCGGTCAGCGGCGAACTCACTGCAGAGGTCAACAAGAGCCCGTGGCGCAGCGCTGCCCAGAAATAAGCGCTGAATGAGACCTTTTTCCCTGCATCCCTGCGCGCTGACGGTAGCCAGCGTCATTTACGCCTTAACGCCGGATCCTGTGCTGGCGGAGACCTATTCATCCCTGCCTCCACCGCACAGCCTGCAGACCAGCAGCAGCGGTCAGCAATATATGCTGGAGCTGGTGATTAACCAGCAGGAAAACGGCAACATTGTGCCAGTCGAGCAGCGCAACGACCATTTCTGGCTGCGTAGCGGCGATCTGCAGCGTGCCGGTCTGCCACTGGATAAGCTGGGTGAGCAGGCGCAGATCGATGTCAGCAGCCTGCAATCCGTCAGTGTGGAATATGACGCCGCCCGTCAGCGGCTGCTGCTCACCGTACCACCGGAATGGCTTCCCGGTCAGGTGATTGGCGAGGCGAAGAACGGACCGCGCTATCCGGGGCGCACCAGCGCCGGCGCGCTGATTAACTACGATCTCTACGCCAGCCGTACCGATACCACCGGCACCCGGCTTTCTGCCTGGAACGAACTGCGCCTGTTCGGTGATGCCGGACACGTCTCTACCAACGGCGTCTGGCAGCAGCAGCTGGAAGGCAGCCCCGGTTATCAGGACAACGGTTATATCCGTTACGACAGCTGGTGGAGCAATGAAGATGAGAACGCGGTGATGAGCTGGCGGGTCGGGGATCTGGTGACTGACTCGCTTGCCTGGAGCAGCAGCATCCGACTCGGCGGCATCAGTGTGGGTCGCGACTTCAGCGTCCGTCCTGACCTGGTGACCTATCCGCTACCCGCCTTCTCTGGCCAGGCTGCAGTCCCCTCCACCGTCGATCTCTTTATCAATGGCTATCGCTCCGGTCAGGCAAATGTGCAGCCTGGCCCCTGGTCATTAACCAATGTGCCATTCGTCAATGGTGCGGGTGACGCGGTGATCACCACCACAGATGCGGTCGGCCGACGCGTCACCACCACCATGCCGTTTTATGTCTCCAGCAATCTGCTGAAATCGGGGCTGGCTGACTACGCTATCTCCGCCGGGGCGATTCGCGAAAATTACGGCATTAAAAACTTCGATTACGGTGCGGCTGCCGCCAGTGGCTCATATCGCTACGGCATGACCGACTGGCTGACGCTGGAGAGTCACGCCGAGGGCAGCGAAAATCTGGCGATGGGCGGGCTGGGAGGTCAGCTTCGGGTTGGCAGCTGGGGCGTGGTTAACGGCGCGGTGGCACAAAGTCATCTTGATGGCGACAGCGGCAGGCAATATAGCTGGGGCTATCAGTACAACAATCGCTGGTTCAACATCGGCACGCAGCAGACCCAGCGCAGCAGCGACTTTGGCAATCTGGCCCTGGTCGGCAGCCGTGCCGGTAGTCAGGCGGATAGCCGTTACACGCTATCGCGCCGCACTGCCCAATACAGCGCCAGCATCTCACTGAGCCGCTTTGGCAGCGTCGGCGCCGCCTTCATCGATATCACCGACGGCCAGGGCGATCGCACCCGCCTGTGGAACCTCTCATGGAGTAAGAATCTGTGGGGAAACAGCAGCCTCTATGTCTCCGCCAGCCGCGATCAGGAGGAGAAGAGCTGGACCGGTGCTCTCTCGCTGGTGATCCCGTTTGGCGAGCAGGGCAGCGCGGCGATCAGCACCGAGCGCGATCAACGCGGTCGCGATAGCCAGCGTCTCTATGCCTCCAGTGCCATGCCCAGCGACGGTGGATTCGCCTGGGATGCCTCATGGGCGAATCAGAGTGGCGACAGTGGCGACTACCGGCAGGGCAGTCTGCGCTACCGCAATAACCATATCGACACCTCGGGGGGCTTCTACGGTGATAATGACAATCTGACTCAGTGGGCCGATGTCGCCGGTGCACTGGTATTAATGGACAACAGCGTCTTTGCCGCCAACGCCATCAACGACGCTTTTGTGCTGGTGAAAACGGGCTATCCCGACGTTAATGTTCGCTATGAAAATCAGTCGATGGGACGCACTAACCAACAGGGCTATCTGCTGGTCCCCGCCATCAGCAGCTACTACCCGGCCAAATATGATATCGACACCCTCGACCTGCCCGCCGATATGACCACGCCCCATGTTGAGCAGCGTTTTGCGGTGAAACGTCAGAGCGGCTACCTGCTTAACTTCCCGGTGGAAAAACTGCGCTCTGCCAGCGTGATCCTGGTTGATGCACAGGGCCAGCCGCTGCCGGTCTCAAGCCTGGTACAGCGTGCGGATCATGCCACTGAGTATGTCGGCTGGGATGGCATCGTCTGGATGGAAAATCTCACTGCCAGAAACCCGATGGAGGTGGTGACGCCCGATGGCCGCCGCTGTGAAACCGAACTGCGCATCGCCAGCGGTCAGCCGCAGGCGCTGAAAACCTATGGCCCTCTGACCTGCGCGCTGCCCGCGCCCGCCGCAGGCAGCGCCGCCTCTCCCGCTGAATCTTTCACGTCCGGAACCCAACCATGATCAAATCTCTGTTATTGGCTGCCCTGCTGCTGACACTGCCGTCGCTGAGCTACGCCGCCTGCGGTCTGCCCGCGTCGACCGCCAGCTTCGGCTCGGTCACGACGTTTGTGGCGAATACCACCGTCAGCTCGGTGACCACTAACGCCAACGTCAACTGTGGCGCAGGCTCGGCGTTGTCACTGCTTGGCAATAACCAGATAACGTTTCAGCTGACCGGCGCGACCAATATCAGCGGCACACGGGGCGTCCTGAAACGCAGTGGTGACACCGGCAGCGATAATGTGCCAGTACGGCTCTGCACCGACAGCGCCTGCGCCAGCGAACTGACGATTGGCAGCACGCCGTTTGTTTACAGCTCACAAACCCTGATAAATCTGGCAGGTTTGCTGGGCAGTCTTAACTTTGCCCTTCCCGTCTATCTGCGCACTGTTCCCGGTCAGGTGGTTGCAGCGGGAACCTATTCCGTTACGCTAAATATGGCTGTGACTTACCGCATCTGCACCAGTATTGGCGTGGGTAATCTCTGTTTAAGCGAGCAGCAAGGCAGCGGCGTGATTCCGATTAACGTTACCGCTGTCCTCACCAACGATTGCACGACGATCACCGCACCCAACATCAGCTTTGGCAGTGCGCCGCTGGTGAGTAGCTTCTCCGCTGTATCGCAGACCATTAACGTGCTGTGCAGTAAAGGCAGTACCTATACCGTCGGGCTGAACAATGGCAGTTATCCGGCGGGCAGCGTCAGGAACATGGCGAGCGGAGCGAACCGTCTGAGTTATGAGATTTATAAAAGTGCCACCAGCAATCGCTGGGGAGCGGCAGGCACTGAACGCTGGAGCAGTACCACCTCGACAGCGGTATCAGCGGATGGACTGACGCGCGGCTTTAACTACACCGCGCGCATCCTGACCACTCAGAACACGCCGCCTGCGGGAAATTACAGCGACAGCGTGGTCGTCGATTTATCGTTTTAAAGTGACGCGCTGACCGTCGTTGTGGCGCTGTGACGCCGCTGATACTGCTTCACCATCCGGCCAATCAACAGCGTACCGATCAGCCCGCAGACCGCCGCAAAGGTGAGCCAGACGCCAGGCATCGCTTTGTCACCGGTGGCGTGAATCAGATAGCTGGAGATGGCAGGTGTAAAGCCGCCAAATAGCGCCGTTGCCAGACTGTAAGCCATGGAGAAACCGGCAGCGCGCACTTCAGCAGGCATAATTTCTGCCAGATAAACCACCATCGCACCGTTATAGCTGGCATAGAGAAACGACAGCCACAGCTCAGCTTCCAGCAGGTGAGCGAAGCTGGCCGATCCCACCATCCAGTGAAGCACCGGCCAGGTGGTGGCAATCATCAGCAGGGTAAAAATAATCAGCAGCGGACGTCGTCCCACGCGGTCCGACAGCGTACCCATCAGCGGGAGCCAGAAGAGGTTGGAAACACCCACACAGAGCGTCACCAGAAACGCCTGCTTGTCGCTCATCATCAATACAGTTTTGCCAAAGGTCGGTGTAAAAGCGGTGATCATGTAGAACATCACCGTGGTGGTGACCACCATCAGCATGCCCGCCAGCACCAGCGCCCAGTTGCTGGCGACCGACCGCATGATTTCCGTCATGCTCGGGTGATGTTTACGTTTACTGAACGCTTCAGTCTCTTCCAGCATCCGGCGGATATAGAACAGGAACGGCACAATCAGACAGCCAACCACAAACGGGATACGCCAGCCCCACTCCGTTACCGCTTCTTTCGCCAGCAGATGATTCAGCATCAGGCCCAGCAGGGCAGCAAAGATCACCGCAATCTGCTGACTGCCCGACTGCCAGCTCACGAAGAAGCCTTTGCGTCCTTTGGGTGCAACTTCGGCCAGATAGACCGATACGCCACCCAGCTCAACCCCCGCCGAGAAGCCCTGCAACAGACGCCCCAGCAGAATCAGAATCGGTGCTGCCACGCCTAAGGTAGCGTAACCCGGTACCACCGCAATGGTCAGGGTACCAATCGCCATTAAGCCCAGCGTCAGCAACAGGCCTTTACGGCGCCCATGATGGTCGATGTAGGCACCTAAAATGATCGCCCCCAGCGGGCGCATCAGGAAGCCGGCACCAAAGGTCATCAGGGTCAGCATCAGGGAAGCAAACGGGTCATCACCCGGGAAGAAGGTTTTTGAAATGGCGGTTGCGTAGTAGCCAAACACCATGAAGTCGTACATCTCCAGGAAGTTACCACTGGTGACGTTGAAGATAGTTCGGGCAGCACTTTTCGGCGGCTTTTGTAAAGACGGGGTGTGACTCATAACGGCTTCCTATTGTTTTTTAGCCGTTTTAGCCTGACTGAAGCGGGATTAATGTGACGTGAGTCACCATTGCAATTTACAAATCTATGTACATAAGTAACAACCAATTAACAATCCGAATCAGGCAGCATAAGTGATCGGCTTGAGCACTGCTTGACCCGATTTTATGTGGTCAGAGAGCCAGCATAAAAAAAGGCGACCTCAATAGTCGCCTTCTAAGGATGCCCGATAATTCGCTATTCCTTCACGGTTTCCATGCCCATCAGCCCGATTTTCAGATAGCCCGCCGTGCGCAGTTTATCCATGACGCTCATCAGGGTTTCATAATCCACCGACTTGTCCGCCTGGAAGAAAATCGTCGTCTCTTTGTTGCCCTGCGTCTGGCTGGTCAGCACGTTCACCAGCGAGTCAGGCGTAACCTGATCGTTACCGACGTAGAGCTGCTTATCCGCTTTAATCGACAAATAAACTGGCTTCTCCGGGCGCGGCTGCGGCGCGCTGGTTGAGGCGGGCAGATTGACGCGCACGTCGACCGTCGCCAGTGGCGCGGCTACCATAAAGATGATCAGCAGAACCAGCATGACGTCGATAAACGGCGTCACGTTAATCTCATGCATTTCACCGTCGGTTTGCAGATCGTCGTTTAATCGCATGGCCATAACAGCTTACCCTAAGCGCAGTTTCTGGGCGGTCGCGGGACGTGGAACCTCTTTGGCCACAGTGCCCAGGTCGATGTCACGACTCTGCAACAGCATCACCTGAGCGGCAACATCACCCAGCGAGGCTTTGTAGTTAGCGATCATGCGGGCAAAGACGTTGTAGATCACCACCGCCGGAATCGCAGCGACCAGACCCACCGCCGTTGCCAGCAGCGCTTCGGCGATACCGGGAGCCACCACCGCAAGGTTCGTCGTCTGGGTTTTCGCAATACCGATAAAGCTGTTCATGATGCCCCAGACAGTGCCGAACAGACCAATAAACGGGGCGACAGAGCCGATGGTTGCCAGGAAGCCATTGCCCCGGCCTGCATGGCGGCTGAAAGCAGCCACGCGGCGCTCAAGGCGGAAACTGGTGCGATCTTTAATGCCGTTGGTATCTTCCACACCTGCCGACAATTCGAGTTCATTCTGCGCATCGTTCAGCAGCACGACGCTGTGGCTGTGACCGGTAAACGACTGAGCAATGCGGGCGGCGTCATTAAGACTACGGGCTTCGCCCAGCGCTAGTTGCTCACGCTTCAGGCGGCGCTTAGCGGCGCTGAGTTCAGCATATTTGCCGAAAAAGATTGCCCATGTCACGACCGATGCCAACAACAGGCCAATCATGACGACCTTTACCACGATATCGGCATGTTGATACATGCCCCAAACGGAGAGGTCCGTTTGCATCAAATCACTGGCTACCACGCTGCTTCTCCAACTTCTGATTCAGGGATGCGAAACAAGCGCGAATAATAGCAAAATGGCGGCGAATTGATAGTAGTTCTCATTAGTATTTACAAACCCAACTCTGGTCACAGACCTCGCTTTGACCAGCTTTACACACTTTCCGTCAGGGACGTTTCGAAAATGTGAAGCTGCATGAAAATTTATTAAAACAACGTTTCAAAATGTGACGCCATTCATTCAATCAACATTACTGCATTTTACTCAGACGCATTTTCACTATGCTGGCTCCACACGGCACTCTGCGGTTAGCCCAGACTCCAGGCCGTCCTACCTCTGCGGGAGACAAAATAATGAGACTGACAAAAACATGCCTGGCCAGTGCCCTGGCGGCAATCATGATAAGTTCCACCGCCACGGCACAGGTGATTAAAGTCGCTGAAGTGCAGCCAGCCGGCTATCCCACTGTGGTTGCCCTGCAACACATGGGCGACAAACTCAAACAGGCCACTGATGGACGGCTGGAGATGAAGATCTACGCCGGTGGCGTGCTGGGTGATGAAGACCAGACGCTGCAACAGGTGCAACTGGGCGCCATCGATATGATCCGCGTCTCACTGGCTCCGGTCACGTCTATCGCCCCGGAAACCAGCGTGCTCACCCTGCCCTACATTTTTCGCGACGTCGACCACATGCATAAAGTGCTGGATGGTGAGATAGGCAGCGAGATTGCCAGCAAGTTTGATAAGGATCCCAACGCCCGCATGGTCTTCCTGGGCTGGACGGATGCCGGTGAGCGCAACATGATCACCAAGAAGCCGCTGGCAAAACCCGACGATCTCAAAGGTATGAAGATCCGGGTGCAGAACAGCGCCATTTCACTGGCGACACTGAAAGCGATGGGCGCAAATCCGGTGGCAATGGGCGTCAGCGAAGTCTTTAGTGCGATGCAGACCGGCGTGGTCGATGGCACCGAGAACAACCCACCTACCTTTGTGGCCCATAACTACATGCCGGTCGCGAAGTACTACACCCTCACCGGCCACTTTATTCAGCCAGAGATGATTCTGTTTTCGAAACGCGCCTGGGATCGCCTGAAACCCGACGATCAGACACTGCTGAAAAAGCTCGGCAAAGAGGCACAGGATGAAGAGCGTCAGCTCTGGGCGACCTACACCGAACAGTCGATCGCCAAAATGAAGGCCGGCGGCGTGACCTTCCAGCAGACCGACCGCGACTACTTCGTTAAGGCTACCCAGCCGGTGCGCGATCAATTCGGCGGCAAATATCAGGATCTGATGACCCTAATCGCCGACGTGAAATAACCCTTCCCGCGCCACACTGCCGTGTGGCGTGCTTAATCAGGTATTAATTATGTCTGCTTATACGCGTCTGATGGATGGGCTTTATCTGCTGTGCATGCTGGTGGCCGCCGTGGCGCTGTTGATCATGGTGACGGTCATTCCTGTTGGCATCTTCGCCCGTTACGTGATGAACGGCGCACTCTCCTGGCCAGAACCGGTCGCCATTATCTGCATGATCATATTCACTTTTATCGGCGCGCCGGTCGGCTTTCGTGCCGGAACACATATCTGCGTGTCAATGGTCACCGATCGTCTGTCACCTGCCCGCCAGCGCCTGATGCTGCGGGTCTGCGATCTGCTGATGATCCTCACCTGCCTGGTGATCTTCCAGGCCAGTTACAGCCTGTGTGAAGCGATGTGGGTGCAGACGCTCGCCTCACTGCCGACGGTGACCTACGGCGAAATGTATCTGCCGATCCCGATTGGCGCGATCTTCACCCTGCTGTTTGTTGTTGAGCGATTGCTGACCGGCGATCAAAGTCAGCGACCCATTGTCACACTGGGCGGCACCCACTAATCCGGAGCAGAAGATGGATGCATTAATCTTGATAGGCAGTTTGCTGGTGTTGCTGTTGGTGGGGTTTCCGGTCGCGTTTGCGGTCGGCCTGAGCGCTTTTATCGGCGCCTGGTGGATCGATCTGCCCCTGGAAGCGGTGGTGATTCAGATAACTAATGGCATTAACAAATTTTCGCTGCTGACCATCCCGTTCTTTATTCTTGCGGGTGCGATCATGGCGGAGGGTGGGATTGCCCGGCGGCTGGTCAATTTCGCCTATATCTTTGTCGGCTTTATTCGCGGTGGCCTCTCACTGGTTAACATCGTCGCGTCGACCTTCTTTGGTGCTATCTCCGGATCGTCAGTCGCGGACACCGCTTCGATTGGTTCGGTGATGATCCCGCAGATGGAGGAGAAAGGCTATCCGCGTGATTTTGCCGCTGCGGTAACGGCCAGCGGCTCCGTTCAGGCCGTGCTGACGCCACCCAGTCACAACTCGGTGATTTACTCGCTGGCAACCGGCGGCATGGTCACCATCTCTTCGCTGTTTGTCGCAGGTATCCTGCCGGGACTGATGCTGGGAGGCTGCCTGATGGTGATGTGCCTGGGGTTCGCACGCAAACGCGGCTATCCCAAAGGCGAGCGCATTCCGTTTCGTCAGGCGCTGAAGATTTTCTTTGACGCGTTCTGGGGCCTGTTTACCGTGGTCATCATCATGGGTGGGATTCTCTCCGGTATTTTCACCGCCTCAGAGTCCGCGGCGATCGCCTGTATCTGGGCCTTTTTCGTCACCATGTTTATCTATCGCGACTTTAAATGGAATCAGCTGCATATCCTGCTGTTTCGCACCATTAAAACCGTCACCATCGTGATGGTGCTGATCGCTTTCGCCGCCGGGTTTGGTGCGGTGATGACGTTCATGCAACTGCCGACGATGATCACCGAAGCCTTTACCAGCCTCTCTGATAATAAATATGTGATTCTGATGTGCATCAACATCCTGCTGCTGGTGGTGGGCACGCTGATGGATATGGCGCCGCTGATTCTGATTCTCACGCCCGTATTGCTGCCGGTGGCGACCTCACTGGGCATTGATCCGGTGCACTTCGGCATGATCATGCTGACCAATCTCGGCATCGGACTGATTACGCCGCCGGTCGGCACAGTACTGTTTGTCGCCAGCGCGGTAAGTAAACAGAAGATTGAGCAGGTGGTCGGGGCGATGCTACCGTTCTACGGCATGCTGTTTATCGTTCTGATGCTGATTACCTATATTCCCGCCATTTCGCTCTGGTTACCGCGCCTGATGGGCGTGATGTAACGCAAAGAAAAACGGCCCGTGAGCGGGCCGTTTTTTTTCCTGCGATGCACTCTGATAATCACCATTGAGTCTCAACCCTGCTGGCTGTTTCGTGGTAACGTGAGAGCTTAGTCCGAAGCGGTAAAGGCGACTCATGACCACCAGAAAAATTGATACCACGCTCGTCAATGCAGGACGCAGCAAGCGTTATACCCAGGGCTCGGTGAACAGCGTGATTCAACGGGCCTCCTCACTGGTTTTTGATACCGTTGCGGAGAAAAAACGCGCCACCGCCGGTCGGGCAAAAGGTGAACTCTTTTATGGCCGTCGTGGCACCCTGACGCACTTTGCGCTGCAGGATGCGATGACCGAGCTGGAAGGCGGCGCAGGCTGCGTGCTCTACCCTTGCGGCGCGGCTGCCGTGGCCAATGCGATTCTGGCATTTGTTGAAGCGGGTGACCACGTGCTGATGAGTGGCGCGGTCTATGAACCGACGCAGGACTTCTGTACGAAAATTCTGGCTAAGCTGCAGGTTTCTACGGGCTGGTTCGATCACTGCATCGGCAGCGAAATCGGTGAACTGGTTCAGTCGAATACCCGGGTTGTTTTCCTGGAATCCCCCGCGTCTATCACCATGGAAGTTCAGGATATTCCAGCGATTGTGGCGGCTGTACGCGCCAAAGCGCCCGAGGCGATCATCATGATCGACAACACCTGGGCGGCCGGTATTCTGTTTAATGCGCTGGCGCACGGTATCGATATTTCCATTCAGGCCGGCACCAAATATCTGATTGGTCACAGCGATGCGATGATTGGTACCGCAGTCGCTAATGCGCGCTGCATCGACCAGCTGCGCGAGAACTCCTATCTTATGGGCCAGATGGCCGATGCCGATACCGCTTACATGGCAAGCCGGGGTCTGCGCACGCTGGGTACCCGTCTGCGCCAGCATGAAGAGAGCGCAATTCAGGTGGCAGAGTGGCTGGCGGCGCGTCCCGAAGTGGCGCGGGTGAATCACCCGGCGCTGGCGCAAAGCAAAGGTCATGAATTCTGGAAGCGCGATTTTAACGGTAGCAGCGGCCTGTTCTCATTTATCCTGCAGGAAAAATTAGACACACCCCAGCTGGCGGAATATCTCGATCACTTCCATCATTTCAGCATGGCTTACTCCTGGGGCGGCTATGAATCGCTGATCCTGGCGAATCAGCCGGAAGAGCTGGCAGAGATTCGTCCGGCGGGCGGTGTGGATTTCACCGGCACGCTGGTGCGGTTGCATATTGGCCTGGAGCATGTTGATGACCTGCTGGCTGACCTGGAAGCCGGTTTTTCGCGCCTGACGTGCTGAGTCGCTCAACAGAAAGTAAACAGAAGATAAACCGGGTCGCGGTGGCCCGCAGTGTTTGCCGGGCAGCGGCTCATTTGTTGTTAAAATTTATCCCGCATCGTTCAGATTGTTGGTGAGTTCACTGTACTGTCTGAACGCAGACGGATTGTTCCTTGTGACGTGATGGAATCGCTAATGGGTGTTTTACACGAGATTGTCCAGGCGCTCTGGCATCAGGATTTTGCCGCACTGGCAAATCCGGATGTGGTATGGGTAGTGTATGGCGTGATGTTTCTGACGCTGTTTCTGGAAAATGGTCTGTTACCCGCCTCTTTCCTGCCGGGAGACAGTCTGCTGTTGCTGGCAGGCGCGATGGTGGCTAAAGGGGTGATGGATTTTGTACCGACCATGGTGATCCTGACGACAGCTGCCAGCCTCGGCTGCTGGCTGAGCTATTTGCAGGGTCGCTGGCTGGGCAATACCCGACTGGTTAAGAGCTGGCTGATGCATCTGCCCGCGCAGTATCACCAGCGCGCCTGGAATATGTTTAACCGTCACGGTCTGATGGCGCTGCTGGTCGGCCGCTTCCTCGCGTTTATCCGCACCATCCTGCCTACCATGGCGGGCATTGCGGGCTTACAGAACAGTCGTTTTCAGCTGTTTAACTGGCTCAGCGGTCTGCTGTGGGTCGGCATTGTGGTGACCTTTGGCTATGGCATCAGCCAGGTGCCGTTCATCAAGCGTCATGAAGATCAGGTGATGGCGATTCTGATGATACTGCCGATGGTGTTGCTGGTGCTCGGTCTGTTCGGCAGCATTCTGGTGATCTGGAAACAGCGTCGCCAGAAACGCGCCTGACGTGCCCACAGCCTCGGGATCCGCCGCCTCCTGGCGGCCGGATCGGCGACCTACAAAGAGGAATCCGTCACCGTCTGCCTGACACGATTAACCTCTTCCCCCGGCGTCACGCCAAAATAACGTTTAAATTCCCGCGAGAACTGCGAAGGACTTTCATAGCCAACCCGCACCGCCGCCGCACTCGCTTTCAGTCCATCGTGCAGCATCAGCAATCGCGCCTGATGCAGGCGATAGCGCTTGAGATACTGTAGTGGCGAGGTTTGCGTTACCGCTTTGAAGTTATGGTGAAAGGCTGAAACGCTCATGTTCACTTCTGCCGCCAGCGCATCGACGCTGAGGTTTTCCGCATAGTGATTCTCAATCCGCCGGAGGGCGCGCGCGATCAGGCTGAACTGCGTCTGTCGGCTCACCAGTGAGAGCAGTGCGCCGCCAATCGGGCCGGTCAGCACATAGTAGATAATTTCCCGCACGATGTGCGGCCCCAGCACCCGCGCATCGCGCGGCTGGGTCATCACATCCAGCAGTCGCTCAGCGGCACACAGCATCGGCTCCGTCAGCCAGGCCGAGTGAATGCCCGAGGTCTGTGGCTGCGGCTGAAACTGATCGTCATCACCAATTTCAATCAGCAGATCCTGCAGACTGGCGGTATCGACGTTGAGGCACAGCCCGGCAATGGGTATCTCCGGCGAAGCCCAGGTTTCGCACTCCACCGGCAGCGGCACGGTGAGCATCAGATACTTGCTGGCGTCATACTGAAACACGGTGCTGCCGAGATAACCGGTTTTGCTGCCCTGAAACAGGATCACAATGCCGGGCTGATACATCATCGGCGTACGCGGACGATATTGATTCGCATAAATCAGCGACACATTTTCGACCGGACAGAGACGGTCGTGACCGTGGGTCATTAACGTGACGACCTGCTGTGCCAGCCGGTGACACAGTGCATCGTGCGCCATAGCGACTCCTTTTTCGGACAAAAAGCCAGTTTGCCGTGCGAATGCCTGAATCGCCAGCAGCCAGGAGAATCAGGCAATAAATTTACCGAATCGGGCATAAGACCAGGCGTGCTGTTATCGACTGAGCTAAGCAGGCTGAGAATTGTTGGCTAGACTTAAGCACAGTGAAATCTCACGGATTAACCGCAACGGAAAGGAGCAACTATGGCAGACCAACCCATTATCAAACTGCGCGATGGCAATATGATGCCGCAACTGGGACTCGGCGTATGGCAGGCCAGCATCGAAGATGCACGTCATGCGGTGCTGAAAGCGCTTGAGGTCGGCTATCGTTCCATCGATACTGCCGCCGCCTATAAAAATGAAGAGGCGATTGGCCAGGCGCTCCAGGAAACCGACGTGCCACGCGAAGAGATTTTCGTGACCACCAAACTGTGGAACGACGATCAGCAGAACGTTCAGCAGGCGATGGAAACCAGCCTGGAAAAACTGAAACTGGATCAGGTTGATCTCTATCTGATGCACTGGCCGTGCCCGGAAAAAGACAACTACGTTGATGCCTGGAAGAAGATGATCGAACTGCAGCAGCAGGGGCTGACCAAAAGCATCGGCGTCTGTAACTTCCATGAAGCGCACCTGAAGCGCCTGCTGGATGAAACCGGTGTGACGCCAGTCGTAAACCAGATTGAGCTGCACCCGATGCTTCAGCAGCGTACGCTGCATGCATGGAACGCGCTGCATCAGATCCAGACCGAATCCTGGAGTCCGCTGGCTCAGGGCGGCAAAGGGGTCTTCGATCAGGAGATCATTAAGTCGCTGGCGAAGAAATACAGCAAGACACCTGCGCAGATCGTGATCCGCTGGCATCTGGATAGCGGCCTGGTGGTGATTCCGAAGTCGGTGACGCCAGCGCGTATCGAAGAGAACTTTAAGGTGTTCGACTTCCGTCTGGATAAGCATGAAGTGAGTGATATTGCGAAACTGGACAGCGGCAATCGTCTGGGTCCGGATCCGGAGACGTTTAACTAAGGGGATGCGTCGCCCGGTGATGCGTACACGCTGCCCTGGAACTGCAGAGTAGCGTGTAATTAACGCGGTCAGGCCGGTCTTTCCAGCCTGACCGCGCTGTTATGAAGTGGGCTGCACCTCAAGCTGCCCCGCCGTACCCCGATCGGCCAGTTCCAGCGTCTGGCTGTAATAGACGAACGGGAAATGATCGGATGAGCTTTGCGGGAAGGTGACCATCAGCTCCACGCTGCCATCCACCCAGACCGTATCTTTCCAGCCACGATCTTCGCCCATCGGCTGCGCCCCATTCACGCTTTTAATCAGGAACATCACGCCCTGAATATGCAGTGACTGTGGCCGGTCAGCGTGCAGGATCCAGCGTTCAAAGGTGCCCTGCTGCGCGGTCGTGTCAATGCGGTTCATATCCCAGAGCGCGCCATTAATGCCCGGCATGCTGTCGCCAATGCGGAATTCGCGCGTGCGAACCGCCACACCATCCAGAATCTGATCGGCCAGCAGCCGCATTGGCAGATTATCTGTCACCAGCGGCAGTAAGCCGGTGGGTCGCAGCGTCAGGATCAGGGTAGAGGTAAGAATAGAGGATGGCTCAAAGAAACCGCGCAGCCTGTCCATGATGCCCGCCGCCGTACCCGCCGTTATCGACACTTCATCACCCTGCGACATATCTATCAGCACTTCGCGGCGTTCGCCCGGTGCCAGTGACAGACGCTGCACCGCCACCGGTGCAGGCAGATAGCCCTGATCGCTGGCGATGACCATAAACGGACGGTTGTCGCTTAGCACCATCTCATAACGTCGCGCATTTGAGGCGTTCAGCAAGCGCAGACGCACCCAGCCGCGTGACACCTCGACAAAGGGATTGCGTACGCCATTCACCAGCAGAGTATCACCCAGGAAGCCGCCATCCTGTGGCGGGTCATAGACTGGCGTGGCGAAGTTATCGAGCCGTTTGTCCTGAATGATAATCGGGAAGTCATCGACACCGTAATGCTTCGGCAGCGGCAGCTGTTTGCCGATATCATCTTCTACCAGCCACATGCCCGCCAGACCATTATAAATGTGCGGAGCCATGCGGTTTGGGGTATTAGCGTGATACCAGCAGGTTGCAGCCGCCTGACGAATCGGCAGCACTGGCGACCAGTCCACACCAGCCGACATCATACGTGGCGCACCGCCCATTAACGCCCCTGGCAGCTGCAAACCGCTGACCGTCATGGAGACTGACTCATTCAGCCGATTGCTGTAGATCAGCTTAACGTCATCGCCGCTGTAAACCCGAACGGTCGGCCCCAGATAGAGGCCATTAATGCCCCATACCGGCACTTTGTTATTGTCACCATTAAAGGACCAGTGGCTGCGCTGCATCGTCAGAAACAGCGGCTGGCCACGACGGGATTCCAGTAACGGCGGAATGGGCAGTGGCGTATCGCCATTAGCTGGAGAAGCGGCGCGCGCCGCATGAGGTAGTACACTGGCGCTAAGCGCCGCTCCAGCAGAAAGCTGGATGAACTGACGTCTGCTGAAAGACATAAAACTTCTGACCCTTTACGCGTGGCGCTGAGCGCCGACCCTGTTTTTATTGATCTGTTTTGCTGTGCTGCGTTCACGACGAGCCGGTAAAGGCTCGCCGGGTTGCATCCCTGCAGATGAGTTCGGCGAGTGATTCGCCGGTCAGATTTTTCCGTTTTTTTCGCGTTCGGCGACTTCGGCGTTCAACTCTTCCAGCTTTGCCGCCATCTGTTCGCGACAGTGGGTTGCCAGCTTACGTACCGACGACGACTCGAAAGCTTTAACATCAACCGGTGGCAGCATTTCAACGATGACCAGTCCATTGTTCCAGCGGTTAAGATTGATCTTGCCGTGTGTGTTCGAGACCACAATCGGAATGATCGGCACACCGGCCGCCACGGCAGCGTGGAAGGCACCCGTTTTAAACGGCAGCAAGCCACGACCACGACTGCGCGTCCCTTCCGGGAACATCCAGATCGAGATGCGCTTGCTGTTGAACTGATCCACCAGCTCACCGATGGTGCCGCGCGCTTTAGCCCGGTCATCGCGATCAATCAGCAGATTACCGGTCAGCCAGTAGAGCAGGCCAAAAAACGGCACCCACAGCAGGCTCTTCTTGCCCACGGTGACCGTATAGGGCTGCACCATTTTAGCCGCAGTGACCATGTCGTAGTTGTTCTGGTGGTTGGCGATGTAGATCGCATTACCATAATTCTCTGCGCCTTCCGGTCTGCGCAACTCTACTTTCAGGCCAAACACCGTCGACAATTTGCCGAACAGACGACCAAACGTCGCGACGTGGCGCGGATCGCGGGGTGAAAAAAGACACCAGATACAGCCAAAAATACAGATTAAAATCGAATAAATGATGACGATAATGGCACGCAGAATCAGTAACATAGTTCCCTCATTGAGCCACGGCTGACGCAGGGTCAGCCGGGTAGTTTACGCTTCGCTATCCGGGCTCGCCGGACGCGCAGGCGCATCCAGTTCAACACGATCAATTTTTTGCAGGCCGCGCGGTAACAGCGTGCCGCGACGTCCGCGATCGGCGCGGAATTTCTGGAGTTCTTCACTGCGCAGCAGCATTTTACGCTTGCCCACGTGCAGCGTGATAGCGCTGCCCGGCGGCAGAATCATCAGCCAGGCCAGTTTATCCTGACCGGCAGCCGCTTCCGCTGACGGAATCGAGATGATTTTATTGCCCTTGCCTTTCGACATTTGCGGCAGTTCGCCAACCGGGAACATCAGCATCCGTCCCGCCTGTGTAATCGCCAGTAGCATGTCATCTTCATGATGGACGGCCATCGGCGTCATCACGCGGGCATTTTCCGGCAGCGTCAGCAGCGCTTTACCGGCGCGGTTACGTGATACCAGATCGCTGAAAGTACAGATAAAGCCGTAGCCTGCATCAGAAGCCATCAGCAGACGCTGGTCATCCGGCTCCATCAGCACCTGTTCAACGACGGCACCCGGCGGTGGCGTCAGCTTGCCGGTCAGCGGCTCGCCCTGACCGCGCGCGGAAGGCAGTGATGTCGGATCCAGCGTGTAGCTGCGGCCGGTGGAGTCGATAAAGGCCACCGGCTGATTGCTCTTGCCGCGTGCCGCAGCAAGATAGCTGTCGCCCGCTTTGTAGCTCAGTCCGGCCGGATCGATATCGTGACCTTTGGCGCTGCGCACCCAGCCCATCTGCGACAGCACAATGGTGACCGGTTCAGACGGCACCAGCTCGGTTTCGCTCAGCGCTTTGGCTTCTTCACGCTCACGCAGTGGTGAACGGCGATCGTCGCCGTAACTGGCGCTATCAGCCTGTAACTCTTTTTTCAGCAGGGTGTTCATCTTGCGTTCAGAGGCCAGCGTGGCCTGCAGCTGATCGCGCTCTTTTTCCAGATCCGCCTGCTCGGCACGGATCTTCACCTCTTCGAGCTTCGCCAGGTGACGCAACTTCAGTTCGAGGATCGATTCGGCCTGGGTTTCGCTGATGCCAAAACGTGACATCAGAACCGGCTTCGGCTCATCCTCAGTACGGATGATGTCGATGACTTCATCAATGTTCAGGAACGCAACCAGCAATCCTTCCAGGATATGCAGGCGGCGCAGCACGCGATCCAGTCGGTAATTAAGACGACGCTTGACCGTGTCGCGGCGGAACACCAGCCACTCGGTCAGGATCTCATGCAGGTTTTTCACCGCCGGGCGGTTATCCAGCCCGATCATGTTGAGGTTAACGCGGTAGCTTTTCTCAAGATCGGTGGTGGCGAACAGATGGTTCATTATCTGATCGAGATCGACACGATTGGAGCGTGGCACGATCACCAGACGGGTCGGGTTCTCATGGTCAGACTCATCACGCAGATCCTCAACCATTGGCAGCTTTTTATTGCGCATCTGGTTAGCAATCTGTTCCAGCACGCGTGCGCCGGAGACCTGATGCGGCAGCGCGGTAATGACCGCCTCACCCTCTTCCTTTTTCCATACCGCACGCTGGCGAATAGAGCCGCGACCGGTCTGATACATTTTACGGATCTCGTCACGCGGCGTAATGATCTCCGCCTCGGTCGGGTAATCCGGTCCCTGAACGATATCCAGCAGCGCTTCCAGCGTCGTTTTTGGTGCGTCAATCAGCGCAATGGCGGCCTGAGCGACTTCGCGCAGATTATGCGGCGGAATATCGGTCGCCATACCGACGGCAATGCCGGTAGTGCCATTGAGCAGGATATTAGGCAGACGCGCCGGCAGAATTTTTGGCTCCTGCAGCGTGCCGTCAAAGTTCGGCTGAAATTCCACCGTTCCCTGGCCTAGCTCACCTAACAGCAGCTCGGCATATTTTGACAGGCGTGATTCGGTGTAACGCATGGCTGCAAACGACTTGGGATCATCCGGTGCACCCCAGTTACCCTGTCCATCGACCAGCGTATAACGGTAAGAGAACGGCTGCGCCATTAATACCATCGCTTCATAACAGGCGCTGTCGCCATGCGGATGGTATTTACCCAGCACATCACCCACGGTGCGCGCGGATTTTTTAAATTTGGCGCTGGCATTGAGACCCAGTTCCGACATGGCGTAGATAATGCGTCGCTGTACAGGCTTCAGCCCGTCACCGATATAAGGCAACGCGCGGTCCATGATGACGTACATCGAATATTTTAAATACGCATCCTCGGTAAAGGTATGCAGGGCAAGACGCTCTGCACCATCCTGCGTCAGTTCACTCATGAATTTCTCATCCTCACATCGTGGCCCACAACGGCGGGACACCCGGCGGTGGTTTGGCGAGGATAGTACCTTATTCGCCAGTGTTAGTCACAGGGGAAGCGCGGGACAGCAGGCGTCACTCAGCGCGATTTCAGTCGCCGGAAGTACCTGATTCTCGCGCCAGGTGCATGGACTCTCAGCGCGAGTGCGTCAGGGCTTTGCGCCCATCCACTGGCGGGCAATATCACGATATTCGCCGGTGGCGGTGCTGAGATGCACCCACTGGTCGACATAGAGCTTCCAGCTGATATCGTCACGCGGAATCATATAAGCCTTCTCGCCATACTGTAGCGGTTTGTCGGGATTGATCGCACAGAGCGTCGGGTAATGCTGCTGCTGAAAACGCGCTTCAGAGGCATCGGTAATCATCACATCCGCCTTTTTATCCACCAGTTGCTGGAAGATGGTGACGTTATCGTGGAACAGCGTCAGTGAGGCTTTCGGCAGGTGGCTGTGTACAAAGGCTTCGTTGGTGCCGCCCGCCGGTTCAATCAGCCGCACCTCAGGCCGGTTGAGCTGTTCAAGGGTCTGGAAGCGATCTTTATCTGTGCAGCGCACCAGCGGGATTTTGCCATCCACATCCAGCGGCCGGGCGAACCAGGCGGTCTGCTGACGTTTCAGCGTGACGGAGACGCCGCCGACGGCGATATCACACTGTTTTGCCAGAAAGTCAGGCATCAGGGTTTTCCAGGTGGTCGGTACCCACTCCACTTTCGCGCCGAGCGACATCGTCAGTGCGTTCGCCATGCTGATATCCAGCCCTTCATACTGACCATCCGGGCGAAGAAAGCTGTAAGGCTTGTAATCCCCGGTGGTGCAGACCCTGAGCGTTTTAGAACTGAGAATGGTGTCGAGATGAGATTGTGCCTGGACCGCACTGCTGGCCAGCAGTAAAGAGAAAACGATTTTTTTCATTTTGATGTTTTCTTGACTGTTTTCATAGTGAGTTTGCCCAACGATGGTGCCATAAACCGGCGTATTGTTGCTGCCACAGCAAAAGTGTTGTGATCTACCTCCCATTTTTCCGGGAATGGCGCACGTGTAAGCTAGGCGACATATTCAGAAAACGAGGCAACCTGTGCATGAGCAAGATTTTAATTATTGATGGCGGCAAAACGTTTGCCCACTCTAAAGGTGAACTGAACCACACCCTGACCGATGTTGCAGCCAGTCAGCTGCGTGATATGGGCCATGAAGTGTCAGTGACCGTGGCCGACAGCAACTACGTGATTGCCGATGAAGTGCAGAAATATGTCGACAGCGATGTCGTGATTTATCAGATGCCGGGCTGGTGGATGGGCGAACCCTGGACCGTGAAGCGTTACATTGATGAGGTCTTTACCGAAGGTCACGGCTCGCTCTACGCCAGCGATGGCCGAACCCGTTCTGATGCGGCGAAGAAGTACGGTTCCGGCGGTCTGCTGCAGGGCAAAAAATATATGCTGTCACTGACGTGGAATGCGCCGCTACAGGCTTTTACTGACCCGGAGCAGTTCTTTGAAGGTGTTGGCGTCGATGGTCTCTATCTGCACTTCCACAAAGCCAACCAGTTCCTGGGAATGGAAGCGCTGCCGACCTTTATCTGCAACGATGTGATCAAAGCACCGGACGTGCCGCGTGATATTGCCGCTTATCGGACCCATCTTAGCCGCGTTTTTGCGTAAGATGATGAGGGGCTACCCCTATTTTCCCACGAAAGAGGAATTCACGAATGTTAACCGTCGTTGCTGAAATTTGTGTTAAACCCGGTCGCCGTCAGGCCGTGCTGGATGCGGTGAAAAAGCTGATCCCGCTGGTGTTAGAAGAAGATGGCTGCCATCAGTATGACGCGTTGCTGGACCATCAGGCGCAGGTGCCGTGGAAGCAGAACTCGCCGGACTCCATTTTCATGTTAGAGCAGTGGGAAAGCCTGCGCCATCTTGAGCAGCATCAGCAGATGCCGCACATGGATGCGCATCGCAGCATCATTAAAGATGATGTGGTGGATGTGAAGATTCTGGTGCTGGAACCCAGCGCCTGATTAGTGCTGAAGGCTTTACTGCGGTTGTGTAGCTGGGGTTAAGGCTGGGGATAAATTCCGGCCACCGTCGCTGTGAGATCGAGCTGGCACAGGGATCAGGGTCAGATCGGAAAAACGCAAAAGCCGTCATCCATGACATGCCCGGCCCGCGCGATTACGCACCTCATCCCTGAGGTGCGCCCGTTACCGGGCCAACGCGTTGCGTTGTTCAAAAACGCTCCCGGCGTTTTTGTCCCAGGCCGCGGGACGTTTTCCTCCTCTGACCTTGGCCCCTGCGCGCTGAGCGAATGCATTGCGGTCAGATGTGCCCGAATGCGTAATTGTCATCTATCTGAACCTCTGTCCTGCGACAGAGGTTTTTTTGTTTCTGGCAGACCGGCTTACAGCAGTTGCCGCCGATCAATCTCACTGCGAAGAAAATCCAGAAAGCAGCCGATGCGCGAAGAGAGCGTGGTGTTTCGGTAATAAACCGCATGCACCGGCAGGCGCAGATCGCGGGTTTCCGCGGAGAGTACAGGCACCAGCCGGCCAGTGGCGCAATCTTCCCGGCTGAAAAAGTCGGAGATACGCGCAATGCCCTGTCCCGCCAGCGCCAGCTGCCGGATGGTTTCGCCACTGGAAGCTGAGATAGTCGGCTTAATACGCATGAAATCACCATCAGGCTGCAGGACCGGCCAGACGTTGAGGGATTCAGGATGACTAAAGCCGATTTTTTGATGCTGTGCGAGATCGGCCACGCTTTGTGGCGTGCCCGCTTTTGCCAGATAGGCCGGACTGGCCATCAGCTGAATCGCACTGCTGCCGAGCAGCCGTGCATGTAATGTAGAGTCACGCAGTTCACCGATACGAATAGCAATGTCCGTCTGCTGCTCAAGCAAATCGATCATAATATCGTCGGTATTCAGCTCAAGCTGGATCAGCGGATAACGGGCGCGGAAATCGTCTACCAGCGGCACAATCACATGCAGCATGAAGGGTGTTGCAGCGTTCACCCGAAGCCGTCCTGACGGCATCTCGCGCCGCAGGGCAATCTGCTCTTCGGCCTGCTCAACGGAGGCCAGGATCTGGCGCGCATGCTCCAGAAAAACCTGACCCTCTTCGGTCAGCGCCAGCCGTCGGGTAGTGCGATGCAACAGCGTGGTCTGCAGCTTGCTCTCCAGCCGGGAGAGTGCCCGGCTGATGCCTGAACTGGTCTGCGCCAGCTGGGATGCCGCCGCAGTAATGGAACCACTGTCTACCACCGCTACCCAGGCACGTAGCTCTTCCAGGGTAATTTTCACAAGATTGCTGTCTCTGCTCTCTAAATCAGCCAGGTTCGATGAAGGTGTACAGGTGCAAGCATAAACAAAACAGGACGCTTTCGCGTCCTGTCTTTTACACGTCGATATCGGCCGTGTCGCCTTTTTCCTGCAACCAGTTGCGCCGGTCTTCGGAACGTTTTTTCGCCAGCAGCATATCCATCATGCGTATCGTCTGATCGACATCCTCTTCGCTGATAGTCAGCTGTACCAGGCGGCGGGTATTCGGATCCAGCGTGGTTTCACGCAACTGCAGTGGGTTCATCTCACCCAACCCTTTAAAGCGCTGAACGTTAGGTTTACCCTTTTTGCGTTTCAGCTGCTCCAGCACGCCCTCTTTCTCATCTTCATCCAGCGCATAGTAGACCTCTTTACCGAGATCAATACGGTAAAGCGGCGGCATGGCCACATAGACGTGACCATTGCTGACCAGTGAGCGGAAATGTTTGACGAACAGCGCACAGAGTAGCGTGGCAATATGCAGACCATCTGAGTCCGCATCCGCCAGAATGCAGATTTTGCCGTAACGCAGCTGCGAAAGATCTTCGCTGTCAGGATCAATGCCGATCGCCACAGAAATATCATGGACTTCCTGCGATGCCAGCACCTCATCGGACGAGACTTCCCAGGTATTCAGGATCTTGCCCTTGAGCGGCATGATCGCCTGATATTCACGATCGCGCGCCTGCTTGGCCGATCCGCCTGCCGAATCCCCTTCGACAAGGAACAATTCCGTTTTATTCAGATCCTGCGCGGTGCAGTCCGCCAGTTTGCCCGGCAGCGCCGGACCGCTGGTGAGCTTTTTACGCACCACTTTTTTGGCTGCCCGCATACGCCGCTGGGCGCTGGAGATCGCCAGCTCAGCCAGCTGTTCTGCCGTCTGAATGTTCTGGTTCAGCCACAGGCTGAAGGCATCTTTGACGACGCCAGAGACAAAGGCTGCGCACTGACGTGAAGAGAGACGCTCTTTGGTCTGCCCGGCAAACTGAGGATCCTGCATTTTGACCGACAGCACATAGGCACAGCGATCCCAGATATCTTCCGCTGAGAGTTTGACGCCACGCGGCAGGATATTGCGGTATTCGCAGAACTCGCGCATCGCATCCAGCAGTCCCTGACGCAGACCGTTAACGTGTGTCCCGCCCTGCATCGTCGGGATGAGGTTAACGTAGCTTTCGGTTAACAGTTCACCGCCTTCCGGCAGCCATAACAGCGCCCAGTCCACCGCCTCCACATCGCCGGCAAAACTGCCGACAAAGGGTTTTTCCGGCAGCGTCGGTAAGCCATTCACCGCTTCGTACAGGTAGTCCGTCAGGCCATCTTCGTAGCACCAGGTCTGTTCGGTATTGTTCAGTTTGTCTTTAAAGACAATCTCAACGCCAGGACAGAGCACCGCTTTGGCTTTCAGCAGATGGGATAAGCGTGATACCGAGAAGCGTGGGCTGTCGAAGAAGCTTTCATCAGGCCAGAAATGGACGCGCGTACCAGTGTTGCGTTTCGCCACCGTGCCGGTAACCGTGAGATCCTGAACTTTGTCACCATTTTCAAACGCCATGTCATAGATTTCGCCATTACGGCGCACCGTGACTTCGACGCGTTTTGACAGGGCGTTAACCACAGAAATGCCGACGCCGTGCAGACCGCCCGAGAACTGATAGTTTTTATTGGAGAACTTGCCGCCCGCATGCAGACGACACAGGATCAGCTCGACAGCAGGTACGCCCTCTTCCGGGTGAATATCCACCGGCATGCCGCGCCCATCATCAATAACTTCCAGCGACTGGTCAGCGTGCAGAATCACTTCAACCCGCTTCGCGTGGCCGCCCAGCGCCTCATCGACGCTGTTATCAATCACTTCCTGACCCAAATGGTTGGGCCGCGTCGTATCGGTATACATGCCCGGACGACGGCGAACAGGCTCAAGGCCAGTCAGGACCTCAATGGCATCCGCGTTATAGTTTGATTGACTCATCGTAAATGTCTGATTAGAAGGGTGAAATTGGTGCGATTTCCGCATTACTCAGGGATGATTCAGACCAAGAAAGTCCAGAATCTGCGGGAAATGGCGCTCGAATCCAGTAAATGCATGATTTCCGCCCTCTTCTACCGTGTGACGGCACGCGCTGTAATAGTCGAGTGCCTGTCGGTAATCGAGAACTTCATCGCCGGTCTGTTGCAGCAGCCAGAGTAAATCGGGCGCTTCCAGCGGTTCAATCTGCATTACTTTGAGATCGTAAATGTGGCGTGACTCTAACACATATTGCTGGCCCGTGTAGGGATTCTGATTTTCGCCAAGGAAATCCACCAGCAGTTCAAAAGGGCGTACTGCGGGATTGACGACAACAGCCGGCAGCATAAAACATTGGGACAGCCAGGTAGCGTAATAACCGCCCAGCGACGATCCTACCACGCCCAGGGTTTCGCCACTGCGGCTCAGCACCAGGTCTTCCAGCACTGCCGCCGCATCAGCGGGAAAGGTCGGCAGCTGTGGCACGATCATGTCGATCTCCGGGTGCTGCATCGCTAACCATTGCCGGAACTGAGTCGCCTTCGCGGACTGCGGCGAACTGTTAAAACCGTGCAGATAGAGCAGTGCTGCCACGCGTCAGTATCCTTCGGAGTCTAAATCGGGACGAAAAGCGTCGGTGTCAAGCCGGTTCACTTCGGTCTCAAGGCCGCCATCCGGATGCAGTGTAAACCAGCGCCAGCCGGGAGCCACGGTGTCAATCGCAAAACTGGTACAGTGCGGTTTGAACTGGACACAGGTAGAGGGCGTCGCCAGCACCCGACGGCCATGCCATTCCATATCCAGCTCCTGGTGAATATGGCCACAGACCAGCGTCCGGGCTAACGGATAGCGCTGTAACACGGCATCAAGCTGATGCGAATTGCGCAGGCTGTGCTGATCGAGCCAGGTGCAGCCAGAGGCCAGCGGATGGTGATGCAGCATAACCAGCGTATGCCGTTGCGGAAAGCGGGCCAGCGCGTTGTCGAGCCACTCCAGCTGATAGTCGCTCAGCATTCCATGCGGAACACCGTAGACCTGGCTGTCGAGCAACACAATCTGCCACTGCTCACCCACCAGCACCTGCTTATGGGCATTGATGTGCGCTGCCGCCAGTGTATCCACCATTGCGGGCTGAAAATCGTGATTACCGGGTAGCCAGACGCAGGGCCGCGGCAAGCGAGAGATGCCCTCAGCAAAATGCTGATAGGCTTCGATAGAGTGATCCTGGGCGAGATCGCCCGTGGCGATGATCAGATCATAGTCGCGATGTTGCGCAATAATCGCATCCAGCACGGCGTCGTAGCTCGACCAGGTGTTCACCCCAAGCAACGATTCATGTTTTCCCGCGAACAGGTGGGTATCCGTGATTTGCAAAATCCTGATTTCGGAACCGTTCGCTGCAGGAAGAGTTAGCAGGCTATCCAAAGCGTTTCCTTCGTCTCCACGCCATTTACTGCATTATACGCATCAGCAGACCGGAACCGCCATCGCGCCATGTGCCAGGCAGTAACGCAGCCAGTCTGCGAGAAACTGGTTTATCTGATGTTTTTCATCGCGCTGATGCAATTTTTTATTAGGATAATCATAGCGCGCTTTGAACCGATAGATCTGTTGAGTTGAACACACTTCGGCGACCATCGCATCGTGATAGAGCCTGACCGACATCGAGGGCAGACTCCAGTAACTCACGGCAGGTGCGACCTGGCGGATCTCCACCAGCGTGGTGTAGCGTGTCGACTCCTGAATCGTCAGTTGATAACGGGCGCCACTCACCTGATAGATCACCGATTCTCCCGCCTCATCGTTACGCGGCAGCAGGCGGCGTAACTGGGCGAAATTGGTTTCGCAGAGCCGCATCATTTCGGGAAAGTCAGGGGTATAGCGCTGTTTCATTTTTGTATCCACTCTTCGCGTAGTTTTTCATGGTGCAACGCCAGCCATTGCAAGGCGATGACAGACGCCGCATTATCAATTATCCCCTCTTCCACCCAGCGGTACGCCTGTTCGCGGCTCACCACATGGACAAGAATATCCTCATTCTCTTCCTCCAGACCATGGCATCCCTCTGCCTGGCTGGCATCCACTTCCCCAATCAGCACCGATAAACGTTCGCTGGTGCCGCCAGGGCTGGCCAGATAGCTAAGCATGGGCTTAACCCGACCGACGTCCAATCCTGCTTCTTCAACGGCTTCACGGCGCACAACCTGCTCGACCGATTCACCGGGCTCGATAATACCGGCGACCATCTCCAGCAGCCAGGGTGAAGCACTGCTGTCATAAGCCGGGATGCGGATCTGTTCAATCAGCACCACTTCATCGCGTAAGGGATCATAAGGTAGCAGCACGGCAGCATGTCCGCGCTCAAAAACTTCGCGTTGCACTTCTCCACTCATTTCGCCATTAAACTGGCGGTGGCGGAAGCGGTATCGCTCAACGGAAAAAAAACCTTTGTAGAGTGTTTCTCGTGCAATAATTTCTACATCGTTTTTTGTGAAAGTCACAGGGGATTTTTTTTCTTCCGGCATCATCAGGTTCCTTGTGCAGATTGGGGTGGAGCGAAAAAAGCCTGTAACCGTGCTCCATGTAAGTAGTTCTTTCTGAAATATTTACGTAGATTAGAGATAGAAGGCACTTTCAGCCAACTTATCTCACAGTTGCCCTCTGCTAGAATCGGCGATAATTTTTTGGCTTACCCGGCAGCGCACCCACTGCAATTTGCTGCAACAAAAGGAATGCAAATGAAAAAACTGCTCCCATTTTTTATTGGGCTTAGCCTGGGCGGTTTCAGCTTCGCCAGCCAGGCCGAAGACCTGCTTCAGGTTTACCAGCAAGCACGTCTGAGCAACCCGGATCTGCGCAGCGCCGCTGCCGATCGTGATTCTGCTTTTGAGAAAATCAACGAAGCGCGTAGCCCATTATTACCTCAGCTCGGACTGGGTGCAGACTACGCCTATAATAACGGTTATCGCGACAGTAGTGGTCTTCATTCCAACACGACCAGCGGCTCTCTGAATTTAACCCAGACTATTTTCGACATGTCGAAATGGCGCGCGCTGACTCTGCAGGAAAAGACCGCCGGTATTCAGGATGTGACCTATCAGGTGGCGCAGCAGGATCTGATTCTGAACACCGCAACGGCCTACTTCAACGTGCTGAAAGCGATTGATACCCTTTCTTACACTGAAGCGCAGAAACAGTCTATCTACCGCGAGCTGGATCAGACCACCCAGCGTTTTAACGTTGGCCTGGTTGCCATCACTGATGTTCAGAACGCCCGTGCGCAGTATGACAGCGTGCTGGCCAATGAAGTGACCGCGCGTAACAATCTTGATAACAACGTAGAAACGCTGCGTCAGATTACCGGCATGGACTATATGTCGCTGGCTTCGCTGAGCATTGATCGTTTCAGAACCGATAAGCCCGAAGCGGTGAGTGCGCTGCTTAAGCAGGCAGAAAGCCGTAACCTGTCACTGCTCTCTGCGCGTCTGAATCAGGATCTGGCGCGTGAGCAGATTCGCTCAGCGGAAACCGGCCATATGCCGACGCTGGATCTGACCGCCTCCACCGGCATGTCAAACAGCAAATATGGCGGCAGCCGTGCAAACCAGAGCCAGGGTTCTACCGATTCAATTACCGGTTCAAACCAGGTTGGCCTGAGTTTCTCACTGCCACTGTATAGCGGCGGCAGCGTTACCTCTCAGGTGAAACAGGCGCAATACAATTTTGTCAGCGCCAGCGAACAGCTGGAAAGCGCTCACCGCACAGCAGTACAGACGGTACGCTCCTCGTTTAACAACGTGAATGCGTCTATCAGCAGCATCAACGCCTACAAACAGGCAGTCGTCTCTGCACAAAGCTCACTGGATGCGTCCGAAGCGGGCTATCAGGTGGGTACACGTACCATCGTCGATGTGCTGGATGCAACGACCGTGCTCTACAACGCGAAACAGCAGCTCTCTGATGCGCGTTATAGCTACCTGATTAACCAGCTGAATATCAGCTATGCACTGGGTACGCTCAACGAGCAGAGCCTGCAGAAACTGAACAGCCAACTGGGTAAAGAGATTCCGACTTCCCCGGAAACGGTGGCGCCGGAAAATGCCCAGCAGACCGCTCGTGTGGATAGCGGTCCGGTGGCAACTGGCTCGTCTGAGGCAGCGCGTCCTGCGGCTCGCCACAGCAGCGGTAATCCTTTCGGTCAATAATCAGTGGACGGGCTGCTTTGCGGCCCGTCTCTCTGTTGAACGTATAACTAAGTAAAGATCCCTGTTGTATCAGGCCTCCAGCTTCAATTTTACCCCCCCTTCCCCTATTCTATGCGCTACCTTTGGGCACAGGATAATCATAATGAAACGCACAAAATCTATTCGCTATGCCGCTTTTCGTAAAAGCTGGCAGGCACGCCACTTGACGCCCGTTGCTATCGCCGTTTCAGCCGTATTTATGCTGGCTGGCTGCGAACAGAACGATGAAACGGTTTCGATGTACCAGAATGCGGATGACTGTTCGAAAGCCAATCCGGGCCAGAGTGCGCAGTGTACTACCGCATTCAATGAGGCTAAAAAAGAGGCTGAACGAACTGCGCCAAAATATGCCACGCGTGAAGATTGTGTCGCTGAATTTGGTGAAAATCAGTGTCAGCAGACACCGGCTCAGGCGGGCGTTGGCACCACCAATGCTGAATCGCAGCAGAGTGGCGGCAGCTTCTGGATGCCACTAATGGCCGGTTACATGATGGGCCGCATGATGGGCGGTGGTTCGGGCTTTGCGCAGCAACCGCTATTCTCACCGAAAAATGCCCGCAGCCCGGCAAACGGCCAGTTTGTTGATGCCTCCGGCCGTAACTATGGTGCTGCCACTTCCGGCAAAACCATGACCGTGCCTAAAACGGCGCTGGCACCAAAACCGGCAACGACCTCCACCATTACCCGTGGTGGCTTTGGTGAAACCGTCGCGAAACAGAACAGCATGCAGCGAAGCAGCGCCAGCGGTACATCCAGCCGCTCAATGGGAGGCTAACGCCCCGATGGAACGCATTGCCATTTCAGAACGCCCAGGCTGGCGTGAAAAAGCCACCGAGTTCGGTTTTCGTTTTCATACCATGCATGGCGAACCCTACTGGTGTGAAGATGCTTATTACCAGTTCACGCTGGCGCAAATCGAGCATCTGGAAGATGTCACTGCAGAACTGCATCAGATGTGCCTGCAGGTCGTGGATAAGGTCGTAAACAGCGAAGCGCTGCTGACCAAATTCCGCATTCCAAAACACACCTGGGACTTCGTGCGCGATTCATGGCATCAGCGTCAGCCGTCGCTTTACTCACGCCTTGATCTTGCCTGGCATGGCAAAGGCGATGTGAAGCTGCTGGAGAACAATGCCGATACGCCGACCTCACTGTATGAAGCGGCATTTTTCCAGTGGCTGTGGCTGGAAGACCAGCTCAACGCAGGTCAGCTCCCGGCAGGCAGTGACCAGTTTAATAGCCTGCAGGAAAAGCTGATTGAACGTTTTGCCGCATTACATCAGCAGCACGGCTTTAACTGGCTGCACTTCGCCTGCTGCCGCGACACCGACGAAGATCGTGGCACCGTGCAATATCTTCAGGACTGCGCTACTGAAGCGGGGCTGCCGAGTGAATTTCTCTATATAGATGAAATTGGCCTGGGCGAAAAAGGGGAATTTACCGATGCTCAGGATCAGGTGATCAGTAACCTGTTCAAGCTTTATCCGTGGGAGTTTATGCTGCGTGAGATGTTCTCAACCAAGCTGGGTGATGCTGGCGTACGCTGGCTTGAACCGGCATGGAAAAGCATCGTCTCGAACAAAGCCCTGCTGCCGTTGCTGTGGGAAATGTTCCCGAATCACCCTAACCTGCTGCCCGCCTGGTTCGCCGAAGATGACGTTCCGCACATGGACAAATATGTGGTGAAGCCGCTGTTTTCACGTGAAGGTGCCAATATCCGGATCGTAGAAAATGGTCAGGAGATTGCCCGCGTTGATGGGCCATACGGTGAAGAGGGAATGATCGTTCAGCAGTTCCATCCTCTGCCTAAATTTGGCGACAGCTATACGCTGATCGGCAGCTGGCTGATTGACGATCAACCGGCGGGTATTGGCCTGCGTGAAGATCGCGATTTGATCACTCAGGATCTCTCCCGTTTCTACCCGCACGCATTTATCGGCTAACGCGCCGCGAGAATACAGGTCAGCTTCTGGCCTGTATTCTCTTAGCTTTGCCCTAACCTACCTGAACCGACAACATGCTGATTGCACCCATCTCCATGCCATCAATCGGAATGCTGATGGTTTCATCCGGCTGACGTGCGCCCAGCACATACAGCAGCGGCAGATAGTGTTCGGGTGTTGGATTAGACAGCGCCGCACCCGGATGGTCCATAAAGTTGACCAGCGGATGAGAAGCCGCATCGCTCTGCACCGCCAGGTTATCGCGGACAAACTGCTCAAAACTGCTGGCCCACGGATAGACTTCGCTATTGCCGTCCCAGCGCACTTTACGCAGGTTATGCACCACGTTGCCGCTGGCGACAATCATCACACCCTGATCGCGCAGCGCAGCCAGTTTCTGGCCCATCTCAAAGTGCCACGCCGCTGGTTTAGTGCCATCAATGCTTAGCTGCACGACCGGAATGTCGGCATCGGGATACATCCTGATGAGGACGCCCCATGATCCATGATCCAGTCCCCATTCCTGATCAAGCTTTACGTCGACAGGCGCTAAAAGCTCTGCCAGTTGCTGGGCCAGTTCAGGCGATCCCGGCGCCGGATAGCGTGTGTCAAACAGCGCCTGCGGGAAGCCACCAAAATCATGAATCGTCTTAGGATGAGCCATTGCTGTCACGGCGGTGCCGCGCGTATACCAGTGCGCTGAAACCGCAATAATCGCACGTGGACGTGGCAGAGTGTCACCCGCATGACGCCATGCGGCGGTATAGCGGTTCTCTTCAAGGGCATTCATTGGGCTGCCATGACCCAAAAACAGCGCTGGCATACGTAACTGGCTCATTCGTGATCCCCGGGATCGTCTGTTTGATAGCCACTACGATACGCGCATTCGCCGCTTTATCACGCTGATAAGCATGATGGAGATCATCAGGAAATTTGAATGAAATTTAACGTAGCAGGAATTTCAGATATTTATCGGACAAAAGAGAAGGAAAGGGAGGATTAAAACCGGACCATCCTGAGGGCGGCAGAAAGGAAACAGGCCCGAAAGGGGCCCGTTAAACGCAGCAGAACGATTAGCTGGCGTGGCGTGTTTCGTGCGTGCGACGCCATGCAATCAGGTCTTCGATAGTCACTACTGGCATGTTGTGCTGGCGAGCGAAAGTAATCGCTTCGGGTGCATGAGCCATGCTGCCGTCATCGTTGGTCAGTTCGCAAAGGACACCGGCAGGCTTGAAGCCGGCCAGCGTCACTAAATCGATGGTCGCTTCCGTATGTCCGCCACGTGTTAATACACCGCCTTCGCTGGCGCGCAACGGGAAGACATGGCCCGGGCGATGCAGGTCAGAAGGTTTGGCATTGTCGGCGATAGCTGTACGGATAGTGGTGATACGATCCTGAGCGGAGACACCCGTAGTGACGCCTTCTGCGGCTTCAATGGTCACAGTGAAACCGGTGCCAAAGGAGCTGGTGTTGTTCTCCACCATCATAGGCAGATCGAGCTGCTGGCGACGCGCTTCGGTCAGGCATAGGCAGACGATGCCACTGCCGTGACGAATGGTCAGCGCCATCTGTTCAACCGTCATGGTTTCTGCGGCGAAGATCATGTCGCCTTCGTTTTCACGATTTTCATCGTCGAGTACCATCACACCGCGTCCCTCACGCAGGGCGGCGATAGCACGTTCTACACGCTGTTCAGGCGTGCCAAATTCAGAAAGTAGCGTCTGATTCATGGTAATAAAAACCTTAAAATGTATGGGTTACCAGAATCAGGGCGTGCTTAGGAGTGACGTCAAAAAGACGTGGCAATAACGTGAAGCAGACACAATTGTCCGACAGAAGTCGTTACCCTCTCCCATCCGGACTGTAACCGTCGGCCCCGGAATTACACCGGATCTGCTGACCTTTATCTCTCTTTTCATCAAGATAAAGCGCTCGCGGGCTTTCAGCCGAAGCTGATTTACCGCCGGTGGGGAATTGCGCCCCGCCCTGAGAATAAGCCTTTAAACTATAACGCCGATCGTTTGAAGCGGCAATCATCAATAGCGCAATTGCTTTTGCATTTCCTGCGTTACCGATTTGAGGTTTATCCTTTTCATTTCTGGCATTACACTTAACACTTATTACGTTGGTAAACACGCTGACACAGCTCCCGTAACCAGGAAATCATCATGATCGACACGAAAAAAATTGAACAACTTGCCCGTCAGGTTCACGAAGCGATGCCTAAAGGTGTTCGTGAGTTTGGTGATGATGTCGAGAAGAAAATTCGTCAGGTTCTTCAGGCGCAGCTGACCCGTATGGATCTGGTCAACCGTGAAGAGTTTGATGTGCAGACGCAGGTATTGCTGCGTACGCGTGAGAAACTGGCGGCGCTGGAACAACGTCTGGCCCAGCTGGAAAGTCAGGGTTCGTCAGCCGGTACGCCACCGACCGCAACGGCACCTGTCACCACTTCTGCAGCAGTCACCCCTTCTGCCTCCGTAGCGAGTTCGCCAGCGGCGTCACCGGCACCGGCTGCCGACGTGGCGAAGCCTGCTGCGGATAATAAGCAAGAATAAGCGGTTTAGCGGGAGCCCGGCTCCCGCTTACTGCTCTGCTTCAGCTACCGCGAATGGTTTTAATAATGTTGGTGGTAGAGATACCGTCTTCGAAGTTCAGCACCTGCACGTCGCCGCCATTTGCCCAGACCTCTTTACTGCCCGCGATATCTTCCGGCTTGTAATCGCCACCTTTGACCAGCAGGTCCGGCAGAATGCCTGCAATCAGACGCTGCGGCGTATCCTCTTCAAATACCACCACCCAGTCGACCGCTTCCAGTGCGCCCAGCACGATCATCCGGTTTTCCTGTGGATTCACCGGGCGGCTTTCGCCTTTCAGACGTTTAGTTGACGCATCACTGTTCACCGCGACGATCAAGCGATCGCCGAGCTTGCGGGCATTTGCCAGATAGGAGACATGGCCGGCATGCAAAATGTCGAATACGCCGTTGGTCATCACCACTTTTTCGCCACGACGGCGGGCCATCTCAACGGCGGCTTTTAACTGCGCTTCCGTCATGATGCCAAAACCCTGTTCAGGGCGGGCGTGAATCGCATTTTCCAGCTCGACGGTGCTGACAGTCGACGTACCCAGTTTACCCACCACCACACCCGCCGCGGCATTGGCCAGGAAACAGGCTTCTTCCAGCGAGTCACCCGCAGCCAGAGCCGCAGCCAGCACGCCGATCACCGTGTCGCCGGCACCGGTCACGTCATAAACTTCCTGTGCCTGAGTCGGCAGATGCAGCGGTGCTTTGCCCGGCTGCAGCAGCGTCATGCCATTTTCTGAACGGGTCACCAGCAGCGCAGCGAGATCAAAATCTGCAATTAACTGCGCGCCACGCGCGACGATCTCTTCTTCGTTTTTGCATTTGCCGACCACGGCTTCAAATTCAGAGAGGTTCGGCGTCAGCAGCGTCGCGCCCCGGTAACGCGCAAAATCAGTGCCTTTCGGATCGATTAATACCGGCACGCCCGCTTCGCGCGCCAGCGTAATCATGGTCTGCACGCTGGAGAGCGCGCCTTTGGCGTAGTCGGACAGCACCAGCGCACCTGCTGCGGCCAGTGACTCACGCATTTTCTGATGAATCGGCGCCGGATCAACCTGATCAAATCCCTCTTCAAAATCGAGACGGATCAGCTGCTGATTGCGGGAAAGCACGCGCAGTTTGGTAATCGTCGGATGGCTTTTGATCGCCACAAAGTCACAATGAACGTTGACGTCTTTCAGCGTGTTACTCAACACGCGCGCCGCATCATCTTCACCGGTCAGGCCAATCAGGCGCGACGCGGCACCGAGTGCTGCAATGTTCATCGCTACGTTTGCCGCGCCGCCAGGGCGCTCTTCAACCGTGTCCACTTTCACCACCGGCACCGGCGCTTCAGGGGAGATACGGCTGGTTGGGCCATACCAGTAACGATCCAACATTACATCGCCAACAACCAGCACTGAGGCTTGGCCGAACGCGGGCAGAGTCACTTTCATTCCAGACACTCCAGACTGCATTAAAAATAGTGCGCGGATGATAGCACAGTTGCGATTTGTGCTATCAGCATCACGCCAGGATAGACGCAGGGGTTACCAGCCAGCGCTGCCAGCTGTTCATCACCGTCTGCCGTTCCGCTGCATACGCCTCAGGTTCAACATGACCCGGCAACTCCTGCAGGGCGCGATGGTGCAGTGCGTCGCGTAGCGTCACATAGGACTGCGTCAGCGCCTGCGCTTCATCTGCGGGCATTTTATGGTACTTCGCCATCAGCTCAAAAATGCGCACATTGTCAGACCAGCGCGTCAGTTCAGGCTGCTCAGCGGCGTAGCGTAAGACAAGATATTGGGCGATGAATTCAATATCGGTGATGCCACCCGCGTCGGCTTTGATATCCCAGCGCCCTTTATGTTTGTTACTGAGATGAGTACGCATCTTTTCACGCATCTCGCGTACTTCGGTTTGCAGCGCATCCGCGGCGCGTGGCAGTGAGAGAATCGCCTGACGGATTACGTTAAAACGTTCACCCAGTGTCGCCTCGCCAAATACTACGCGCGCCCGGACCAGCGCCTGATGCTCCCAGGTCCAGGCCTCACTGCGCTGATACTCCTCAAAGGCCTCAAAGGTACTGACCAGCATGCCCGCCGCACCCGAAGGACGCAGCCGCGCATCGACTTCATAAAGAATGCCGGACGAAGTGCGGGTACTGAAGAGATGCATGATGCGCTGGGCCAGGCGCAGATAGAACTGACGGCCATCAATGCTGCGCTCCCCTTCTGTTACCGCGTCAGCCGGACAGTCATGCAGGAAGACGAGATCCAGGTCGGAACTGTAACCCAGCTCCCAGCCACCCAGCTTGCCGTAGCCCAGCACCGCAAAGCCGCGCTCATGTTCATTACTCAGATGCGAAGGACGCCCGTAGCGCTGTACCATCATATTCCACGCCTGGCGGACCACCGACTCGATAATCGCCTCTGCCAGCCAGGTGAGATGGTCACTGACTTTCATCACGGGCAGCGTGCCCGCGATATCAGCCGCAGCAATGCGCAGATGCTGCGCCTGCTTAAACTGCCGCACAGCTTCCAGCTGCTGCTCCTCATCCTCAGTGGGGATGCGCAGCAGGTACTGACGCAGCTCATCGCGATAGGCGTCGGTGGCCGTCGGCTGATAGAGCGTGGCGGGATCGAGTAATTCATCCAGCAACAAGGGGTGACGCGCCAGCTGGCTGGCCACCATCGGTGAGGCGGCGCACAGGCGAATCAGGTGACGCAGCGCACCGTGATATTCGGTCAGCAGCTCCAGATAGGTACTGCGGGTCAGCACGCCGATCAGCAGCGGTGTCAGGCGACTCAGCGTGACAGCCGCATCGTCACGCGGGCAGACTTCGCTCAGCAGTCGCGGCATCAATTGATCCAGCGCCTGACGACCACGCGGACCGATAGTGCGTCGATTGATATCCTGACGAAACGCCTCCAGTGTCTGATGCAGCGTTAATCGCTGCTCGTCGCTGAGCTGCGGGACCAGCGGCGCAAGCTCGCTATCCTCCAGCTGGTCCTGCCACAGCACCTGAAACTCTGCCAGCTCACGCTGATCGCCAATGTCTGGAGTATCTTCACCAATCAGCTCGTCAAAGATGGCGCGTACCGCCGCCATCTGATCGTCGAGCCGCGTCATCAGAGCATCCCAGTCGACACAATCCATCGCCCATACCAGACGGGCACGATGCAGTTCATCTTCTGGCAGCGTTTGGGTCTGCTCGTCGCCCAGGCTTTGCAGCAGATTCTCCAGCCGCCGAAGGAAGAGATAAGCGTCGCGAAGTGCATCGACCTGCTCAGCAGGAAGCAGGGCCAGATTTTTGATCGCCTCCAGCGTCGGCAACAGCGATCGCAGCTGAAGCGAGCGCTCTCGTCCGCCACGAATCAGCTGGAACACCTGCACGATAAACTCGGTTTCACGGATGCCGCCCGCACCCAGTTTGATATTGTTTTTCAGACCACGTCGACGAACTTCGCGGCTGATCATCCCTTTCATGTTACGCAGAGACTGGATCACGCTGAAGTCGATGTAGCGCCGGTAAACAAAGGGCCGCAGCATCTGCTGGAGCTCCAGACTCCAGCGATCGTGGTCATCCCCCATCAGCCGCGCTTTGACCATGGCATAACGCTCCCAGTCGCGCCCCTGCTCCTGGTAATAATCTTCCAGCGCGGCAAAACTCATCACCAGCGGGCCGCTGTCGCCAAACGGACGGAGCCGCATATCCACCCGATAGACAAAGCCATCCATGGTGGGTTGATCCAGCACTTTGATCAGCCGCTGTCCCATGCGGGTAAAGAACTGGGCGTTGTCGAGCTCACGCCGTCCGCCGCGTGTGGTGCCGTTTTCCGGCCAGGCAAAAATCAGGTCGATATCAGAGGAGAAGTTGAGTTCGCCGCCGCCCAGCTTGCCCATGCCCAGAATCAGCAACGGTTGAGCATCACCCTCCGCATTACAGGGTGTACCAAAATCACGACAGCAATCCTGATAGACCCAGTCACGTGCCCGGCTGATCAGCACTTCAGCTAAGACGCTGAGCTGCTGCAGGCTTTGTTCGGTCGTCGCGTGTTGCAGAGCCTGCATCCAGGCGACACGTACCAGCATACGGCGTCGAAACAGCCGCAGTTCGCGCATCAGGCTCGCTTCGCTGTCGACTGCATTCAGCGCCTGATTCAGCCATGCAGAATAGTGTTGCCACTCATCAGGCTGCGGCGGCTGGTCGAGCATCGTCTGCCACCAGTCGGGATGTTGTTGCAGGTTTTCCAGCACAAAATCGCTGAAAGCCAGTCCGGCAGCCTGCTCCGGACTGAGCGAATCCAGCGGAATCTCCAGCTGTCGGGCGGCCGCTTCGGCCTGGTCGCGTAGCATCGCGGGCAGTGCTGACAACATAACTCCCTCCTTGATGGCGTGACGGAATGTCCCTTAGCGGGCAGCGCCGCTGGTGAGCCAGAACGGCTGCTGTTTCAGGGCCTGCGACGTCAGCCAGGCTAATCCGGACGTCTGTTTTTCGTGAATCGCTGACTGCAGTTGCTGCCAGGGATCAAGCCAGGCCATCACCGTTTCCACAGGATAAGAACCCGCCAGCAGGTGCACCGTCAGCAGCTGACGCGCCAGACGGGTGGCTTTGTCCTGATACTCATTAGGCTGTTTTACCGTAATGAAGGTTTCTCTCAGATCGGCATTAACACGGCTCAGCATGATATCGCTGAAGCGTTTAAACGATCCCTGAAGCTTGGCTTCTCCTTTAGCGTCGATCCACTGACGCCATTGCGATTCCGCCAGCCAGTGGGTCAGCGCAAGTTGCGTCTCAACAGAGAGGGAAGATAAGCAGAACGTGGTGGCTTCCTGCTCTTCATTCACCAGCGTCTCTTCCAGCGTGGTCAGTTGCTGACGCAGAGCGCTACTGGCTTTACGCGGCACCAGCGCACCAAACAGACTGAACGCCTGACGCAGCAGATCCAGCGCTTCGCGCACTGCGTCCTGCGCCGCCGCGTTACCACGCAGCCAGACTTCTTCATGATATTGCCAGTGACGAAGCCCCGCCGACATTGAGGCGACCATACCCTGCTCCACAGTCGCTTTCGCACCGGCTTTCAGCAGCGGGAACGCCTCAACCTGACGCGGTGGATTACCCTGGGCCAGCTGATAGCCTCGGGCGGCTTTGCTCAGGCTGCCCATACGCAGACCGCCCAGCGCCACCAGCTGCTGCGCAAAGGCCAGCAGATCCTGGCGTTCACCCCGTTTCAGCTCTAATTCGATCTCGCACAACGGTTCGCTGAGCTCACCCGCCGTGACTTCGCCCTGATCAAATGCCACTTCAATTTCACTGTTGCCTGCGGTGATCAGCCAGACTTCACGCTGGAAATGGGTAGTGAACAGCGGCTGTAAGCGCGGCTGCAGCGCAGTGACATCGGTGCCCTGCGGCCAGATCTCTGCGGGCAGGCGCGCAATGTCGAGCACTGGCTCACTGAGTTCTACATTGTATTCCGGACGCTGATGCAGTCCGCCAAGCGTCTGCCCCGCGGCTTTCAGCGTCATTTCATAGCGCTGATCAACGCCACGGATACGCAATCCCATGTCCCAGCGTCGCAGCTGGTTATCGTCGGTTTCGAAGTAGATATTGGTCAGCTCGCGAGCAGCCTGATGCTGATGCGGCAGAGTGGAGAGCAGTTCAGCCAGTTTCCCGGCTGCCTGGGGAGTTGCAATGAACTTTAGTTCGATTTCGATGGTCATAATTTTTTATTCACTACGCCGCTGGCACTTAAGAGGGTTTTTCCTGCATATTTCAGGCGATTATCAGCAGGTTACTCATGCTGTCGCCTGGAGGGCAAGGGGTTATCAGGCGAAGATTAATGCACAGAAGCCGCGCTGTCTCTGCTTTCTTTGCTCTTTCGCAGACCTTTTCGCACTCTCATGAGACCAGGATAGTTCTCATTCAGATTTATGCGAGGCCTCTCCAGACTGTGCCGGTAAATTTTAAGTCAGACTAAGCCAAACGAAATCGAATGAAAAAAATTACACTCGCTGGACTCACTTTGCTGGCCCTTAGCAGCCTTGCACCTGCCCATGCCGACGAAAAACGTTATGTGTCTGATGAGCTTTCAACCTGGGTTCGTAGCGGGCCGGGCGATCAGTTCCGCCTGCTCGGTAAGCTGAATGCCGGGGAAGAAGTTCAGCTATTACAGACCAACAACGATACTCATTATGGCCAGATCCGCGATTCCGAAGGCCGCACCACCTGGATTCCTCTGTCGCAGCTCAGCGCAAATCCGAGCCTGCGCACCCGGGTGCCGCAGCTTGAGCAGCAGGTGAAGGATCTGACGGCCAAGCTGGATAATATCGACAACAGCTGGAACCAGCGCACCGCTGAGATGCAGAACAAAGTCGCCAGCAGCGACGGCGTGATTAATGGGCTGAAAGGCGAAAATCAGAAGCTCAAAAATGAGCTGATTGTCGCGCAGAAGAAAGTCAGCGCCGCCAACGTTCAGCTGGATGACAAACAGCGCACCATCATTATGCAGTGGTTTATGTATGGTGGCGGCGTGCTGGGTGTCGGCCTGCTGCTGGGACTGCTACTGCCGCATATGTTGCCGCGCCGTAAGAAAAGCGATCGCTGGATGAACTGACCCCATTCTGTCGGGTTTTCGCGGGGGATCGCAGGATCCCCCTTTTGGCATGTCTGCAATCCGGGGAATCTGTGCAACAATAAAATGAGATGCACTGCTGATTTCAGGCGCGGGACGTGCCCGGCATGCAGATCATTTCTTTTTCTCTGGAGTTTTGCGTGAAGACGTTTCTTGTTGGCGGTGCGGTGCGTGATGCGCTGCTGAATCTGCCGGTTACAGATAAAGATTGGGTTGTCACTGGTTCCACACCCGAAGCCATGCTTGAGCAGGGTTATCAACAGGTCGGTCGTGATTTTCCCGTTTTCCTGCATCCCGTCAGTCGCGAAGAGTATGCACTGGCACGGACCGAGCGGAAAAACGGGAAAGGCTACACTGGATTTGTCACCTGGTCCTCGCCCGATGTGACGCTGGAGCAGGATTTACAGCGCCGCGATCTCACCATCAATGCTATCGCGCAGGATGAAAACGGCGAGCTGGTTGATCCCTATAATGGCCAGCGTGACATTGCCCTGCGCCTGCTGCGTCATGTCTCTGAAGCCTTCAGTGAAGATCCGCTGCGGGTATTGCGCGTCGCGCGTTTTGCTGCGCGTTTTGCTCATCTCAACTTTCGTATTGCCCCCGAAACCCAGCAACTGATGCAGCAGATGGCCGAAAGCGGCGAGCTGTCGAATCTCACTGCCGAACGCGTGTGGAAAGAGACGGAAAAGGCGCTGAGTGCCCGTAATCCTCAGGTCTATTTTCAGGTTCTGCGTGACTGCGGTGCGTTGCAGGTGCTGTTTCCTGAGCTGGATAATCTGTTTGGTATTCCTGCGCCGATTAAATGGCACCCGGAAATCGACACCGGTGTTCATACCCTGATGACACTGGCGATGGCTGCAGCCCTCTCCAGCGAGATCGATGTGCGCTTCGCTACATTGTTCCATGACGTCGGCAAGGCGCTGACGCCGCCTGAACTGTGGCCGAGCCATCACGGTCATGGACTGGCGGGCGTTCCACTGGTCGAGGCGCTGTGTCAGCGACTGCGGGTACCTAACGCGATTCGCGATCTGGCGTTAATCGTGACCGAGTTCCACGACATTGTGCACACCATCGAACGGCAATCCCCGGCATCACTGGTGGCGCTGTTTGATCGGATCGATGCCTGGCGTAAGCCGCAGCGTATTAAGCAGATGGCACTGACCAGCGAAGCGGATGCACGTGGGCGGGCTGGACTGGAGAGCATGCCTTATCCGCAGGGCGACTATCTGCGTCGTGCTTTTGCGCTGGCGCAGGCGGTGCCGACCAAAGCGGTCGTCGAAGCAGGGTTTAAAGGTGCAGAGGTGCGGGAAGAGATGACGCGGAGACGAATTGACGCCGTCGCGCAGGGTCTGGCGATCAGGCAGCCTGACTAGCAGGCTGCCCAGGGTTTACATGAAGACCATGTAAACCGCTGCCGCCACGATAAAGCGATAAATCGCGAACGAGACGAAAGAGATGCGCTTAATCAGCTCAAGGAAGGCTTTGATCGCAATCAGCGCCACGATAAACGCCGTGACAAAGCCGACGGCGAACATCGGGAAATCCGCCATTGTCAGGAAACCGATGCTCTTGTACATGTCCAGCACGGTCGCACCCATCATCATTGGCACTGCCAGGATGAAGGAGAACTCTGACGCGGCATAACGGCTCACGCCCATCAGCATGCCACCCGAGATGGTTGCACCAGAACGTGAGAAGCCCGGCCACAGTGCTAAGCACTGGAAACAGCCAATCATGAACGCCTGACGATAGGTAATATCATCAACGCCGACGGCTTTCGGCTGTTTTGGCTTGAGGTACTCAGCAGCCAGCAGCAGAACGCCCCCCACCACCAGCGCGTACATCACGTTGATCGGGTTAAACAGCGTTTTAATCTGATCGTGCAGGACCAGACCCACAACCACCGCCGGCACCATACCCAGCAGGATGTGGATCAACGACAGACGGCCGGTGCCAACACCTTCATGTTTAACTTCGCCAAAGTGGATGCCGATCAGGCCAAACAGACGGCGCCAGAACATCACTACCACAGCCAGAATTGATCCTAACTGAATCACAACTTCAAAGGTCTCGGCTTTTTCACCTTCAAAGCCCAGCAGGTGACCCACTATAATCATGTGCCCTGTGGAAGAGACCGGTAAAAATTCGGTCAGCCCTTCCACAACGCCCAGGATTGCAGCTACCCAAAGCTGATGAATATCTGCCATCAAATGTTCCCTCTATCCGTTTCAAACCATTAAAAAGGCGGTAGCGCACTGCTATCGCCTGAAATTATGCCGCTATAAGCCTGAATTAAACCTTAAGGTCTACACCGTTTCGCCTGCTGTAACGAAACGGCACACGCTATGACAGACAGTAATTTGGTTTGGTTTCATTGTGATGGCAATCACATCGTATTTATTTAGGAATAGTCCCGCGCTCAATTCGCACGCCAACCTGCGCCGCCTGGGCTACAGCCCCCGGTTTGCTTACCTTTATTCGCACGCCAGGCGAACTGAAACGGTTCATCAACAGATCCGCGATTTCTTCAGCAACCCGCTCAACCAGGGCAAAACGCCCCCCGTTCAGATGCGTCAGGATCGCCAATGAGACATCCGCATAGCTCAGGCAATCTTTCACATCGTCGCTGCTGGCCGCCAGACGGTTATCCCAGGCCATTTCGACATCGAGCACCAGCTTCTGCTGTATGCCCTGTTCCCAGTCGTAAACGCCAATGGTGGTGAACACCGTGAGTTGTTCTATAAATACGATATCCATGATGAGGGTCTCTGTTTTTGGCTAAGCCGGATACCACTTCCGGCGGATTATGCGTATTATCCACGGTTGATGAGATCAAAACGACCCTAAAGGGAACGGTACGGTGTTATGAGTGCTTTCGCGCTTGGTATGATTATTTTCGCGTATCTTTGCGGCTCGATTTCCAGTGCGATTCTGGTTTGCAAACTCGCTGGCCTGCCCGATCCGCGCACACACGGTTCCGGCAATCCCGGTGCGACCAACGTACTGCGTCTGGGCGGTAAAGCCGCCGCAGCAACCGTATTAGTGTTTGATGTGCTGAAAGGGATGGTGCCGGTCTGGCTGGCCTATCTGATGCACGTCACGCCGCTTTATCTCGGCCTGACCGCCATTGCGGCCTGTCTGGGTCATATCTACCCGGTGTTCTTTCACTTTCGCGGCGGCAAAGGCGTGGCGACTGCATTCGGCGCGATAGCGCCAATTGGCTGGGACTTAACCGGGCTGGTTACCGGGACCTGGCTGTTAACGGTCTTACTCAGCGGCTATTCCTCGCTGGGTGCCATCGTCAGCGCCCTGATCGCGCCCTTTTATGTCTGGTGGTTCAAACCGCAGTTCACGTTCCCGGTCTCCATGCTCTCGTGTCTCATCCTGCTGCGTCATCACGACAATATTCAGCGGCTGTGGCGGGGTCAGGAAGGCAAGATCTGGAAGCGCAAAAAGAAATCTCAACCATAAAAAAAGCCGGCAAGCCGGCTTTTTTCACATCAGATGGCGGGCAGTTCCGCCAGCGGCCAGCGCGGTCGCACGCTGACGCTCAACTCGCCTCGGGTGCCGCCTTTTAACCGCACCATGCCCGCATACGCGATCATCGCACCGTTATCGGTACAGAACTCAGGACGGGCGTAGAACACCTCTCCGCCGCGCTTTTGCATCATGATCGCCATCTGCTCGCGCAGTGTGCGGTTAGCGCTGACACCGCCCGCAATCACCAGACGCTTAAAGCCTGTCTCATCCAGTGCACGCTTGCATTTGATCGACAGCGTATCGACGACTGCATCTTCAAACGCACGGGCGATATCAGCACGGGTCTGATCATCGTCAGGATTGGCGCGAATGGTATTCGCAGCAAAGGTTTTGAGGCCGGAGAAGCTGAAATCCAGGCCCGGACGGTCAGTCATCGGACGCGGGAAGGTAAAGCGTCCCGCTGTGCCCTGCTGCGCCATCTTCGACAGCATTGGCCCACCCGGATAATCCAGACCGAGCAGCTTCGCCGTCTTATCAAAGGCCTCACCCGCGGCATCATCGATCGATTCACCAAGCAGCACATATTGACCGACGCCAGTAACGCTAATCAGCTGAGTATGTCCGCCCGAGACCAGAAGGGCGACAAACGGAAATTCCGGTGGATTCTCTTCCAGCATCGGCGCCAGCAGATGGCCTTCCATATGATGGACCGGCACCGCAGGCACTTTCCACGCAAATGCCAGGGCGCGACCAATGGTGGCACCGACCAGCAGCGCACCAACCAGTCCGGGACCCGCTGTGTAGGCTACGGCATCAATCTGCTGCGGCGCCAGACCGGCCTCTTTCAGTGCGGCCTGAATCAGCGGCACGGTTTTACGCACGTGATCACGTGAGGCCAGTTCCGGCACCACACCGCCATAATCGGCGTGCAGTTTTACCTGGCTGTAGAGCTGGTTAGCCAGTAATCCGGCCTCGTCATCATAAATAGCGATGCCAGTTTCATCGCACGACGTTTCAATACCCAGAATTCGCATTGCATCACCTCATTCTTGCGGCGCGCAGTTTATCACAGCAATTGGATGTGCAGCGCGGACATCCGGCGTAAAAAGTCATTTTCTGTCGGCTAAAGAGTGCGCTATACTCCCGCCCCTGGAAAAACCGGCAGCCGCACAGGCAAACGCTCCTGTTGGTTTCAAATTATCCTTGGTGCTTTACAAACCAACGCGAGTTGGAGTAAAATGCTGCACCATTTTGAAATGTGCTGGCGCCGCAGTCAGCAGCAAAAACCGAATTTTATCGAGGTGAGAGTTACATGCCGGTAATTAAAGTACGTGAAAACGAGCCATTTGACGTAGCACTGCGTCGCTTCAAGCGTTCATGCGAGAAAGCAGGCGTTCTGGCTGAAGTTCGTCGTCGTGAGTTCTATGAAAAACCGACTACCGAACGTAAGCGCGCTAAAGCGTCAGCAGTTAAGCGTCACGCCAAGAAACTGGCTCGCGAAAACGCACGCCGCACTCGTCTGTACTAAGTCGTTCCGGAGGTTCGCCTCCACCGCGTGATTCACGCAGACAGAGTCAAGTAAAAGGCCGTGCTTTCCGAAAGGAAGCGCGGCTTGTTGCCGTTTATGAGCTGAAAATCTGGGGCGTATGGCTGGACGAATTCCACGCGTATTTATCAACGATTTACTTGCCCGCACGGATATCGTGGATCTTATCGATGCCCGCGTTAAGCTGAAAAAGCAGGGTAAGAATTTTCATGCGTGCTGTCCTTTCCATAATGAAAAAACGCCCTCTTTCACCGTAAACGGCGAAAAACAGTTCTATCACTGTTTCGGCTGTGGTGCACACGGCAATGCTATCGACTTTTTAATGAACTTTGATCGTCTGGAGTTCGTTGAAAGTATTGAAGAGCTGGCCACTTCCCACGGTTTAGACGTGCCTTACGAAGCAGGCAGCGGGCCCAGCCAGATGGAACGCCATCAGCGCCAGAGCCTGTATCAGCTGATGGAGAACCTGAACGGTTTTTATCAGCAGGGCCTGCAGCAATCCAGTGCGCAGCCAGCACGCGACTATCTTGATCGTCGTGGTCTGAGCGCCGACATCATCAATCATTTCGCTATAGGTTATGCGCCAGCCGGCTGGGACAACGTTCTCAAACGTTTTGGCAAGCAATCGGAAGACCGCGAGTCATTGATGGAAGCGGGCATGCTGGTCAGCAATGACAAAGGCCGTACCTATGACCGGTTTCGCGACCGCGTCATGTTTCCGATCCGCGATAAGCGTGGACGCGTCATTGGTTTTGGCGGACGCGTGCTGGGTAACGATACGCCGAAGTATCTCAACTCACCGGAAACACCCATTTTTCATAAAGGCCGTCAGCTCTATGGCCTGTATGAAGCCGTTAAGAACCATCCTGAACCCGCCCGCCTGTTAGTGGTCGAGGGATACATGGACGTGGTTGCGCTGGCGCAGTACGGCATCGATTATGCCGTTGCGTCATTAGGCACCTCAACCACTGCTGAACATATTCAGTTGCTGTTTCGCAGTACCGACACCGTGATCTGCTGTTACGACGGCGACAGAGCGGGTCGTGAAGCGGCCTGGCGTGCGCTCGAGACCGCATTGCCTTACATGAATGATGGTCGTCAGCTACGCTTTATGTTTTTACCCGATGGTGAAGATCCGGATACGCTGGTTCGTAAAGAGGGTAAAGTCGCCTTCGAAGCGAGGATGGAGCAGGCGATGCCGCTCTCTTCGTTTTTATTTGATAGCCTGCTGCCGCAGGTGGATCTGAGCTCACGCGATGGAAAAGCGCGCCTGAGCACATTGGCTTTACCGCTGATAACGCAGATTCCCGGTGAGACCTTACGTATTTATATGCGTCAGGAGCTGGGGAATAAACTGGGTATTCTTGACGATAATCAGCTTGAAAAGCTGATGCCGAAGCAGGCCGCAAGCGGAACCGCACCGGTTGCGCCTCCGTTGAAGCGTACCACCATGCGTGTACTGATTGCGTTACTGATTCAGAACCCACAACTGGCCACGATGGTGCCTTCTCTGGATGGGCTGTCTGAGTCAAAAATGCCGGGTTTACCGCTATTTATTGAATTAGTGGGCCGTTGTAATGAGAATCCTGGATTGACCACCGGTCAGCTACTAGAGTTATATCGCGGAACAAATTTTAGTCAGACGCTTGAAACACTGGCGATCTGGAACCACATGATAGTAGATGAAGAAGCCGAAGCGGTGTTTCAGGACTCGCTGGCCAGCATCTATGATGCTGCTCTTGAAGAGCGTCTGGAGTTTTTGATTGCGCGTGAGCGCACTCAGGGACTCAGCGCCGATGAGCGCCGTGAATTCTGGACACTCAGTCAGGCGTTTGCCAGGAAATAACTGTTTTCAGCATGCTGTCCATTCCGAATGATGAAAGGGCAGCCGCACGAATTTTAAGGGTCGGCGTCGATGCCAGTCTGGCTACCGCCAGCGCACAGCTCCCGGAGCGTACTGATGTACGTGAGGAGAGCGAGCACTGCCGGGAAGCAGAATGGCAAGTAAGCCAGGCCCTTAGCACAGAGTTAACAAGCGGCTTAAGTGCCGATTACTGATGGGCAAAGCCCACGCCGCGACGAAGGCAGCGGCAAGAACTAAACGCCTTCACTGCTTATTGTTGGCGCGCTGCCGACCGACACCAATCTAATTTAACAGAAGTGTGGATACCGTCTTATGGAGCAAAACCCGCAGTCACAGCTCAAGCTTCTTGTCACCCGTGGTAAGGAGCAAGGCTATCTGACCTATGCTGAGGTCAATGACCATCTGCCGGAAGATATCGTCGACTCAGATCAGATCGAAGACATCATCCAGATGATTAACGACATGGGTATTCAGGTGGTTGAAGAAGCCCCGGATGCCGACGATCTGATGCTGAACGAAAACAGCTCCGATACTGATGAAGATGCCGCAGAAGCTGCCGCTCAGGTGTTATCCAGCGTTGAATCTGAAATCGGGCGTACTACCGACCCGGTTCGCATGTATATGCGTGAAATGGGTACCGTTGAACTGCTGACGCGCGAAGGCGAAATCGACATCGCTAAGCGTATTGAAGACGGTATCAACCAGGTTCAGTGTTCTGTCGCCGAATACCCTGAAGCCATTACTTATCTTCTGGATCAGTATGACAAAGTTGAAGCAGGCGAATCACGCCTCTCCGACCTGATCACCGGTTTCGTCGATCCTAACGCAGAAGAAGATATTGCCCCAACGGCAACGCACGTAGGCTCTGAACTTTCTGAAGCCGATCGTAACGACGATGAAGAAGAAGATGAAGAGGATGACGACAGCTCCGACGACGATAACTCAATCGACCCGGAACTGGCGCGCGAGAAGTTTTCTGACCTGCGTAAGCAGTATGAAGCGACCCGCAGCGTGATTAAGAGCAAAGGTCGCAGTCATGCTGCTGCCGTTGCCGAAATCCAGAACCTTTCTGACGTCTTCAAACAGTTCCGCCTGGTACCGAAGCAGTTCGACTACCTGGTAGGCAGCATGCGCACTATGATGGAACGTGTCCGTACTCAGGAACGTCTGATCATGAAGCTCTGTATTGAGCTGTGCAAAATGCCGAAGAAGAACTTCATCACGCTGTTTACCGGCAACGAAACCAACGAAAGCTGGTTCAAAGCCGCTCTGGCGATGAACAAGCCGTGGTCTGAGAAACTGCTGGAAGTGCAGGATGACGTGATGCGTTCCCTGCAGAAACTGGCACAGGTTGAAGAAGAGACCGGCCTGACCATTGAACAGGTTAAAGATATTAACCGTCGCATGTCGATCGGTGAAGCCAAAGCGCGTCGCGCTAAGAAAGAGATGGTGGAAGCTAACCTGCGTCTGGTTATTTCGATTGCGAAGAAATATACCAACCGTGGTCTGCAGTTCCTCGACCTGATTCAGGAAGGTAATATCGGCCTGATGAAAGCGGTAGATAAGTTTGAATATCGCCGTGGTTACAAGTTCTCGACTTATGCGACCTGGTGGATCCGTCAGGCCATCACCCGCTCTATCGCCGACCAGGCGCGTACCATCCGTATTCCGGTGCATATGATTGAGACAATCAACAAGCTCAACCGTATTTCGCGCCAGATGCTGCAGGAGATGGGCCGCGAACCAACGCCGGAAGAGCTGGCTGAGCGTATGCTGATGCCAGAAGATAAAATTCGCAAAGTACTGAAAATCGCTAAAGAGCCGATCTCTATGGAGACGCCGATTGGTGATGATGAAGATTCACATCTGGGCGATTTTATCGAAGACACCACGCTGGAGCTGCCGCTGGATTCTGCAACGTCAGAGAGTCTGCGTTCTGCCACCCATGACGTGCTGGCTGGCCTGACCGCGCGCGAAGCGAAAGTACTGCGCATGCGTTTCGGTATTGATATGAACACGGACCATACGCTGGAAGAAGTGGGCAAACAGTTCGACGTGACGCGTGAGCGTATTCGTCAGATTGAAGCGAAAGCCCTGCGTAAACTGCGCCATCCGAGCCGTTCGGAAGTGCTGCGTAGCTTCCTCGACGATTAAGTCCGACAAAAACCCCGGTTCGCCGGGGTTTTTTATGCCTGCCTGTTCGCGCCACTCCCCTGCCCTGCCCGACGTCAGTGACTCTCCGGATGCAGTTCCAGCCAGAGCTGACGATACGCCCCGACCATCTCGTCCAGTGATGCACGATTCAGTCCGCTGGGATTCGGCAACACCCACACCTGAGTTTTCCCCATACATATCGGCTGTTTGCCCCATTCGACTTTGCTCTGTTTAAAAGCACGACGGAATGCATCCTTACCCAGAATGGCCAGCGCGGCGGGTTGATAATCCAGAACCTTCTCCATAAGGCGTTTACCGCCATCCCGCAGCTCATCAGGCGCAAGCTCATTTGCCTGCACAGTTGGCCGTTCTACCAGCATGGTGATGCCGCAGCCGGTTTCCGTCAGGCGCTGCTCCTCTTCCGGCTTCAGCTGCTGCCGGGTGAATCCCGCCAGATGAATAACCTTCCAGAACCGGTTTCCGGGATGCGCAAAGTGAAATCCCTGATGGGCCGTTGACTGACCTGGATTGATGCCGCAGAACAGCACATCAAGATCGGAGCTGATAATGTCGCGGATAGCATGCTCACTCATGCCGCCACCTCCAGCGTACGCTGCTTAAGCGCGTCGCGACTGCGTTGCAGCATCTGACTGGCCCGCTCAGCATCCGGACAGGCCCGTGCCAGCGCCAGTGCGCCCACCATCTCTGCCAGCATGCTGGAGGCCAGCGCTTCCACATCCGGCAATCTCAGCTCACGCAGTATCTGCACCAGACCGGCATGCATCGTATTGAAGCCCTGGGCGAAGATCTGCCGTGTCGGCTGTGGAAGATGGGCCACTTCGCTCACCAGTGCCGCCAGCGGACAGCCCTGAGCCGGTGCATTGCGATGCGCATCGGAAAGATAGCTATCAATAAAATCAGCCAGCTGCGTTGCTGGTTGGGTCACGGATTTAGCAGGCCTGAAGGTATCAGATTCAGCAAACATATGTTTCAGCACCTCCTCAACCAGCTCCTCGCGTGACGCAAAATGTGCATAGAAGCCGCCATGTGTCAGGCCAACCCGCTTCATCAGCGCCGCCACTCCAATCCCTTCAGTGCCGGTTTCACGCATCACACGCGCCGCCTCATTAAGGATACGCTGGCGCGTATGCGCTTTGCTGCCCTGCTTTTCCATATCATCTCCTGCGGTTTTTGCTGCATGGCTTCTGGCTATTATAGTAATTATTACGCTCATCATATTCCAGCTTGACGACAAATATGATGATCGTCATATTGATAGTTATTATGACGACCATCATACGAGGAAGCAAACATGTCACTATCAGGCACAGCTTTAATCACAGGCGCATCCAGCGGTATCGGTGCAACGTACGCAAAACGACTGGCAGCACGCGGTTATGACCTCATCCTGGTCGCACGGGATCAGGCACGACTCACCACACTGGCTGATGCGCTGACACAACAGCACGATATTCGGGTAACCGTGATGAAGGCTGACTTAACGCATGAGCGGGACCTGCAGCGTGTGGAGTCAGAGCTCGCAAACAACGCACAGATTACGCTGCTGCTGAACAACGCAGGCATGGGTGTCGAAAGCGAGTTTCTGGAGGCGGACATCACACGCATCAACAGCATGCTGGCGTTAAATATTCTGGCACCGACGCGTCTGGCACAGGCGGCTGGCCGGGCATTTAAAGCACGCGGTCACGGCATTATTATCAATATCGCCTCGGTGCTGTCGCTGGTGCATGAGATGTTCAATGGCGCCTATAACGCCACTAAGTCTTATGTACTGACCCTGACGCGCGCCATGCAGCGTGAACTCGCGGAGAGCGGTGTGCAGGTTCAGGCGGTGTTACCCGGCGCAACCCGTACAGAGATTTTTGATCGCGCAGGCCAGTCTATTAATGAAATCCCGGCTGAAATGCTGATGGACGTTGATGAGATGGTGGACGCCGCGCTGGCCGGACTCGACAGCAAGGAGACGGTAACTATTCCGGCGCTGGAAGATCTGCAGATGTGGCACGACTACGATCAGGCACGTGGCGCGATGGTTCCCCATCTTTCAAGGAATCGATCAGCATCTCGTTATCGTCAAAGCTGAGTCAGTCATCTGCCATAGCACCTGACATCGGGTTTTACTTAAGGCACGGGGAAGCATTATCCGTGCCGATTTGCGACTACTGCGCCAGGCGTTGCCAGTTTTGTTATATAAATCAGCAGGTAAATCACTGCTGCTTATTTCAGCAACCGGTAGCTGAGTGCTGGATCGTCCTGAAGAGATACTTTATAATCCCCGCTCCGCTGGCCCCTTAGCTCAGTGGTTAGAGCAGGCGACTCATAATCGCTTGGTCGCTGGTTCAAGCCCAGCAGGGGCCACCAAATTTGTTGATTTAAATCATGCAATTAAGCCACCTTTCAGGGTGGCTTTTTTGTTTTCAGGATCTACCATTGGCAGCAGAATGGCAGCAGGATTTTCCAACCCCTTTCATCTTTCGCCACTACATATCATTCAAGATGAACCCCACAACGATTTTCTTTAGCTCTAACAGACGAATTTTCGTAACAAAGGATGAGATATGCTTTCGCCTAATGGTCAGATGAGTATCCATAAATGGGCGTGACTGGCAGTAGTTTTACGCTAATTAAAACTCTAAGAGCCATATGATCGTTTTTAGATAAAAATTCATGCTTTAAATAGCTTGATTTTTTTATGGGCATGAGTATTGTTAAAGGACGGATGAGCTCTATCGTGCCCCCGTTTAATCCCCGTAGCCCATATTCTGTGCATACGGACGTGAGATAGACATAGTCACAGCAATAGCTGTATGTATGCATGCAGAATTATGGAGTTCGTAATATGAAATCACTCATTGCACCTGACAACATCACCATGCTGGCTGCTGTTATTAATGATGTTGCTTATCCTCTATTTGATTACAAAAACAATGTTGAATTAACTTCCAGCAGTCGGATGCGGGCCATAAAAAATACAGTAAGTTACTCATTTGGCCATAAAAGCGGTTCCGCTCTCACTTTTGATTTGAAGTTTTCAGATCAGAAAAAAAACGACAAACCGTTTAAATTAGAAATTCAGCATAATTTCGATAACTTGAATGAGAATTTCAAAAATCGTTTTGGTAAAGAGCCAAAAGATTTCAGTATGTTTCTTGCCGAAGAAATTAGCCTGAAAGTTTCTCGCCATCCTTCCGGACGTTACAACCTCGAGTATAGAATTAATAAAAGAGGCCTGCATAATCAATTTTTGGGCACTTTTATAGGAAATACATCGCCGCGACAATTTTATGAATCGTCTTTCCGCCTCTATCATTTCTTGATGATGGCTGGATATGAGGTAGAGTTTAGCGGAATGGTTAAACTTGAATATCTGAATAGCGTTTTGGTTGAATTGGACTTCGATACCAGGATGAGATTGCGCGGATGGATCTACCGCCAGTATAATACACAGGAAGATAAAGCCATTCGCAGATTGGTGGATCAAAGTGTTAAAGCTGCCTTTGAAAAAATGGGGCTAATTTATCAGGCTAATTTATTTGGTGATTTTGGAAAAACTTTTATGCCAATGTCACTTTTTGCAGAAGGTGTATTGATTCCTGAAATCTACTTTACTGAAGAATCGTTGCAAGGGAAAAAATTGCAACCTTACCGCTAATTCCATCAGTACACTGATCTGACTAACATTAATTAAACCGGGAATAACCCCGGTTTAATTACCTAAACAAAGTTAAGTATCTGTAAATTTTTAGTTACATCAGCAAATAATGCTGTTTTCATATTCATATTCTTTTTTCATGAAAGAGATAATTATTTTCTTCCAGTAATTAATCATATTCAAATAATAAAAAGAAAAGTAAACATATACATAACAAATGCTCAAATAGAACACTTTCAACTCATTAGGGCTCACAGCCATAATGGTTGTTGCTGGCCCCTACTCGGATGAGGCGGCACTGGCTTAACCGCTCCGGGCTTCATGATGATCTCTGACACGGTTTCATGAGATTTAAAAGTGCAGCTGCAATTGATGTTCTGGCACTGGTTATATCGTTCTTTGGTTGTTGCTGATACCTGAAAGCTACTGCGGGTATGTGCGGCATTCCCACACAAAGGGCAATTCATCATCATTTTGTCTCCATAACCCAATTGAGATAAATATTACTCAATTTAACCATTTTGAGATAGTTTTATTCCATTTCAAGTGAATCTATTTTCACTTCAAGCTCAATATTTGTCGTATAACCGTTTTCCGAGCTCAGGCTGTGCGTTAGCGTCGTGATGATCCACTCCCCCGCATCAATTGGCTGTTTGAACCCGCTTACCTTCACCGGCATCTCCGTGTAAAGATCTGCTCGACCACACGCCAGCTGTATAGAGAACGTCGCCACACCACGCTGAAGGCGCTCCCATTGCATTTTGGCCGCCCGCTCTGCATTGCCCCGGTTTGCGTAAGTGCGGCTCAGTACCAGCACGTTTTCATCCGTGCCGATCAGGTAATCCCCCTGCTTCGCCTCCGGCTCTTTCTTCTTCGTCGTGGTTTTGCGTCGCCTGCGCTTCACCTTCGCCACCGGCTTCTTTGACGGTTCGCGAGTGTGTAGCCAGCTGGCGATCACGCCGGTGTAAGAGTCGCGGTCCGCCAGGGTGAAGCGGTGGCTGTCCCCGTCCCTGCGCTGAAGGGTGATCACCGGCAGCGCCTTACCGCTTGCCGTCTTCCCCTGTCCCTGCCGGATAAACAGCAGATTGCCGTCCTTGACGCAGGCCACAGCGCCGCACTGTTTAGCTAGGCGCATCAGAAAGCTGGCGTCGGATTCGTTAGTCTGATCAAGGTGGTCAATTTCTGCGGCGGCCATGTCTTCACCCATTGCCGCCTTCAGCTTATGGCGCCCGGCGATGTCCCGGACAATTTCGCCTGCTGTGGTTTTGTGCCAGGACTTCTCCCGCTTCGTGTTCAGCGTCTGCCGGAAGTCCGCGCTGCGCGCCCTCAGCGTCAGCCGGTCAGGCGTGCCGCTGTGCTCGATTTCGTCAACCGTATAGCTGCCTTTCGGGAAAAGCGCCTCTCCCTGCCAGCCCAGCGACAGCGAAAGCACGACGCCCCGGCGTGGCAGCTGCAGCTGGCCGTCTGCGTCGTCCAGCTCGATGTCCAGCTGGTCCGCCTCAAAGCCACGGTTGTCGGTAAGCGTCAGGCTTAGCAGGCGCTTTTCCAGCTTCTGCGTGATGTCTGCGCCGTCCATCGTCAGACGGAACGCGGGGGAATTCTGCTGGCCGGTAATCCACGGACTGGTCATCATGAGAATAACCCTCCCGCTGCGGCGCTGACCTTCCCGGCGGCGGTAGTAGCCGCACTCTGCATGACGGAAAGCTGATCGCTGAGGCTGCCGAACATTTCCCCCAGCGATTCATCGGTGCGCTTCAGCGTCAGCGTGAATTCAATGCGGCGGCACACGCCGCTGCTGAAGAACTCCGCTTTGGTCTGGTTAAGGCTCTCGATTACGAACATACCGTAAATCGTTCCGCTGCCCTCAATGAGGGGCCACGCGCGGCCCAGCTCCGCAATCTGCTCCAGCGCAAACAGCGACAGCCTGCCGCCGGTAATCTCCGGCAGCAGCACGCCGGAAAGCGTCAACGTGTCGTTGTCCGGGCCTAAGAACTGCAGCGAAGGCCGCACGCCGACCCGGCTGTTTGACGGGAAGCGCCAGCTGCGCTGATACTGCAGCTCCTGATAGGGCACCGTCTTCAGCATGAAAACAAATAAGCCCAGCGTCATCATCATTCCTCTAATCCTCCCCTGTCACGGTAGCTGCTGCGCTCGCGCGCCTCAGCCTTCCGCTGCTCTGCCTGAAGCCTGCGCATCACTTCATCAACCAGATCCTGCTGACTCTGCCCCGGCTGCTGCACGATGGTGAACGAGGCGTTAATCTGCGGCGCTGTGTTTGCCGCTGTGCCGCTCATGCGTGGCGCATCCTGCCGGTATGCCTGCGCGGGCAGACTCAGCGGATGCAGCGGTGCAGCTGTGGCAGGTGCCGCCGCACCGCCCAGCGTCAGCGCCGCCAGTGCCGCCAGCCCTGCGGTGCGCCTGCGGCTGGTCACTTTAGCCGGGCCGTTAATCAGTTCGGGGCCGTTCTCACCCACGATACCCATCTGGCCGGAAGGAATATGGCCGCCGGTGTCGTACATGCGCGGGAACCCGCCCGGCGGCAGCACCACTTTTCCGGCGTTGTTGACTGCAGCAGCTGGAACCTGAGCAGGCAACTTCACGCTGGCCGACGCCTTACTAATCAGACCGAATTTATCCAGTAGATCAGTTACCCCTGATTTCAGCGTGTCCAGCGGGTGCATCACCATGCTGAGGCCATCGGCCAGCGCCTGACCAAACTCCTTACCCTTCGCGGCTGCGCTGTCCAGCTCAGCCCCCGTGGACTGCACCGGCGTCAGCAGGTCGCGGAACCAGCCGAACAGCGCCTGCACTTTATCGCCAATCCACTGAAAAACCGGCTTCAGCGGGGCAAACGCCTCACTTACCGGGGCGGCGGCAGCCCTGAATCCCTCAACCACGCCGCCGAGAAATGCTTTAATCGGCTGCCAGTATTTCCAGACAACCAGCGCCACGCCTGCCAGCGCGGCGACCAGCAGCCCGACAGGACTCAGCAGTGCGCCCATGGCCCATGAAATGCCGGTCAGCGCAACGCGAAGCACCGCCACGGGACCGGACGCCAGCCAGCGCAGCACCTGACCCGTACCGCTAAGCAGTACCCGACCTGCCGCCACCGGGTTCATCATCATTCCGGCAGCGGCGGACACGCCGCGCATGGCTCCCCTGAACAGGTGCAGTGGCGCACCTGCCACCGCCTTAAGTGCATTACCCGCCATGCCTGCGCTGGCGCGGAGTGAAGCAAGCGGCCCGGCCAGCAGGCTGACGCGCCCGCCCGCGTCGCCCATTCCCCGCCGCAGCAGGCTCAGAGGGGCGCTTCCCAGCCAGCCGAGCATACTGCCTGCCCGTGATGCTGCTGAAGCAAGCCCCGGCAGCGCCTTAAGCCCCAGCACGTTGCAGCTCAGGCGCAGCAGCGCCAGCGGTCCCAGCACCGCAGCCAGGCCGATCATAAGCGTACCCAGCGCAATCACCACCACCGATACAACCGCCGCGGCCTTCACGATCGTGCCCGCCAGTTCCTTGTTGTTTTCCACCCAGCGACGGGTCACACCGGTGACTTTCTTCACCATATCCATAATGTCCATCAGCGGCGTGCGCAGCGAATCGCCCAGGCCGCTCATGGTGTTGGATACGCCGGTTTTAGTCAGCATCCACTGTGCGGAAAGAGAGTCCTTATTGATGTCAGATTCCTTCTGCATCGAACCCTTTGCAGCATCCCCCTGCGTCAGTGCCAGCTGGCGGCGCAGTTCCGGCATGTTATTGACAAGTTTTGCCGCTGCAGGGCCGAACTCCTTGCCAAAGAGCATCGTCAGCGCGGGCACTCTCTTGCTGTCCGGCAGTTTTTTAACCTTTTCCAGCACGCGCATGATGGTGCCCATCGCGTCCGTGGTCATCTGCTTTTCAATCTTTGCCGGGTCCAGCTTCAGCAGGTCCATGCCGTCCATAAACCGGTTACTCTGCATCGTGGCTATGGACAGTTCGCGCACCATGGCATTAGCGGAACTGGCCGCAATCTCAGAGGTGGCACCCAGCGTCAGGAACGTTGACCCCAGCGCCGCCACCTGACGGAAGTTCATCCTGTCGGCCACGCCGCCCATGCGCTGCATAACATCAATGATGTCAGCACCCTTGGACATGGCGTTGTCGTCCAGGTAGTTCAGCGCGTCGCCCAACTGCTCGATGTTGCGCGTGGGAATGTTGTACAGCTGCGCAATCTTGCCCAGCCCTTCGGCCAGCTCACCGGCGGGCAGCTCAAACGCGGTTGACGCCTTAGCCGCCGTGGTGGCGAACGCCAGCAGGTCGCGCTTCTGGTCCTCGTAGGAGTCGTTCTGGTTGGTCACGCCCATGCGCGCGCCGCCCTCAACCAGCGCGGCGTAGTCAATCGCGCCGTTTTCCATCGGCAGCTGCTCACTGGCGGCCTTGATGGCGGCCTGCATGTCATAGAACTGCTTAGTGCGGTTTCCGTCGTTATCGCGCAGCCCGTTAACCTGCTTTGCCACGCCCTTCATGGCGTCTTCCATTGCTGCTGATGCATGCACGGCGGCAGCAACAGGCGCAACCATCGCCAGCCCGGCGGCAGACGTTGCCGCACCGGCACCGGCCACGCGGTCGCGTACCTCAAGCGAACGGGAATAGCGCTCACGCACCGCGCTCAGTTTTGCCTGACGTTCTCCCAGCTTTTTAAGCGACTGCTGCTGCCGGTCAATGGCGGCGCGCGCCTCGTCCGACTGACTTTTAAGCTCGCGCTGTGCCTGGCTCAGTTTTTTTGTGTCAATACCGGCAGCGCCCAGCGCCTCACGCTGACGCTGCACCGACAGGCGCAGCCCGTTGTAGGTCTGCTGCAGCTGGCTGGCGCGGTTTTTCGCCTGCTCCAGCACGCGGGCCTGCGCGGCGGTTGGCCTGTTAGTTTCCGTAAACTGTACGGCCAGCCGCGCCGCTTCTTCGCGGGCGGCCTTCAGGTTATTCGCGGTGATGGCAAGCTGTGAGCGGGTCTTGCGGAAGCCGTCGATACGCCCGGCCTGTGCGTCCAGCTCTTTGAGGGTGTTGCGGGTGTCGCGCAGCGAGCCAGCCAGCTCACGGGTGCTGTCGCGGGCGCTGCGGAAGGGGCGCGTCAGCTTATCGACCGCACCCAGCACGACCTGCAGACGCAGATTTTTATCACTCATCGCTGGCCCCGTGTCGCAGGATTGCTTTGTGCCGCCACTCCAGCACCTCGGTCAGCGTCATGGATTCGGTAACGGAGGGCGGCCAGTGAAAGACGGTGGCGATGTCCGCCACCAGATCGTCAACCGTCAGGCCGTCGGTAAATCTGACAGGACCGACTTCTTCAGCAAAAAAGTGACCACCTCGACCGACAGGCTCACCAGATCGGCGGGGTCCATTTCGTTGATTTCCTGTGCGGTTAGCGCCGGGCTGGTTACGCGCGGCAGCACAACCATCATGGCGTTCACGTCCATATCCATCAGCGCCTGCAGGCGGGTGCCGCGCAGCGCACCGGACTGCGGCTTGCGCACGGTGACGGAGGTGATTTCGGTTTTGCCGCGCAGGATCGGGGTGTCCAGCTCAACGGCTTTTTCATTTGGAGCGGTTTTATCAGTCATGATGCGATTCCGTTAAAAAGAGAGTTAAGCGGCAGGCGCGCGGCCTGCCGGTGTGATTACAGGCCCAGCGCGTTGCGGTGCTTCTCCATCAGGTCGGTGCCGTCCACGATGTGGATCATGTTTACGATGTCGATTTCATAAACCACCTCGCCGTTGATGGTCAGCTTTGCGTAGCTGTTAGTGGCGGACACTTTGGTGGTGCTGGATTCGCCGGTCTTCCATTCGCCGGAGTCCAGCTCCTTATAGCGTCCGCGCGTGACCAGCTCGACCGCCTGCACTTCGCCGGTGTCGTCGCGCTGGATGGAGCCGGTGAAGCGCAGCTGAATGCCGTCCACGGTTTCGGTGCCAAGCTGCTTAAACAGCAGTGCTTCGGTGCCGCCGATGGTGAATTCCGTATCCAGCGCGCCGTCGTCCAGGCCCATGTCGATATCCACCGCACCAGCCATGCCGCCGCCGCGATACTTTTCGAACTTGCGCGCGACTTTTGGCAGCGTCAGGGACTCAACCAGCCCCTGCCAGTTGTTGCCTGCGTTGAACAGGTTCAGGTGCTTGAGTTTGCGGGGTAATGCCATCTTTCCGTCTCCTTATGCGCTGACGCGGCTGCTGAAATCGACCAGGTACTGGTCAGTGATGCGCTGGCGCAGCAGCAGGTTTTCCAGCGGCGGCACCGGCGTGTAGTCGTAGTCAATCAGCAGCTTGCCCGCCTTGAGCGTGTCCTTGTCGTTCACGCTCTCGTCCAGCCAGCAGTCCGCACCAATCAGATAGCCCTGATTCACCAGGCTGCGCAGCTTCGCGCGGATGCTCTCGATGATGTCGCGGGCCAGCGACGGGTTCAGCGCACCGTCAACGGACCACATCTGCGCTTCTGCCATCGTGTCCATCAGCACCTGCGCGGTGCGGGTGTAGCACTCAAACTGAAACAGCGCGTCATCACTGAGGCAGCGGGAACCCCAGAAGCGGAAACCGTCTTTACGGATCAGCGTGGTGACGTCGTTCTGGTTCAGCAGGCCCGCATCAGTGGCCGGATCCTGCAGGTCCCAGAAAACGTCTTTTGAAATGCCGGTGACGCCGTTCACGCCGACGTTTGACAGGGACTTATGCCAGCCGGTCTGCTCGTCAATTTTGGCGCGCAGGCCCAGCGCGCGTGCGGTGGCGTAGGCCGTCGCGTCCGCCTTCAGCACGGTGTCAAAGCTGATGAAGTCAGGCCAGATCAGCATCCCTTCGCGCTGGCTGAAGTTGGCGCGGTAGGCAATCGCCTCTTCAACGCTCTTACAGCCATACGCGGAGAGGTAGGCAAAGCCGCGCAGGCTCTGCGCCACGCTCAGCAGTTCGGTGGCGACGGCTTTGTTATCGTGGCCGGGCACGCCGAGAATACGGGGGTTGACGCCGCACTGAGACTGCGCAGCCAGCAGCGCCTTCATGCCGGTGCGCTGGCCGTCGGTCACGCCGCCGATGATGTTGGCGGTGGTTTCCGCTTCGGTCTGGCCCTGCGGCACGCGCACAACAACGGTGACGGGTTTTGACTGATCCGCGATGGCGTCCAGTGAGCGGGCCAGCGTGCCGGATTCCCCGGCTTTGCCGCTGGCGGTGAGTACGTCAGTTAACAGCACCGGGCGGTTTAGCGGGAAGGTGGCCGCGTCGGCGTCGTCGCCGGTGCAGACAAGTCCCACAATCGCAGTGCTGACGGTGGCGATGGTTCGGGTGCCCTCGTTGATTTCCTCAACGCGCACGCCGTGGTGATAATCCTGTGCCATGTGGCGGTTCTCCTGTGAAGGGGTTCCGCTATGGTGAAAGGTCGCGGGCGCGGGTGCATCCTGATGGCGTTGTGTGGAAAATCACACAATGAAAAAAGGCCCGTAGCGGGCCTGTTGGTTACTGCGGTTTTGCGGGCCAGCTGATGTCCGGCGCGCCTGACACGTCGGTGGCCTGCACCGCCTGAACGTACTTCATCCAGGCGGTAAGCGTGGCTTTGTCCGCATCGGTGATGATGCCTAACAGCAGCTGCGTCTGCCATGCCTGGGTGATGCCGTTTGCCTCGCTCACGCGCGCCGCCTTTTCGTTGGCCGCCGCCTCAAGCCGCGACTGCTGCTGTGCATCGCTGTCGGTCACCCACTTCTCACCGTCCCACTTATCAAACGCGGTTGCGGGGGCCTGCGTTGTGGTTTCCTCCGGATAGTCACCCAGCGCCGTGATTTTCACCGGCGCGCCGCCGGAAACCGGGTAAACCGTTTCGCCGCGATGGTCCGGCACGCGCTGCCAGCTGCCGTCCTGATACACGGCCACCGTGCCCGCCTGCGCGTCAGGCGGTGCGGTCAGGCAGGAACAGGCGGGCAGGCCGACGCCCTGCGCCAGAAACTCCTGCACCGCACCGTTAAACTCCCCGGTCAGCGCGTCATACCCGTACACCGTCAGTGTGCCGTCGGCTTTTGCCAGCCCATTCTTATCAAGCGTTGCCTTCGCCATTATGCAGCCCTCACGATGTAGTTAAACGCCACGTTTCGCGGGCGGTTCTCCGCCGCCACCGGCACCACGCGCGAGGCGTCAAAATAGATTTTCTCGCCCATAGACTGCCCGTTTGATGTGTTGCCAACAGGAGGCCCGTCGGTAATGGCTGCTCCATCAACATAAACGCCCTCATTGGCATTTTTGCCGTTATTGTAAAAAACCCCGTCTGACCTGCCGTTATAAGGCACGGCCAGCGACTGAACGCCGGTCATGTTCCTGATGGCATCGCCCTGCGCTGAAAGCAGCGCACGCCCGCTGTCAGCACCGCGCCCGTCGTCCCAGCCGCGGATAAACTCCCCGCGCAGGTCGGGCAGCTTCAGTGACGGATAGACTTTAGCCAGCGCCGGATAAGCGGAGGCACTGAAGGATGCGCCGTTGCACTTGAGCCAGCCGCTCGGAGGCGTTGCCAGCGGCCACGGCTGCGGAATGCCGACCGGCATTGCCGAACCGTCAGCGGCCAGCAGGTACTGCGGATGTGGATTCGCGGCGGCAAGGTGCGCAGCTGTCAGTTTGTCCGCATACTGGCGCCCCTCCAGCACGCTGTCGTCCACGTACTGCCGCGTTGCCAGCACCACGGACGGGTCCACCTTCAGCGTCACGGCGTCGGTGCTGCTGACGATGATGATCATACGCAGCCGCTGAGTGCGCCCGCTGCCCTCCTGCAGCTGCGGCTTGTAGGTTTCGGCGGTGTTGCACACGGCAATCAGCGTGCCGTCACCGTCAAACAGCCCCATTTCCCGGATCCAGAATCCGCCCTCGGTTTCCGGGATAACCTGCTCTGCAATAATCTGGCTGCTGTTGGCCGCGTCCACCGTCAGCGAGTTAAGCGCGGCGCGGCGCACCTCGTTAACCAGCTTCGTCTGGCTGGCGTTCGGCGTCGGCAGCGTGCCGCCGCCGTCGCCCACGGCCATGTGCGTGATGTTCAGTTTTGTGCCGAGCGACACGGCGTTGGCAATCTTTGCCGCGCCGGTACTGGTCACGATGGCATAGAATTTTGTCATGGTCCCACTTCCATCAGGTCGATAACGTGAACCGCCGCGCCCGTGTAGCTCTGGCCGCCGACGGAGATAATGTCCGGGGTGTAGGGGTAGACGGTGAGATCGTCGCCGTCATAGCTGCCCGCGCCAGTGAATAAAGTCCCGCCGCTCTGCAGGTTGATGGACATGCCCAGCAGGTGACGGCTGCACGGCTTCGCGTCGCTTATCAGCCGCTCAAGCTCCGCGTAGGTTTCTTCAGTAATGCCCTGGTCCTGCACGCCGATGTCCAGGCGGAACGTGCCCGGCGCTTCACCGTTTTTCCACCACTCAATGACGCGGATCAGGAAGCCGAAAGGCTCCACCACGCGGCGGATGGCACTGATGGTGCCCTTGTGCTGATGAATGTAAAACGCATCGCTCACCACCTGCCGCTTGACGCTCTCCGCCCAGCTTTCGTCCCATCGGTCCACCGAAAACGCCCAGGCCAGATAAGGCAGAAAGCTCACCGAGCAGGTGGCCGGGTTCCAAAGGTCGCGCAGCGGAACGTTCAGCCCGGAAATACCGCTGCAGGCTTCTGCCAGGCGGCGCTCCAGCGCAGATGAGCCGGGCGGCATCAGACTGCTGTTGCTCATGTCACCCCCTGATCGCCCGCCACGGAAATGTCCGTGCCGGTGCAGTAGCCCGCCTGCGTGCGGTCCATGATGATGTCCTGCGCCGGTTCGGTGATTTCCACCCAGTCCACACCGGCCACGCGCATCACCGCCCCGTAAGACTCACGCCGCACGCTGCGCCCCAGTTTTTTCTGCTCGGTCAGGTAAGCGGCCAGCTTCGCGTTTGCCGCCTCAAGACAGGGACCGGCGGCCACGCCGTCAAACAGGTGCAGCCTGGCCTTCACGCTGTAGCTGCGGATGGTTGCTCCCTGAACCGTCACGCGGTCGGCCACCGGGCGCACGCTGTCTGCGTTCAGCGCGGTGTTCACTGTGGTCAGCAAATCCGCTGCCGCCGTGCCGTCGCCCTCACGGCTCAGGACGGTGATCAGTACCGTCGCCGGTGACGGGCTGATGGCGGACACGTCCTGCACCCGGCCATCGGCGCTTTTCGCGTGAAACTCATACGCACCCGTCGGCCCGGCCACGCTCAGCCCCTCAAACGCCTCCGGCACGCGCACGCGAAGCGCATCGTCTGATTCCATCTCCGCATCCACCGGCGGCACCGCGTCCGGGTCAGCAGGGGTCACGGTCAGGCGCTGCACGTTACTGCGGGCGGCCAGCTGGTCCAGATCGCTGCCGAGCGCGTAAGCCACCATCACCGCCTGCGCCGCCTCGTTAATGCGCTGGCGCAGCAGGATTTCCCGGTAGACGTTCTCCTGCAGGCTTTTCACAACCGGATCGGACTCCAGCGCCAGCACGCGGCGCATGGCGGCCTGTTCATCCGCCGGATAAAGCGCAATCAGCGCCTCTTTGCGCTCTGCCAGCAGCGTTTCAAAGTCCGGCACCTCAATAATCTGCGGTGCAGGCAGCTGCGAAAGGTCAATTACTGCCACTGTTCACCCCCGTTGAAACCGTCAGAGAAAGCGGTGAGCCGTCGGCGCGCTGGCCGCTCAGATCAACCTGCATAGAGCCGTCCGCATTGCGCGTGATGTTTACCGAGGCCAGCCGGATGCGCGGCTCCCAGCGGCTCAGTGCGGTATAGGTGGCGGCCATCACCTGCAGTTCGGTGGCGTCGTTCTGCGGCTGGTCAATCAGCACCGACAGCAGCGAACCGTAACCACGCCGGGCAATGCGGCTGCCTTCCGGGGTGATCAGGATGTCGCGCACGCTTTGCCGGATGTGTTCGATGTCGGTAATGGCTTCGCCGGTGTCGCGGCTCATGCCGAGATACATCATTGCGGGCCTCCTGACATATCGCTGCCTTTCTTCACCCCGTCATGTAAGTGCTTATCAGCAATCACGCCGTTTGAACGCATTGAACCGCCGCCGTGTGTCACATCGCCGTTCATCGTGGTGTCACTGTTAATCCGTGTCTGACTGGCCTCTATCCCCAGCACGTCGGTGATCAGCTGAATGCCGTCTGCCGCTTCAATGCGCACGCTTTTGATATTCTTTATCAGCAGCAGGCCGGTTTCCGGCTCGTACTGAAACCAGCCGCCGTCCTTAAACACCGTGGTAGTGCCGTCTTCTGAATAGTCGGGCGGCGGGAAGGCTTCGGAATAAATGGCGGGCAGCGCAAAGGCAGTTTCAAGATTGCCGCCCAGGCTCAGCAGCACAACCTGCTCCCCGACGGTGGGCTGCCACCATGTGCGGGTGCTACCGGCGCGCAGGGTTAGCCAGTTAATCCAGTTGGTTTCAAGGTCGCCCGTTTTCACCCGGCAAAGCCAGTTAACCGGGTCCACTTCGGACACAGTGCCGGTGCGGATCAGGTTGGTGATAAGGCGCATGATTTCGGTGAGCTGAGTGTTCATTGAAAAATGATGCACTGCGGCTTATCTTTATGATAGCTTCTTAAATTGTGAGGTTTATGGCACAAAACCTATCTTTAGTACCCCTTAATTTTTTGCAGTCATGGAAGTCAGGTAAATAATGGACAAATATCTATTATGGTCTTTTATAATTATTGGTGTAGTGATATTAGTTTTGCTCGGTTTTAACAGAAGTTTTAGGAGAGATATAGGAAATATAGTTGGATATAATGGATCACCTACAAAAGAGGAGTTTGACAAACAACTTTTACCCATATGGCCTAGGGTTAGGAAACCATATGATAAAGTGGCATTCTCAGCTCAACATTTACAGGCTTACGCCCAAAAAATAATTTTCATTTGTTTAAGTTTACTGTTAATGGCAAAAGGTGTTATTGAAATTCTTGACACACTCAATGTCTTCGATAAAGTGAACGTGAGTCATGTCATTTATTATTGGAGTGTTAGGGATTTTCATTTAATTAAATTAACATGGACTGAAAGTGTTGATAGGTGGCCTCTAATATCACATGTTAGGCATATTAAAACTTTAACCTATGTTGCAAATGCATTAGCTATTTCTTGCGGATTACAGCTGGCTTACATGCTTGTCACTGAAGGTCCTGATGAGGCTGTTGAACCAATTATGCTTGGTATAGCATCAGTTATTCTGTTGATTTTGTCTACGATAGAACCCAGCCAGTGGAGTATTTATAATTCCATATCTATCATTTTGCTTATTCTTGGTATATTTTTATTGTATTACATGTCAGGAAAGATTAATAAAAATTAGCTTTGCAATGTTCTTGTAATTCATCTCGATTAATTTTAGGTAGGAGGTTAATGCGGTCAATCTCCTATTTTAATAAACCTTTTGAGTCTAGAAAGTTTATACAAACCTCTCTGATTTCCTTTTCTACTTCCTCACTTAATCCTAATAACGGACGCTCCGCATATTTCACCATCGGGCCGCGGCGGCTTACCCGGTCCCGCAGTCCGTAATGATGGACGCGCGCCAGCTTCTGAACCCCCGGCACAAAGGCAACTTCAGCTGCGTCCGCGCCTGCCTGCGCCTTCAGATACTTTGCCGTTTTCAGCTTCGCAAACATGCCGCGACGGATGCGCCCCTTTTTGCTGCGGGCGCTGATTCGGCGCGGCTCCCATGCGGTGCCGTCCGGGGAACGCTGTGCGGTGATGTTTGCCTGCTGAATGCGGTGCACGTCGCGTGCCACCTCGCGCAGCATCTTTTTCCGGGCGGCAGGCTCCAGCTGTGAGAGCAGCGCCGCCAGCCAGGCGTCCACTTCATGCAGTTCAGCCACGTTTCACCGTCCAGACTTCCTCCGGCGCGTCCGGCTCGGGCACCGCCTCAATACTGATTTTCCCGTCTACCGTCGTTGCCAGCACGCGCTCGGTCAGCTTCACGTCCATGCTGATGTCGCAGCGGTCATTGCCCAGAATATCCACCTCAAATGAAAACAGCCTTTCGCGCGCCTCGCTGTTCTGCAGCGCGTCGGGCTGGTTTTTCTGCAGCCACAAAAGCACCGGGGCCATCAGCAGGTTCTGGTCGCCGGTAAAGTCGGTGATCACCACGTTCAGTGTGTAGCGATATTCCCACGACAGGGATGGGGCAGACGTGGCGACCAGCTGGCCGCTGTCCACGAACAGGTGCAGGCGGTCCGGGTTGTCGGCCACGTAAGGGACCGACTTATTCAGGGCGCTGCGTAAGGACTGCGGCTTGTTCATCGTCTTTTTCCTGACAGCTGATGATGGTATCGACCTTACCGGCACATGCCGCCCAGGCGGCTTCCGTCTCGTCCAGCAGAGCCAGAAGGTCGCCGTTAGTGCGCGGCGCTGCCGGGTCCAGCTGGCAGCGGGTGATTTTCGGACAGCCACTCACGGTAAGATTCACCTCCTGAGAGGGCCGGTCGCTGGCGCAGCCGGACAACAGGATCAGGCAGAGCGGCATCAGCCCAGCTGCGCAGGTCTTCATTTTCACGTTTCAGTTCCTCAATCTTTCGCTGCCGGTCGCGCAGCAGCTGGCCGTTGCGTTCGGCGGCGGCGTAAAGCTGCGTCTGCGCCTGGCTGCTGGTCTGCGTCAGGATGTTCAGGGCAATCAGCTGGCTGTTTTTCTGGCTCAGCTTTTTGCCCTGGCCCTCAATGGTGGTCTGCTGCGCATCAATCCTGCCGTGGGCGCTGCTCAGCCGGTAAGACTGCACGCCGGTGACAAGCAGCAGGATCAGCACTATAACGGCCAGTGCGCGCGTCATGCTGCGGCCTGCTTAAGCTCTGGTCTGATCATCCAGCAATAAAACAAGGCGTTCAGGCTCATGAGCACCGTCAGCTGCCATCCCGCTGTCCACATCACCACTGCGATAATTACGCGGTGATACCACCTGAGCGGCACGCGGTCAGCCAGCTGCGCAAACCGCAGCAGCCACGCAAACACCCGTTTACGCTCCCTGCCGGTAAAAGCTGCAGCGCAGCACAGCCCTGAAAAACCGATGAAAGCCCATGCGATAAACTCCGCCCAAAGCAGCGCCGCCAGCGGATAGCCCGCAAAGCTGCCGTGACTGATACTGACCAGCGTCAGCAGGACGGCGAGTAACGCCGTAAACCACCATGTTTTAATCATCTGCATATCACACTCCTTTAAGGCACCAGGCCAGCTCACGCCCGCGCCGGTTATCCAGCCCCTGATTAAATACGCCTTTCACGTACACCCAGCGCGGCAGCTGATAACACGCATCGCGCCATTTACCCTTTTTCAGCAACGCCACCATTGTTGAACCGCACACGTTGCCGGTCCCGACGTTGAACGCCAGCGACACCAGCGCGTCATAAACCTGCTGCGGCATGGAAACCGCCACGCAGCGCGCCAGTGCCGCTTCAGTGCGCAACACGTTGGTGATGAAATTCCCCGCCGCCTGCCGTTCCGTGATGGACTTACCCGGCACCACGCCGGACGTGTTACCGATCCCGTCGGTCCACTTTCCCGCGCTGCACTGGTACGGCTGCAGGCGGCAGCCCTCGTAATCCGCAATCAGCCGCAGCCCCTCCACGGAGGTGTGCAGCTGCTGAAATCCGGGCATTGATGCGGCCAGCGCCAGCACCACGCCCACGGCGCAGCGTTTAACGGTCTGCAGATTCATACTCCCCCCGCGTGATGCGCCCGCTTGCCAGAAGCTGATAGGTTTTGTGTTTGTAGTACCAGCTGATAAGCGCCATCAGCAGGCCGATAAGCACACCGGCCACGGTGGACATGTCTTTCAGGTCCATGCCGCCCAGCCACGCCATCACTACCGCAATGCACCAGGTTAAAAAGGTGGTGATTTTTTCCCACATGATTCAGTCCCAAAGCTGGACGGCCTGCACGGTGGCCGTCGCTGTCACGTCCGGCAGCTCCACCTCCAGCCCGTGCGGTAAGAGGGGGCCGTGCTCCGCCAGCCCCGGATTTGCCTGCAGCATCTGTTCCGTCATGCCCTGCGTGCGCCCGTAGTGACGCCAGCAGAGTGCGTCCACCGTGTCATACTGCTGCGCACGCACCTTCATCAGATAAGCTCCACGGTGCAGTGCGGCATGTCCTGCACACGGCTGATGGCCCAGCGCGCATCGCGCCAGAGATCGCCGCTGGCATCGCTCAGTTCTTCGCCGCGCTTAACTGCTGTCGCGGTGGCGTCAAAGTCCTGATAACGCTCGTTCAGCACCGCACGCGTCCAGCACCACACCGCATTTTCATAGTGATGCAGCCGCACGCTCACACCGGCCAGCTTCTCAGCCGGAACGTCAGCCAGGCCGTTATGACCAGCCAGCTCCTGCCGCTCACGCCACGGGTAAAGCTCCGCGTTAACCTCCGCCATCGCGGTCAGCACCACCTGACGCAGACGCTCCGGCGTCACGGTGCCGTCAACGCGCATGACGCTGCGGAACTTCGCCAGATCAACGTCCGGCCAGAATGAGTTGTTGGGGATAATGTCCGGCGCTGCCGTCGCCTTCTGTGGCGCGATAAATTCCATTGCTTTGTTACTCCTGAATAGGTGGGCGGTGGACGGGATTTTGATGCGGCGCTGCCTGTCGCCACCCCGTGCCGCCCCGCGCGTGGGCACGTCCGGTTATCAGCTGGCGTTACGGATTTTCCGCTCCAGCTGCTCAATGTCTTTTTTCACACCGCAGCGCTCATCAAGCTGCATGGCCTGCTGAAGATGGTTCAGCGCAGAGACGGGCTGGCTTTCGCGCAGCACCCAGCCGATGGACTTGTGCAGGCGCGCGCGCGACTGATCGGGCATGTCCCGATCGCCAATCGCATCAAGCGTCTGCAGCAGCAGTGCGGAATCGAAGGTGTTTTTTGCCTGAAGGGCATTTTTAGCGGCGTCGGCCATTTCTTCGGCCAGCAGCGTCTGCACGTTGCGGTTAAAGCCCTGCGGCATTCCCCAGCCGTGTTTCAGCGCGTGGCGGCCAATGGTGAGCGCACCGGCATAGTCACCGGCGTCAATGCGCCACAGCATCACGTACATCAGCACGTCGTCCTGCTGCCCGCCATCGGCGGTCAGCACACCGTCCACCCAGGCAACGTATTTCGGCAGGACTTCGACCTTAATTTCCGCCTTCTTCACGGTGGACTGAATGCCCTTGAGGCGGCGGCGGTCTTCATTCAGCTGCATCAGCATCAGCTCATAGCCGCTGGCGTGGCGAACACTGCCGCCCTGACGGGCGGCCTGTTCAGCCTGGACGCGCTGGCGGTGCTGCCGTGCGGGACTCAGGCTCATGAATTAACCCTCTGCACCGGCTGACTGCGCAGCAGCAGCGGCCACGATTTCGATATTCTCGATCAGCGCCGCGCAGCGGTAATCCTCCACCACGTACGCCTCGTTGACCGACTCAAAGTTTTCGATGCGGTCACGCTTCGGATTATCAATCAGCGAACGGCGGCGGGAATCTTCCTGCCAGTAGATGGACAGGTTATCCAGACGGGTGATCAGCACAGCGTTTGCCGGGAAGTACGGCGCGCGCACCGCCTGCAGGCCGCCCATGCGTTTCTGGCTGATGATCATGTCAGCGGCCAGCTTTTCGGTGTTGGCCTGATCGCTGTTGACCAGCGGGAAATACTTGTCGGACAGCAGCTCACGTCCGCAGATCACCACCAGTTCGTCGTCGTCCTGGAAGATGGGATCGATAAGCTCGTTCACCGCATCCATCACCAGCGCGTCGAGGTTGGCATAGGCTCCGCCCTTGCCGACCTTCACTGGCGCGGCGGTGGTTGTGCCTTCTTTGGTGGTGCTGCCCATGACGTTATCAGGCGCATCTTCGCGGACCTTTTGCAGCCAACCCTTATTTACGTCCTGCAGCAGCGGGTTTTCCGCGCGGTTGGAGGTTTTGGCACGCTTCACGCCGTTGAAGCCGATCATGATGCGGTCCAGCGCCTGTCGCTTCACGATGGCGTCGCGGATGCGAGTCTGGAAGTCCTGAAACTTCGCCCACAGGTCCAGCTTCGCGTAGGTGATGGCCGTATCGAAGTTGGTCTGTTCGCACTTGTAGCTGATGTCCGACATATCCGTCGGGTCAGTCGGCTCACGCTCTTTGGCACCGGTATCGGTGGTGCCTGCGATGGTGCTGCCGACGCCGAGGCCTAGCAGCTGGCCTGACTGATCGGTTACGCCGATCACGTTAACCAGGGTCAGAAATGCCGTTGACTGCTGAATGGTATCTTCAAGCGTCTGCGCAACGGACGGCTCCACGCTGAACTTGCCGTGCAGCTCTTCCTGCTCAACTTTGTAAACGCGCGCCAGCTGCACCAGAAAGGCGTTGAAGGCAAAACGGGTATTCTTTTTCATGGGGTTTACTGCTCCTTTAGCAGTTGGTCAGGTGTCCGGCTGGCGCGTTGCCACCCGGCGTGCGCTGGCGGAAATCTTTGCGACCGTCTTCGCGCTCCAGCTGCTCTTTCAGCTCACTGAAATCAGCTTTCTGAGCATCAAACTCAAGGACGCGCGTCTGCAGGTCCGCTTCCAGCCTGCTCAGGCGTTCAGTCTGCTCCTGCAGCGCCTTATCGGTGCGGGTGCCGTACTGCTGCTGTTCGCTGGCAATCAGCTCAACTGCCTGATGCACGTCGCTGAAGCGGGCGGCATCGGTCTGCTGCTGCTTTGCAAACATGGCTTTGATGCGGGTAAACAGGGCGGGCTTTTCCTCCGGCACGTCTTCCAGTTCGATCACCGTTTCGGTGGCCGCGCTGAACAGGTTTTCCGGGTGCTGCTTGCGTTTTGCCAGCGGGTTCTGCTCCGCTTTGGCACTGAAGGCCAGCATTTCGGTGCCGAGGCTTGCCGGGTCATCAGTGACGGCCAGACCAACCAGATAAGGTGCGTCGGTATCGGCAAACTTCAGGCTGATTTCCATCGACGTGAACAGCTTCTGCATTTTGCCGGTCATATCGATCAGATCATCCGACGGGGAAATCGTGGCAAAAAGCCCCAGCTTTCCTTTCAGCAATCCGTCTTTGATTTCTTCAGTGTCCAGCGCATCAATGACACCGAACCGGCGGAACGGACTATCCGGCGTGTAGCCCTTGATGTGTTCCATGTTGATGACGGCGGTATAAACAGCCGGATCGTATTTTGCCGCCATCTGCTCAAGCCAGCTGCGCTCGATGGTGCGCCCGTCCGTGGTGGCACCTTCCACCCCGATACGGAAACGCTTTGCTTTCTTTGCCATTGTCCAGGCTCCGTTGTGATAAATCGCTCTGAGGCCCTATGTTTGCGGTGAGGGGGGTAGCGAAACAACGCGCGGACGTTGTACGACTTACGACACAATGAGGGACAGCAGAAAAGGCGGCGGCGGGGCCGTATTTTGGCTGCATGAACATGACACCCGCCCCCGAAGACCTCGATCCCCGCAGGCAGGCTTTGCTGCTGCACTTTCAGGGATACCGCATCGCCCGCATTGCTGAAATGCTGGGAGAGAAACCCGCAACCGTTCACAGCTGGAAAAAGCGCGACAGGTGGGGCGACTATGGCCCGCTGGATCAGATGCAGCTGACTACCGCCGCACGCTACTGCCAACTGGTCATGAAGGAGACGAAGGAAGGGAAGGACTATAAAGAAATCGACCTGCTGGCCCGGCAGTCAGAGCGCCACGCCCGGATCGGGAAATTCAATAACGGCGGCAATGAAGCCGACCTGAACCCCAACGTGGAAAACCGCAACAAAGGCTCGCGATCAGCACCAATAAAGAACCTGTTCACCGACGAGTAGATTGAGAAACTGCAGGAAATCTTCCACAGCTCAATGTTCGGCTACCAGCGCCAGTGGTGGGATGCGGGTAACAAGCACCGCATCCGCAACGTGCTTAAATCCCGCCAGATTGGTGCGACGTTTTACTTTGCCCGCGAGGCGCTGATCGATGCGCTGACCACCGGGCGCAACCAGATTTTTCTGTCGGCCAGCAAGGCGCAGGCGCACGTCTTTAAGCAGTACATCATCGAATTCGCCAAAGAGGCGGACGTTGAACTTAAGGGCGACCCGATGACGCTGAGTAACGGCGCGTGCCTGTACTTCTTAGGCACAAACGCCCGCACCGCACAGAGCTATCACGGCAATCTTTACCTGGATGAATATTTCTGGATCCCGAAGTTTCAGGAACTGCGCAAGGTGGCGTCCGGCATGGCGCTGCATAAGAAGTGGCGGCAGACCTACTTTTCCACGCCGTCCAGCCTGACGCACAGCGCCTATCCGTTCTGGTCCGGCGCGCTCTATAACCGGGGCCGCGCGAAGGCGGACCGCGTAGACATTGACCTGACGCACCCGAACCTGTCGCCGGGCCGCTTCTGCGATGACGGCCAGTTTCGCCAGATTGTTACCGTAGAGGATGCGGTGCGCGGCGGCTGTAACCTGTTTGACCTTGACCAGCTGCGCCTGGAATACAGCCCGCCGGAATACCAGAACCTGCTGATGTGTGAATTCGTGGATGATCTCGCGTCCGTCTTCCCGCTGCAGCTGCTGCAGAAATGCATGGTGGACAGCTGGGAAGTGTGGAAAGACGATTTCGAAGCACTGGCGCTGCGTCCGTTCGGCTGGCGTGAAGTCTGGATCGGGTACGACCCGGCGAAGGGCACGCAGAAAGGCGACAGCGCCGGGTGCGTGGTCATGGCTCCGCCCGCCGTGCCGGGCGGTAAGTTCCGCATCCTTGAGCGGCATCAGTGGCGCGGTATGGACTTCCGGGCGCAGGCTGAGTCCATCAAAAAACTGACGCAGCAGTATAACGTCACCTATATCGGCATCGACTCCACCGGCGTTGGCCTGGGGGTTTATGAAAACGTAAAAGCGTTTTTCCCGGCGGTGAAAGAGTTCGTCTACAACCCGACCGTAAAAAACGCCCTGGTGCTGAAGGCATTCGACATCATCAGCGGCGGGCGGTTGGAATTCGACGCCGGCCACCTCGACATCGCGCAGTCATTTATGGCAATCCGCCGTGCCACCACGGCCAGCGGCAACCGCCCGACCTACGAAGCCAGCCGTAGCGAAGAAGCCAGCCACGCGGACTTAGCCTGGGCGGCCATGCACGCGCTGGCAAACGAACCGCTGCAGGGTGAATCCGCCCACACACGCAACATCATGGAGATTTTTTAAATGAGCAAACGCAGGAACCGCACGCGCACGCAGCCCGTGCAGGAGCAGATGACCGGCGGCCCGGCGGCGGAAGCGTTCACCTTTGGCGACCCGATCCCGGTGCTGGACCGCCGCGAACTGCTGGACTATGTGGAATGCGTAGTGCTGGACCGGTGGTATGAGCCGCCGGTGAGTTTTGACGGGCTGGCGCGAACGTTCCGCGCCGCCGTACATCACAGCTCACCGCTGAACGTGAAGCGCAACATCCTGACCAGCACGTTTATCCCGCACCGGCTGCTAAGTGGTCAGGCGTTCAGCCGCTTTATCCAGGACTATCTGGTATTCGGTAACGCCTACCTTGAGAAGCGAACTAACCGCTTGGGCGGCGTGATTGCTCTTGAGCCATCGCTGGCGAAATTCACCCGGCGCGGCACCGATTTAGACACCTACTGGTTTGCACAGTATGGCCTGACCACGCAGCCCTACCAGTTTACGCCGGGCAGCGTGTTTCACCTGATGGAACCGGACCTTAATCAGGAGATTTACGGCCTGCCGGAATACCTGTCCGCCATCCCGTCAACGCTGCTGAATGAGTCGGCTACGCTGTTCCGCCGCAAGTATTATCTCAACGGCAGCCACGCCGGTTTCATCATGTACATGACCGACGCCGCGCAGAATCAGGAGGATGTGGACAACATCCGCAAAGCGATGAAGAGCGCGAAGGGGCCGGGCAACTTCCGCAATCTGTTTATGTATTCCCCCAACGGAAAGAAAGACGGGATTCAGATCATCCCGCTGTCAGAGGTGGCGGCCAAGGATGAATTTCTGAACATCAAGAACGTGAGCCGCGATGACATGATGGCGGCGCACCGCGTACCGCCGCAGATGATGGGGATTATGCCAAATAATGTTGGAGGTTTTGGAGATGTTGAAAAAGCAAGCAGAGTTTTTGTACGTAATGAACTCATGCCATTGCAAAAGCGCTTAGAGGAGCTCAATGTTTGGTTAGGCGAAGAGATAATAACATTTAGTGATTACATCTTAGATTAGAAAAACCTTGATCATCATAAGATGATCAAGGAAGTTTATTCATTATGTGGCAAAGGATTAAAAGTATCTCCTAAATAATTCCTCACTGACACTCTTATCAATCCAACATGACTGAAATACACACCTCTCAAAAGCCTTTCCACATTAGACACACCTGTTAAAGATTTACCTTTAGCAAGCTCGGCATTTTTTCTTTCGACAAGTTCTTTATCTTCTTTTAGCACATCAGGAAGTGACTCTTCCAAAATGCGAATTAATTGACTCGTGGTTTTTATATTGTTGTTATATAACTCAGCAAAAAGCTGGTCAAAATCATCGTCAGGCTTGGCATTTTCGGGTGGTAAATATTTATTAGCAACAAGCTTAAGGCTCTCAACATTTAACTGCTCATCCGTTAAATCCGTTACATTTTCATCCTCTATAGAAGCAATGTATTGCTCTCTATCGTCGAGAATCCTTTCAAACTCAAGATCGACAACCTCTAGAATTGCAGAAGCTCTATTAATGGCACGACGCAACTGTGGAGGAACACTTTTTTCATGCTTATATTGCAATTTATGAGAAGCTGCAGCCCAGATATGTTGAGCTAGCGTACGAACTTGAATTTCAGCTTTAAGCTCTCCAAACGAGCTAAACGTAGGTATCTCTAGCCAAGCATCAGGTACTTTCACAATATAATGTCTAGATTGATAGCCAAATTTATCTTCAGCTAACCCATGGAGTTTATCTTCCTCATGAAGGATGACAAATTTTTCTTTAATGCATTTGGTTACATAGTCAAGATCCCTTTTGAACAACAAAATAACCCTTACCCCTACAAAGTCGTCAAGGTCAGTTACTTTAGCTATTTCAATTTCTTTTCTTTCCAGCTTAGAATTAAGAGAGTCAAAATCTTTTACTCGGCTCTCGATTGGCACCCCAAGAGTTACATTTCGTTCAGAAAGCAACCTTGCTAATTGCTCAACCAAACTGATGCTAAATTGCTCAGCTATTCCTACGCTATTTTTATACTCGACAGTCAAAATTTCTCTATCCATTTATCTTCCTCAAATTATGTAAAGCCTTAACCATTTAGATAAAATGTATTAGCTATAGCAAAAAACCCCTATTAAGATTAATCTCATTCAATTTTGGATTGTTGTCAATTCTTATTACATCGGCATTGCTATAACCTTCAGCGCGCGCTCGTACCCCCGCCACGCCTGCCCGCTTTATGCAGTGGTTTTCATGCACCTGCATGACATAAGCAAAAGCCCGCCAGTACTGGCGGGCCGGAGGGCTAACGATCCTTTTGGGATCATGCGAATTCATGCAGCATAGACATGCACTCACGCGCATAGAGTCAGAACAGTGACAGATTATTATCCAGGGATATGTATTTCACATCAGCCGGGAAAGAATTTTTCTGCCCCTGAAGATAAATCAGCCCCTGCGAAAGAGAAACCGGCTCATGAATTTCAAACCAGAAAATCCCGTCAAAGGTGCGACCTAACCAGAAGCCGCCGCCGTTCTCTTTTGGCCGCTGAAAGAAAACCAATCCGCCTGGCGCATAATCAGTCAGGCTTTCGCCCCGGTAAACTACCTGATAATTTGAATCGCTACCGGCCATCGCCTAACGCCTCGCAATGCTCGTTGTTCAACCTTGCCAGCGCCAAAAATGAATTTTGACGCCAGCAACGTTATCAGTGTTGGTATTGCCAGCTGTCGTCTTCCCATACTGATTGCAGAATATCCATTACGTTCTTTTTCTCATCGTCCTGCCTGACTCCGCTCAATATGACGCCATTTGCGCTACCTTCCCGAATTCGAATAGTGGTGTCGGGATAAAATGGTAGAAAATTCCGGTAAAGTTCGGCCTCAAGTGCAGTGATAATATTCGGGCTAATCTTCTGCTGTTTATTAATCATAATTTCGATTCGCATGTGATCCCCCTATCATTCTGGCACTTGCATCAAACGTGAATAGTCGTGATTTCTGACCTTACGCATCAGCTCGTCAGTAAGCTCAGAAACCCACTGAATCGCTAAACGTTTTTCTTCCTCAGAACAATCGCTAGCAGCAACAAGTTTTATAAAAAAATCAATACGCTGCAACTTCATCGACTCTAAAAAACAATCCTGCATATTCCCTCCGCACAATCAACAACTGGTTATGCATACAGCATATTATCAATTTTCAAATGTGAAATTATTTTTTACTATCAATAGGCCGTTTTCTGAATTTTTGCCGAGATACGGGCTTTGCCTACCCATTGATTTTTATCCGGTTACACCACCCAGATGCGATGAAGGCTAGATCCAGCGACTCCATTTATCATCCTCCTGCAGCCGTCCTTTACTGTAAAAAATGCGCATTCCTGCACCAGAATCAAGGCTTCCCCCGGACAGCAGCAGGTCTGTTTCTTCTTCTTCGCCGGTAAAACCTCTCACCCGCAGCTCTGTAACCAGAAGCGCCCGCTGGTCATCGTCAATTTTCTGTTTGTAACTCTGTCGCTGGCGCGGCTTAACCACCCGAAGACGCGCCAGCAGATCCCGGCGCTGTTTTCTGGTCATATTGTCGAAGTCTGCCGGGCCATACAGAAGCGTTTCACCTGGTTCTATAGGTTCAACAGATACCGGACTGCCCCCTGAAATGTACATTTTTTCATCAGGGGGACAGTTATTGCCACGAGTCCAAGGGGCGCTAGCGCCCTGGTCGGCTGTCGCCTCCTGAACGTCAACGGCCTTACGGACCATTTTCCACTTCACTGCGTGCGTGCAGATGCGGCCTGCTACTAACGGGGACCAGATGCCATAAATGCGGGTGCCGTGATCGCCGTAAGGGGTTGGCTCGTCGTTAATCTCGTAAGCAGTTCTGACGATGTGATGTTTACGTGGAACCAGAACGCCGCCCTGCTTCATGATGTAGGTAGCAAAACAGCCCGCATCTGCAGCGGCCAGCACCGCATCCAGCTGCGCATTTTCAAGCACCGGCGAACCGGCTTTTTTATCGCTCTGATTCCTTAACGCCTGTCGGGCAAGCACGCGCAGTTCCCGGTAAGCCTGACGGCCCGGAATGCCAAAGAAGCGGAACTGCTGAACACGATGAAGTGACGCCCACACGCCCACGTTCTCCGCGCTGTCGCGCAGTGATTTACCTGTTTCTGCACTGATTTCATCAGACAGGCCACGGCCATCAATATTTTTACTGACGTATTTAGCGATATAGCTGGTAGGCGTACCTTTGCGCGGGTTGATCAGCTCAGCTTTAAAGCGTGGCCCGGTGTTGTTGCCAAGCTCTTCGCGGTCTTCGCGAATGGCAAATTTCCGCAGCAGTGCAGTGACTGAATGGCGCTCCTTTTTGCGCATGAAGCACAGCAGGTGCCAGTGTACGGTGCCATCATGGTGCGGCTCAGCAACCCGCACGCCATACCAGCGCATCCCGGCTTTATGCATGGCCTTGCGGAAGGCAGCGAAGGTATCAACCAGATAATCACTGCTCTGCCGAACGGTGGCAGTGGTCCACTTCGGATTCGGCCTGCCGTTATTAAGCGTGGCGTGAAAACGTGACGGGCAGGTGATGGTGTAGAACACGGCGCAGTCGCCGCGCATTTCCGCGATAAGCTCCAGACCCTTAACACAGGCCATCATTTCTAAGCGACGGTTAGCGGGATTGCTGTTGCTGGCATTTACAACATCTTCCATATCAAGCGTATCGCCTTCATCGCTGACCAGCTCATGTGAGCGGAAGAACTCCAGACACTTCCGGCGCTGCTCCCGCTTATGGATCACCGCTTCAAAGCTGACGTAAGGGGAGGCTTTTTTGTTGACCAGACAGACAGCGCGCAGCTGTTCTTCGCGCCATTCGCAGCGCTGCTGCCACAGCTTGCGATACCACCAGTCCGCGCAAAGCATACGGGCCAGTGATGGCGGGATCAGATCATAGGGTACGGGCTTGCGGCGGCGCTTTTTGCGGCGCAGTTGCTCAAAGGCCGGGGGGATTACGTCCAGGCGCATCGCCTCCGCCGCAACGACTTCCCATGCCTGGCGGACCTGCTCCGGCTTCACGTCGTCACTGACGAACAGATGGCCGCTGGCTTTATCAAGGCACATGCTCATGTGCGCAGCGACCAGCGTTGATAAGCGCTTGACCTGGTTCTGATTCATTTCAGGTAATGCGAGCAGACCGTCAAGCCCGTCGTGACCTGCCATGAAACGGAAGGAGACAGAAATCTGGCTTTCGCGCACGCGGGCCAGCCTCTCAAGGCATGGGCGGATGGTTTCGCGCAGGTAACGGGAATAAGCCTGCGGCCTGCCGAGATTGTGGAAAAACTTTACCCTCTCCATGAGAGGCTTGCAGATGTGCGAAGGCTGGGCGCTGACATCGGCCACTATGACCAGATCGGGATTAAACTGCTGCTGTTCGCGGGCCATCTTTGCCCGGCTGATAATTTTGTCCTGCACAATTTCGCGCTGAACAGGATCGCGTGACTCGTTGAAAAAGTAGCGGTCCCAGACCTGATCGCTCACTGCCTCACGGCGCAGCTGCTCCTGCTCGTTATCCGCAGCATAGAGAGCGATCAGGTTTGAAAGCGCGGACACCGGCGCAACTTCCGCCGGGTCCAGTTTTGGATTTATTGCCTTTTTAGCGGCATTCCAGGGATATGCTAATAGCTCAGTCATAACGCTCAACTTCATGACCAGCCTCACGAATCGCATGAGCGATCATGTCTTTAGCAACGCGATATTTCACATTGGAGCCACAGTAAATACGGAAATCCGGGATTTTTACCGGTGCGGCAAGAGCTACTGGCGCGGCAACAGTAAACAGAGGCTGATATACAGATTCATCCTCTGAGGCATTCGGCTGCTGCTCCAATGAAACGCAGGTGCCGGAAAACCTATTCAAGTAACGCACAGGCTCAGCCTCCAGTGCCGCCAGCGCAATTCTCTGAATTTGCAGCTCGCTTCTCACATCAACGATGAACTCCGCAAGCCCTTTTTCCCCGACATAGAAAAACTCCAGGCAATGCTCAAACTGAGCGATCTGTTTTTTGCAGCAGGCGATCAGCCGCTGCTTTTCCTCATGAGTCATGATGCAATCCTTTTTTGAAGTGATACGGGGGTACGGGTAGCGATAATTTCTGACGCCTTCTTGCCTTCACCGGCAGCAACGCCAACAGAGCGGGGGGCAGTGACTTTTGTCAGGTCAAATTCACGGAAGATACTGCGTGTAAACAGGGTGTCGCTGTTTGAAACAATCACCGGGTTGCGCTCAGAGATACCCAGCAGGACGCAGGCCAGTGAATGCTGATCATCGTCGCTGAATCCATCGGTGTGATAAGCGGTGAACGTGCCGTGATACGGCGGATCGCAGTACACGACATCACCGGCACGGACCATTCCCAATGTTTCGCTGTAACCCTGGCATTCAAACGTTGCGCGCTGTGCCTTCAGGGCAAAAGCCTCGATTTCGGCCAGCGGGAAATATGACTGTTTGTAAAAGCCGTAAGGATTATTGAATTCGCCGCGCTTGTTATAGCGGCAAAGGCCACGGTAGCCGTGGCGGTTCAGGTAGAGGAATTGCGCTGCACGTTCCAGCAGTGGCAGCGAAGCGGTGAAGTTAAAATCTTCGCGTACCTGATAATAACTTTCCTCAGTTTGATTCTGAGTAAAGAGCGATAACGCAACGACGATAAACGGGCGCGTATGCTCTTTAACCTGACGATAGAGGTTAATCAGATCAGGATTAACATCCGCCACCAGATAAGCCGGGTAATCCGTATTCATCATGACCGCGCAGGAACCGACAAACGGCTCAACCAGACGATCACCTGCGGGCAGATGCTTAATCAGTTCAGGCATCAGGCCGGACTTGCTGCCGGCCCATTTCAGGATGGTCTTCATAATGCCGCCCCTTTGTAATGCAGGCTTTTCCGCTCACTGATTTCTTTGCAGGTCACGCAAAAGGAAACGCCCGGCAGTGCGCGGCGGCGTAGCTCCGGGATTTCTTCGCCGCACGACAGGCAGAAAAACTCACTCGCCCCTGCAGAGCGGTGAGTTGCATTAGCCAGATTCCGCGCCAGTTCTTCCTGCACGCGCTGCTGTACCAGATCCATTGAGTCGGCCATCAGTGCAGCTCCTGCGCCTGGTTCTCAAAGCGTTCTGCTTCTTTGTCCAGCAGCTCGATGATTTCCGCCGCTGACATTTCCTGTTTGCGGGCATGAATTGCCAGCGCGGCCAGGCGGATAGAAACGGACAGCGCATCATCAGAGCGCTGCTCAGTTTTGGCCTTACTCAGCAGGGCATTAAGCGCGTCTTCGTCTGCTTTAAAATTACGGGTCTGTATATTTCGCATTTCTCTTTCTCCTGAATTCGGGCAAAAGAATGCCCGGCGGGTTTACGCCATTTAATTTCTTTGGGTTAATTAATTAGGTAACGTCAGATTCTTTGGAAATAAACTCACGACTGCTTTTAAGTGATTCATTGCACTTATCAGCGCCTTAACTTCGTCACTCGTCAGTTCACTGAAATCAACGCTGTGACGTTCTTTGCTGATATTAGCCAGGAAGAAAATTGCGCTCAGTGCGCGGCTATTCTGTTCAGCCTGATGATCACGCTTATTACGCATGTCTGCGATAAAGCGTTTGAGCTCATTGCTGCAATCGCCGTACATCATGGTACGAAGCGCAGAGATATGATTAAGCGCACTTGCGCGCTGCCCCGCGTTCATCTGAACAGTGATACTTTCAGCTTTGTAACCCATGATTCTTTCCTCTTACCCGTTAATCCTGCCAGCAGTTCGGCCTGTGAAATTGCCGGGTGCCAGCGTCTGCCCTTATCTGCCGCAATCCAGCCGTGGCCGTATGCGTGGGACGGGCTTTGCCGCCGAAGAAGCGGAGCCACAGAAAACGCCATATTTCACACCATTCCTATGGATGCACCGATACCGCTTAACACATCAGCAGTACCTGACAGCGCAGGATTAGAGTGAACTCTCGCCTGAACTGCCAGTGCGGCCAGAGTGAGACAGCGGATACCTGCATGTACGTTCTGAACCAGACCACGGCGGCAGGCTACTGTTAATTGCTCATGGCTCACTACACCCGCAGCTAACTGCCCTACTTCAGCAGTGGCTTTCAGGACATAAGCTGGAAGGTTTTCCTGAGCCATTTCGTTCACCGGCACACACGGTAGGCAATGCAGCTGCGCCAGCGCGCCGTCAATCAGCGTTGCGTCTTCCGTCAGATCGGTAAGCAGCAACATTTCACGAACGGTTAACTGGTGAACCTGTTCCGGATTGAGTTTGTTACGGATGGTCTGAGGATTCAGCCCGGCTTTTTTAGCCAGCTGAATGATGTTGTGCTTCAGTGCAAACGCCCGGCACGCATCATCGAAATGGCTATGTGTGGAGACTCGAAAATCAAACATGATAAATCCCTTCTGCTATCCCAATATGGATGTATCAAGCCTGCATTGTGAGTTCGCAGCCAGCAGCGGCTTCGATAGTGAGAGCAACCATGTTGATTTCGATAAGTCCGTTTATGCCTTCTTTCTTTCTGATGGGTAAACGGTTTTCACGGTACATCTGGCGAACAGTGCCTTCCTTGTATCCAGTGCGACGGCAGAACTCTTCAACTGTTATGTAGGGTTCCGAAATCACGAGATTGATTGAAGGGCGCATTGAAAGTTTACGGGTCATGATGCAGTATTCCTCGGTTTAGGTATTAGATCTCACTATTAAACGCTATTCATCTCATCACAGACCGAAGAATAGGATCACAAATCGGATATGTCAACGAAAGAAAACACAAATCGCCATGACGCGAAGGTAGTTCGTGAAGCGGTGGAGAGCAATCGAGGCGGAAAAGACGCCATCCTGCGCTTAGTTGATGCGTATGGTTTCAGCAGCCGTCAGGCACTGTGCGCGCATTTGGGCGTTTCACAGAGCACGCTTGCCAACCGTTCAGCACGCGATACCTTCCCGGCAGATTGGGTAATCATCTGCCATATGGAAACAGGCGCGTCTTTAACCTGGCTAACCACAGGTAAAGGTGCGCGCTTTATGGAAGTAGAGGAATCTCGTGTTGTGATTGTAACGCAGAGAAAAATCTCAAATGGGATTTTAGAGCCAATGGCAGATTACATTCTGGATAAAGGTTCACTTCCTGAAGGTCTGAATGCCCCGTTTGTGATCAACGCCGATAGAAGCACTTACCTGGTTGATACCTACGAAGGCGAGATAGTTGATGGGTTGTGGCTTATCGAGATCGACAAGTTAGTGAGCATTCGCGAGTTAGTGCGTTTTCCGGGTGGAAGAATACGTGTCGAGAACGGGAAGTCATCGTTTGAGTGCCAATCCAGTGACATCACTGTTTTAGGCAAAGTGATCACTCGAACCGAATATCTATAAAGGCTCAGCATGGCGATAAGCAAATTACCCAACGGAAAGTGGCAAGCTCAGGTTTTCCCGAACGGCCGAGACGGCAAAAGGATTCGCCGCCAGTTCTCCACTAAAGGCGAAGCGCAGTCTTATGAGAAGTTCGTAAAAGATCAGGCTCAGGACAAGCCTTGGCTGGGAGAGAAAACAGATAAGCGCCGGGTAATTGAGCTGGTTGAATTGTGGTTCAACACGCATGGCATCACGTTGGCGGATGGTGAGAAGCGGCGAACCACTATGGCGTTCGCCTGCGAAGCGATGGGAAATCCACTGGCTACCGAATTCAACGCGAAGATTTTTGCGTCATACCGTGAGCAGCGGTTAAGCGGCAAGATCACCCGCTCCAGCCGAGTGAAGACGGTTACGCCGCGCACGGTGAATTTAGAATTGGCTTATTTCAGGGCTATGTTTAACGAGCTACGCCGGATAGATGAATGGACCGCGCCTAATCCGCTTGAGAACGTTCGCGAGTTTAAAATCAGTGAGTCTGAGATGTCATATCTCACCATTGAGGAAATCAAAACTCTCCTATCCGAATGTGAGAACAGCCGATCCAAAGACCTGACGACCATTGTGAAAATTTGCTTGGCAACTGGCGCAAGATGGAGTGAGGCAGAAGGCTTAAAGGGAAACCAAATCCGCACCGGTCAGATCATCTACGTGAAAACTAAAGGCAAGAAAAACCGCGCGGTGCCGATAACTGAAAAATTACAGGCTGATTTACCATCCAGCAGGAAAGCGCAGCTGCTCTTTAAACCATGTTATTCAGCTTTCAGGAAGGCCATGCAACGCGCCGGTATCGAGACGCCAGCGGGGCAACTAACACACGTCTTGCGCCACACTTTTGCATCTCACTTCATGATGAATGGTGGAAATATTCTTGTGCTTCAGCGAATACTAGGTCACACAGACATCAAAGTCACAATGCGTTATGCGCATTTTGCGCCAGATCATCTTTCAGAGGCTATGCAGCTAAATCCATTGAATCAAATGGAATTATAAGGGAATATGTGTAGTAAATACCCACATTATTTATTCTTCGAAATCTTAATTAGTAACTTAACATCCAAAAAAATTGAGAGGAACTCTTATGATTAGCGCTAGTTCAAGAGAGCGTTGGAATACTAAAACGATAATGATTATCACATTTTTATTTTCGATAATACTAATCATTAGCTCGTTATTTTATACAGAAAATTATAGTGATTGGAAGAACATACAAATTAGTGTCGCATGCTCAATACTTGCTAGTAACATTATTATGTATTTAAGCTCTGAGTTTATGATAAGGAGCCAAAGAAGAGCAGAATTAATTGACAGATGGGGCATGGAGGCAATATATAAAACAAGAGCAGAGATGAACGACTCTACCAACACTTCACTATCTTTATGTAAACAGGAAATAGAAATTATAGCCTTTGGTTTAAAATCCTTCAGAGAATCAAAATCTGATGTAATTCATGGACTTCTGTCTAAAGGCGTCCGTATCAGAATTATCACAGCAAGTCCTACATCAAAAATATTAGAATATGTTGATAAAAGAGAAGATGTAGTTGAAGGTTCTACCAAAAAATCGATTGAAGGATTAGTTTCTTGGGTTGAAGGATTAAAAGAAAAATCAAAAAAATATAATATTGAAATAAGATATTATGACGAATTACCATTGGACTTTTATTTTAAGGTAGATGATAAAATTTATGTTGGCCCATATCTCAAAGGCATTTCAAGTCAGCAGACTATATCTTATGAGTTTTCAACAGGAGAAGGTTATAGCTACTGGAGTAAATACTTCTCTAAATTATGGGAAGATTGCAAATGATTCGAAATCCTGATTATGAAAGAGGTCGTTTTTTTATTAGTCCTTTATTAGGGTGTAATGCTAGTTGTCGCTTTTGCTATATATACGATAAAGGATACACTAAGAAGGCTATTAGAAATGAATTCGATATTCCCCGCGTTATGGATTTTCTAGAAGCTCATGAAAGCTTCTCAAAAGGTATGCAGGGTTCAATTATTTCGATAGGTGCTTGGGGGGATCCATTCCCAAGATACAACAAAGAACTTTGTATGCATAGCTTGGAGTGGCTGAAAAAACTTTCTGAGCTGGAAAACCCAATTCAAATTATGAGTAGATACGAATTAAATACAGAAATCATTAATGGAATAGTTGAGTGTAACAAATATCAAGGCCATATATTATATTCGACATCTATAAGTTCAATTAATAATTTCAGAAAAATAGAGCCTTATGCCGATGACCCTATTAATAGGCTTAAAAGCCTCGAAACACTTAATAAATTAGGTGTGGCGACAAATGTGATGATTAAGCCTTTCATACCAGGAATTACTGACATTGATGTTGATAATATAGCTAAAGCATTAAAAGACCACAATGTTAGACAATGTGTTGTTGGCGATCTCCTTTTGGATGATACAATTAAGATAAAGTTTTCAGAGATTGACTTTAAAATATCAGAGCCTCAGGACATGCAGATTCTTGATTGCACTTCTGGTGAAAGTTACGAGTTAGGAAATTCTGGGCAATCAGTATCGTTCTGTCAGAGTATTTCAGATGCAGGGATAAAAGTTTTCAGAAAATCTAGTTGTGTTAACTCATACATCCTCAACAGACCTAACCCAGCAAATTATATAAATTACGATCCAAATAACTACTGCATAAAATGTGGGGTTTGCAAGTAATTTTTTTGAGCTTGAACATTTCATAATTACTATTTCTAAAGCATCATTTTTTGTACTCAGATTTACCCGATAGTGGCAGCAAAGTGGCAGCAGAGCGCAACGCTATGTGCCACTTTTCATCACTATATGGCCTAAAGAAAACATAATAATCAGTAAGTTACTGATTTTACTCGCTTCAAAATGGGACTCATAATCGCTTGGTCGCTGGTTCAAACCCAGCAGGGGCCACCAATTTTTAGCTTAAATATCAATAGATTAAGATATAAAATGGCATTTTGGCTAAAATCCAAAAACTATGAATGCCCCCTTTTTGTCCCCCCACTGATTTTTACCGTCTGGCTTTTGTAGACTTTAGTCGTGAATCAAACCTGTTGAGTTATCTTTCTATCCAAACAGCTTTAAGACTGGACAGGAGATTTGAGGATATTTATCTTGCTGGTTTATGTTTAAATTAATCAGAGGCTATTATGGATCAAACGCTTTTTCTTGCTTTGGCAGGTGCTGTTTGTGCTGTATTTGTTGGTCTCATTACTCTCGCCTATAAAGACCCCCAATTTTACTTAAGTTATGTTCTTACTAAGCAAGAAAGAGTCTCATTTACTCTTGGCTTGTTTTGCTATGCGATGTGGTTCGGTATGGCTTTAGTCCGTCAGTATGTTTTGAATAAATTAGAATTGCCAAAAGAAACACTGGTGCTCTTCGAGACTGCGTATGATGACCTTTTTTATTGGGTGCTTTTTTGGGGAACTGTAGGCGTCATATTTTTTGGCGGCGTTATTTTCATGATGAGCATTGCTAATGCCTCAATTAGGAATTCAGCGAATAAGAAATAACCTGTTGCATGTTTGCTAATCGCTTTTGTTTAACTCTTGAAATTCTAAACTGATGAGCCGCTACCAATTAGTTAATGCAACTATTTGAAATTTAATTTTTCTCTTGAAAACCTCTGCAGCCCTTGGCCTGTCTGGAATTGTTGTTTGGCCGCTAACATCCTGCAAAGATTCGCTTGAGATCCAGAAGTCGACCAAAAAAACTAAAATCATTAAATTTCAATGAGATATATTTTAATGGGGATCCATTTCAGATCCAACAAACTGAAAACTACTGAAATTCTTTTCACTCTTTTCAGTTGGCGAATTCCGGCAGAACCCCAGCACCGGCGCGGTCTGGCCATGCCCTTTGTAAAAAAATAAAACTGAAAAATTTTTATGATGCAAAACCTGCAGGCGGGTGCGATGTAGCGCCGATTTTGTCTGCGCGACGATTATTTTGCCGGGGCTGACGCGCAGCCAGTGCCGCGCTGTGCGGATGATCTGTTTATGGTTGTCGTGCGTGATGGGCGCGCCTGTGCGTGGCGTGGCGTGCGTCTGAGGCGTTCTGGTGACGGACAATAAAAAACCCGCTGCGATAGCGGGTTAGTGTGCTGGCTTACTTGCCGATGACGGGGGAATATTTCGAACTGAGCGCGGCGGCCTGCTGGCCACTCTGCGCGATGGCACTGCTGTTCGTGGGCTGGCCGGTTGACGGGTGCGTGTGGCTGGCCAGCTGTTCCGCCAGTTGCTGCACAAGGGCCACGGTATCAAGCATCAGCTGGGCCACGTTAATCTTCTCCGAACCAATCCACACCACCGGCGCGATAATCTCCTGACGCGTCCCAGCAATGCTCTGGCGCAGCTGGCCAATTTTTTCAGTTAGTGCCTGACCGACTTTTATCGCCACGCTGCCGGTGACGTCCGTTTCCGTATCACCGCCCACTGTAATCAGCTGGCTCTGCTGTGCGGCCACGCTGTAACTGCCGGTGGTTACGTGCTGAATTGCCCCGGCCATCAGTGACGACGTGCCGATCACCGTGGTTTTGTCCGTGGCTTTGACAGTCGTTTCCCTGCTGACCAGTTCACGCGTTTCCGTATCGGCTTTAACTTCACGACTCATCGATGTTTCACGGATGGCCTGATCGGTCTGGCGCTCCCAGTCTCCCGCCTGCGTTACGCGCTGTGATACTTCCGCGCGCTGCTGCTGCTGCTGTTCGCCCGGCTTCACGTCCGGCAGGCTGGTCCCTTCCGGCATGGTCTGGCGCACAAACGGCTTGTCCGGACGTCCGCCGGTGAACCCGACCTCAACCAGCGTCCCCTCTGGCGGAAACTGAAACATCCCCGAATCATTACCGGTTATCGGTACAGGCAACGGCACAGCAGGATAAACCGGCGTACTGCCGTCAGGATTACCGTCAGCGTCCAGCAGCTGCAGACTGACGGCATAGCGCGGCCTGAAAGGGGTCATCAAAGTTTCCGCTTTTAACCGCCTCAGTCGGGGCAACAACACGCACCATTTTAGGCAGGTGCAGGCCGCTGGCCAGCTCCGGGTAATGGCTTTCAACCTGCCGCTGTACGGGTGTTTTCTGCAACGGCTGGCCTGTTGTGCGGTTTCGCGGCGTCCAGGTGATAATTCTGTGTTATATGGCGATACTTCTGTGAAGGAGTTCCGTTATGGTCAGGCCTTAGGGAAGGTAAATCATATTATTGTAATTGTGTGGCAGCTGACAAAACGGGGAACTTTATCACCTGCTATGAGCAATCAGAAAAGCCAGCGCCCTGCACGGGCTGACTCAATAAACATTCTTATGGTCAGTGGCTCTTTATCCTGTTTTACATTTTTGCGTGAGAACAGCGAGGAGGTTTTCCAGGGGAAATAAGCGACAAGATTGAAGCCTGCGGGCTGCACATCAAAGTCATTAAAAAACTTTTTCGCCATTTCAGCGATATCATCCGCCTCGAACTGTTCCTGCAGAATGTCATCGTCGCCGACTTCAATTTTCTTCAACAGAAACGTCGTCACCAGCGGCAGCTCACGCAGAATAAATTCGCGCACTGCATCAGGGGTTGCTGTCATATTATTCACCAGATTTTATCCTCCGGTCGCACAATCAGGTTATAGCGATGGACAGTGTGGAAACTAATTTGTGCAACATCGTTTGCCAGAATCAACCATCCGACAACAGGCACGGCTCTGCCTACAAATGCCCCCAGATTATTTACCCAAAAAATCTTCAGCCCACGCAGGCTGAAAGATTTGGCGGTCAGCGTTGGCAGAATGCGGCGCCGGAATTTGTAAGAAAGGTGTTTGCGGAAAAAGAGCGACGCAACGGAAGTACCGGGGGTTGCCGTGTTAGGTTTCCCTGGTACGTCGATATTATTGTTGCCCAGAATTAGTCCCGCAACGGCCAAAATATCCTGAACGCCTAGTTGCTTTTGTGTCTCATCAATAAGTATCCAGAACAGCAACTCCTGCGGCGTCAGATTAGGCAATTGGTTGAAATAATACGTACCATCCAGTTGCTCTGTTGTATCCATACCTGCTGATCCCTTTCGTTAAATGGTTAGCGAATTTTACTTTACCATCTGTGTGACAGGTTGTTAATCCATTGCCAGTTCGCCCGTCAGGCGGGCTTTTCGGGCCAACTGATATGCGGCGTGGCTAACACATTGGTGATCTGCACTGCCCATACGTACTTCATCCAGGCGGTGAGCGCGGCCATAATATCAAGTTTTTGAGCAAGTCGTTGCCCGCTCAGAGAAAGGCATAGCATGGCGATAGGTAAATTACCCACTGGGGAATGGCAGACTCAGGTTTTCCCGAACGGCCGAGACGGTAAGAGAATACGCCGCCAGTTCGCCATCAAAGGCGAAGCGCAATCTTTTAAGAAGTTCGTAAAAGATCAGCGTCAGGACAAGCCTTGGCTGGGTGAGAAAACAGATAAGCGCCGGATAATTGAGCTGGTTGAATTGTGGTTCAACACGCATGGCATCACCTTGGCGGATGGTGAGAAGCGGCGAACTACGATGGCGTTCGCCTGCGAAGCGATGGGAAATCCACTCGCTACCGAGTTCAACGCGAAGATTTTTGCGTCCTACAGCGAGCAGCTATTAAGCGGGAAGATCACCCGCTCCAGTCGAGTAAAGACGGTTACGCCGCGCACGGTAAATCTAGAGCTGGCATATTTCAGGGCGATGTTTAATGAACTGCGGCGGTTAGATGAATGGGCCGCACCGAACCCGTTAGAGAACGTGCGCGAGTTTAAAATCAGTGAATCAGAGATGGCCTATCTCACCATTGATGAGATACGCACGTTACTTGCCGAATGTGAGAGTAGCCGTTCTAAGGATTTAACGACAGTCGTTAAAATTTGCCTTGCTACTGGAGCACGCTGGAGTGAAGCAGAAGGTTTGAAAGGGAACCAGATTCGTGCGGGTCAGATAATCTACGTAAAAACTAAAGGCAAGAAAAACCGTGCAGTGCCGATCACTGAGAAGTTGCAGGCTGAGTTGCCATTAAGCAGAAAGGCGCAGCCACTCTTTTCTACGTGCTATTCAGCTTTTAGAAAGGCAATGCAGCGCGCAGGCATTGAGACACCTGCCGGACAGCTAACGCATGTTTTACGCCACACTTTTGCTTCTCATTTCATGATGAATGGTGGCAATATCCTTGTGCTTCAAAGGATATTGGGACATACGGATATTAAGGTAACGATGCGATACGCACACTTTGCACCAGACCATTTGTCTGAAGCGATGTTGTTAAATCCTTTGAATAGAATGGAATTGTGATGAAAATGGAATGCCATAATAATGAACTGAGCTTAGAAGATCTACTATGCCTAAAGGTATTCAGTGAGACCTTCGAAGTAATCGGTTTGGATGATTACATTAAAGCAATAACAAATTGGGCAGAAAGAGAGATTATAGCTGGAGAAGAATCAGACACACTCCTGATTCTGGCATCATTGAATCTCGAACCCACACCAGACCGCCATGATGTAGAAAAATACCTACGCATTTATCAACGTGAAAAAAACATTCAAAATCCAGACATTTATTACAGCGCGTTAGTTTGGCTCAGGAGGGAGATAAGTTATTTAATAACAGATTCATCATCCAATGAGATAGAAAAAAGGTTGGCGTTTTTTACTCACTACTTTTCGGATTATCCGCCAAGAGCTTTCGCCAGAATAACGAATTTAATTTCTAATTTTTATTGGGAGCTTTACGACGAAGCAGTACCCGTTTTTAACTCCAGAGCTTCAGAGATGAGTGAACATCAACTGATCACTTACGTGAGAACACGTTTACGACCTTTCTATCGAATTCTTAGTAACCGTGATTGGTTACGGATTTTAGTTGACTAGTTTTCAAAATAATTGGCAGCAGAGCGCAATGCTATTAAACGCTTTCTGTCTCTATTCGGCCTAAAGAAAATATAAAAATCAGTCACTTACTGATTTAACTCATTTCGAATTGGGACTCATAATCCCCTGGTCGCTGGTTCAAACCTAGCAGGGGCCACCAAATTTAGTGATAAAAAAACATATACTTAAGCCGCTCGTTGAAGCGGCTTTTTTGTTACTGGCTTTTCGAGTGGCGGCAAAGTGGCAATGCATTTTCACTGCCATGGGAAATCCTCAACTGATTATCCTGAGCAGCCCGAATCAAGACCGTGAATTGCAGAGCCTTCTGCGAGTCTTTATCATCAATGGCACGGCTGGCGCCACACAGCAGAATCAGTAGACGGTTTCAAAGAGTCCACCACGCATCAATAATGGCTGAAGCCGGAAACAGCGACCCGGTTTCTCACCTGTAACTAACCCTCAACGCCTCTCATAAATCCGGCCCATTAAATATTAGCTTCATGTTAAAGTCATTGGCATTGCCTGACTCGAACAAGTGAGCAACAGCTATGCATCAGATTTTCGAAATACTCTCAGAGTTATTTAGCGCGTGGCCTGTCATGTCGGGAAAGCGAAAGGAGAAGAAGCCCGCCAAGGACACCAGGAAGATCTCAGGTCTTGCCTACGAACCTTTATGCAAGATAACGCCCGACCAAAAAAGAAATGATGTGCCGCACAAAGATGAGAGCAACTGAGAAAACGTACTCATCCTCATATTTGCTGGTGTGAACACAAGCGAGACTGGCAGAAGCTATCTTCCACGCTGACCGTTTTACCTCAGCTCACAGTTTTCATCCTCTCAAGCGGCACCGCGAATCGTCAGCGATAGTCCTGAATGTGGCGTCATCGCCACATCGCAGATCATTATCCCGAAAGCGCCCGCAACACCATACTGGGTAAGGTACGACAACGGGTTGTGATATTCTCCAGCCAAACCTGGCGATATCCCGCATTGCCCTCTGCCTGATCGTCAGATTTAGTCATCTCTCATCCTTTCTGATCTGCAACCGCTCTTCATCCGAAGTTATCCCTGCGACCTGTCGATAACGTATGGAGAAAAGGTAGCTGCGATTAAAACAGCCTGACGAGGCAATTACTGTCGCCAGCATTTAGATTTCAGGTAATTTAACCCGCGCAAACCCCATGCTATCTTGTGGTTTTGATTTTTTCAGTGGGCAAAACAGATGACAAAGTTGCGGGTAGGGATCGTGTTTGGCGGGAAGTCGGCCGAGCATGAGGTGTCGTTGCAGTCGGCCAAAAATATCCTTGAGGCGATCGACAAAACCAGGTTTGACGTGGTGTTGCTGGGCATCGACAAACAGGGACACTGGCGTCTGAATGATGCGTCCAACTTCTTACTTAACGCTGAAAATCCGGCGCTGATCGCACTGAATCACGCCGCTGAAGATGTGGCGCTGGTGCCGGGCAAGACGCAGCAGCAGATCATCACCCGTCACAACGCCCATCCACTGTCGCAAATCGACGTTATCTTCCCGATTGTTCACGGTACGCTGGGTGAAGATGGTTCTCTGCAGGGTCTGCTGCGTATGGCCTCTTTACCGTTCGTCGGGTCCGATGTGCTGGGTTCTGCGGTGAGCATGGACAAAGATTTCACCAAACGCCTGCTACGCGATGCCGGCCTCAACGTCGCGCCGTGGCTGAGCGTCACTCAGGCACAACGCGCCCATCTGGATCCAGAGGCCGTGATTGCCCGCTTTGGACTGCCGCTATTTATCAAACCCGCCAACCAGGGTTCTTCAGTGGGCGTGAGCAAAGTAGATAGCATTGAAGAGTTTGATGCCGCGCTGGCACTGGCTTTCTCCTTTGACCGCAAAGTACTGATTGAACAGGGGATAAAAGGTCGGGAGATTGAGTGCGCGGTGCTGGGCAACGATGCACCTGAAGCCAGCCCCTGCGGCGAAGTGGTGGTGCATGACGCCTTCTACACGTATGACACCAAATATATTTCTGAGAACGGAGCACAGACGGTGGTCCCGGCGGCCATCGCAGCGGAAACCAGCGATGCGATTCGTGACGTCGCCATCAAGGCCTTTACCGCGCTGGAGTGCTTTGGCATGGCGCGCGTCGATGTGTTCCTGACTGACGACGGCGAAATTATCGTCAATGAAGTGAATACCCTGCCCGGCTTTACCAACATCAGCATGTACCCGAAACTCTGGCAGGCAGCCGGGCTCAGCTATCAGGATCTGATCAGCCGTCTGATCGACCTGGCGATTGAACGCCACCAGCAGGCCAGCACGCTGAAAAGCAGCGTCAGTTGACCCGCTCCGGCGGCGTGGCGTTATGCCACGTCGCTGGAGATGCCGCAATAGTTGACGGGTGAGGTCTGATTACGGCCATTGCGCTTCGAGAGATAGAGGTTTTTATCCGCCGCCGAAATGAGCCGGTTAATCACACGGTGCCACTCCGTCGCTTCTCCGGCACTGCTATGCGCCAGTCCCAGACTGACGGTCACGGTAGCCGTACTGCCCTGTAGCCAGAATTTCTCTTTCGCCATCTTCTGCCGGATGCTCTCGGCGAGAAAATAGAGCTTTGCGGGATTCTGGTCGAACAGCACCACCACAAATTCCTCTCCGCCAAACCGGCAGACGCGTCCCTCTTTACCGATAACCTGCTGCATCCGGCGAGCGATCTCTTCCAGCACGCTGTCACCCGCGTCATGACCAAAATTATCATTAATCGCTTTGAAGTAGTCGACATCCAGCAGGATCACGCCCACCTTACGATCCGGGAAAATAGGCTCCGCACGCAGGCTTTCATATAAGCCGGAACGCGACAGCAGCCGGGTCAGGAAATCGTAATTCGCGCGCAGCGCGAGCCGTTGATTCAGCTGGCGAATGGCATCCATGCTCGCGGCCACGATCAGCGGGCTAATTGCGATAGTCGCCACACCCAATCGCGCCGAGGTCAGGTGGCTGACGAGCAGGAGGGTATCATCGCCCTGAATGTTCATTACGCCGTGCGAAACCAGAATGATTTCGACAATACCGCTCAGCAGAATCACCAGGCTGGTCAGCGGCATCGGCAACACGATGGCACACCACACCAGCGCCGGAACCGGTAACGTCAGGCTACCTGCGCCACCCATTATTGCCCCAATCATCATCGAAAAGATCAGAGCGATAACGGGTGCCAGCTTGCGCAGCTGCAAAAACTGGCGGGGCGACAGCGACGACCAGTCACGCGTCAGCAAAAACGGCAGTACCATGAGCCCGGTAGAGAACTGCTCACTAAACCACTCACCCCAGGCGATCGCCAGACCGACAGTGAAATCAGCCTGCTGTGCCAGTGCCCCCCAGCTGGCACAGGCTAACGCGGCCAGCAGGCAGGCGGGGAAAATACGTAGCACATTGATAATGCGCTCCCTTCCGGAATCATTCTGAAGATGTTTTATCAGCAGCGTAACCGCTATCAGCACAAACAGAAGATTCGCCAGGTTCAGCGTGAAGGCAGAAAGCGCCCAGCCTGAAAAAACAGTGTCGTTAAACACCATGCCAGCAAACGTAGCCAGGTAATAGCGGGTCTGATGCAGATAAGGATTTCGGACGATAATGCCAGTGACGATCGCGTTGACTGGCCAGAACAGTGACAGCTCCTGTGGGATGCGCAGGTGTCCGCCGATAAAGCAAAATAACAACGTCACTAAAAACAGCGAAAATGCGTTCTTCTTAGCGTTGTGCTCTTCAAACAGCTGCATGCGCATACATCCGGACCTTGTCGCAGAGAGGCTGGCTGTCCACGTCAGCCTGCACAGGCGCGTGGTGTCAGAATGATTAAATCCTGGATACTCTCACTGTCATCCGGCGGTCAACCGCCCTTCCTGGGCTGACTCCGCAAAGTGACCCTGAAGAGTCTAACCCCATCAGATGACAGTAAAAATTGGGGACTTATTATGCCTCGCAAATAAAAAAATCGGATATCCGAGATATCCGATTTTTGCCTCTCAAACGACTTTACCGTTGCGTTTATCGCTATTTTACCGCAACCGGCCACTGACTCAGGCGAATGCCGCGTTTATCAGCGTTATCGCCAAAATCTTTCAGCACCGCTTTGACGTCGGGATCGATATATTCCGCATTGTCGTTATCAACGATGACCACGCTGTTCTCCGGGATCTCATCCAGCAATCCCTGGAGCCTGGGATTATGCATAAAGGTCAGGTTCTGCTGAAAGCGCAGCACATAGTGGTCATCATAGCGGGTGAGCTGCAGCGCGTTGCGATGACTCTTATAGATGCTATAGAGGATCTGCGTGGCGATACCGATACCAATACCGACCAGCATACCCAGCGTGATAATCCCGATGATGGTGGCCAGAAACGGCACGTATTGCTGCGCGCCCATCCGGAACTGCTCAACGAACAGTCGCGGTGTCGCCAGTTTATAACCGGTATAGAGCAGTACGGCAGCGAGGCTGGCCAGCGGAATGGCATTCAGCATCTCGCTGAACCACATGCCGCAAATCAGCAGCAGTACACCGTGAATGAAAATCGACAATTTGGTCTGCGCACCCGCACTGACGTTCACTGAACTGCGCACAATCACCGCCGTGATCGGCATCGCCCCAAGGAAACCGGCCGCCAGGTTACCAATACCCTGCGCGAACATCTCTTTGTTAGGCGACGGCGCGGGCGTCTGAGGACGCAGTTTTTTCAGCGCCTCCTGGCTCAGCAGGGTCTCCAGACTGGCGACCAGTGCTAAGGTCACCGCAACCACCCAGACCTGCGGATTCTGCCAGGCCATCCAGTCAGGCGTTTCCAGCTCCGCCACCAGCGCAGAGACGCTGTCAAAAGCGGGCAGCGAAATGCGAGCCAGACCCTGCGTCATCTCAGGAAACAGCCTCCCACCCAGCACGGTAGCCAGGCAGCCGATGAGCACGGCTATCAGCGGGCCGGGGATCCAGGCCAGCGCTTTGATCCGTTTAACCGGTGCGGTGGTCCAGAGACATAAAATGGCCAGACCGACACCCGCTACCAGGATGGCGGGCAGCGAGAAGGTCATCTCGCCGGTCACCAGCGACACCAGCTCCGCATCGCCAGCGGCACCCAGTGCCACCGGGATCTGCTGCATGATGAGCAGCAAACCAATCGCCGCCAGCATCCCTTTGATGACGCTGCCCGGCACCAGCGAAATAAACCGTCCGGCACGCAGCAGACCAAACAGGCATTGCAGCGCCCCGGCAATAATCAGTGCAGTGAGAAACGCGGAGAAACTGCCTAGCGACGCCATTGAGGCGACCACGATAGTGACCAGGCCCGCTGCCGGGCCGCTGACGGCAAATCGGGATGGACTCAGCGACGTCACGACCAGACCGCCAATCACACCCGTCAGCAGACCGGCAAACGGCGGTAATCCGCTGGCCTGTGCGATGCCAAGACAGAGCGGTAAGGCGACCAGAAACACCACCAGACCCGCCGGAATATCGCGACGCAGGGTATCGAGGTTCATAATGAAGGTTCCTCTGCAGATTGATGAATCAGTTCTTTGAGATGACCGGAGCGCAGATCATAAACACAACCAAACACCTCCAGTTCCTGGCCCGATTGCCAGATTTGCCGGACCGGTTCAGATTTCACCAGTCTGGCGAATTGCGCCTTCACGTTGGCCTCAACCAGCCGATCAAGCTGTTCACCCGGCGCCACGTCTGAGGCCGGGCTTTCTGCCAGCCCCTGCTGAATATCATTTCGCAGCGTCTGAATACGTCTCGCCAGCGCGCTTTCCTGTCCGTCCAGCACGCTGCCCGGCAGGTTTTGCGCGGCTTCTACGCCGCCACAGCCATAGTGGCCGCTAAGGACAATGCGTTTCACACCGAGAAAGAAGAGCGCGTATTGCAGTACGCTCAGCAAATTGTCGTCGTCCTCAATCACCATGTTGGCGATATTACGATGTACAAAGAGTTCGCCAGGATGGGAGCCGGTTAATACCTCAGCCGGAACGCGACTATCAGAGCAACCTATCCAGAGTGAGTGCGGCTTTTGCTGATGAAGGAATTTTTTAAAATAATCCGGATTACGCTGGCGGCGCTGCAAGGCCCAACTGCGATTTTTCGCTAATAAGGGTTTAAGTGTCGTCACAATCATCTTCTCTCTACTACCGGGATGTCGCATCCTGGCTAACCACAACATGTGTCGGCACACAAATAAAGCATGAGCCGCCAGGGAAATAAGAACTGAATCACAGAAAAAGGTTATAGACGCTAACCATTTCCAATGCACGGGCAATATTTCACAACGCTTTGTTCTCACGGGTTTTGTCAATTTTCCGTCAGTAAGAGTCAGGGTTACGTAAATTTAATTAAGCAGCAAAGACGAAAGGGAAAAGCCAGAATTCATTTTTAATGAATCAAAAACATGTAGTTAGAAAATTAACTAAAGTTAATGCTGACAAATAAATACAAGCATTAACAAAGGGGTTTTTCAGCACCATACCAGCCAGCGCTCATTTCACCAGGAATCCTCTTAATTAAAAAATTAACCATTAGCACAATCAACCGGCTTAATGGGTATAAGCCAGTCAGATATACCTGTATTGAGTTAAGAAGGGAGCAAGAGATGATTAATTTAATTTGCAGGAAAATAGTGACGACAGTAAGTAAATAAGGACCAATAATAAACAGAGCCTGAACGAGCAGGCTCTTTTTCTTGACGAATTATTTACCGTTCCAGCTCTGCAGACGTGATTCACGCACCGACAACTGCTGTTCCGGGGTCAGCTTATTGTAGTTTTCCGCCATTCCGCTCTCCCAGTCGCCGTAGAGTGGATTGGGCAGCACGATGAACTGCGTACCAAACTGCTGATGGTTGAGATTCACGAAATCGCGACGCGTCTGATTACCCTTATGCCAGGTCGCCCCACCGAAATCGTTGAGGTTATCGCCGACGTAAAGCACCACGTTATAGCCCGCATTTTTGATGGCATCGAAACGTGCCTGCTTATTGGAGCTGTCGGTATTCAGACGTACCGTTTTATCGCTGACGTCAGGGAAGCCGAGCTGCTGCATATTGGCGACCGTGGCAGCGTAATCTTTCTGATCGCGGTTCGACACATAAAACAGCGTGCCGCCATTTTCTGTCACATGACGCGCGAACTCAACCGCGCCCGGCACCGCTTTCGCCTGACGCGCCTGCGTCCAGGCTGACCAGGTTTTGCTGCTGAACGGCTGGCCGTTTTTCGCCTGCCACGCGCTGTAGGCGCTGTTATCCAGCATGGTTTCATCCAGATCGACAATCACCGCTTTGGGTTTGCCGGTCAGCGACGGTGCCTGATCAAATGCCATGCGCGCGGTGTTAAACGCCTGCCAGGTCAGCGCCTGATATTCGCCAGACTGCTGGAACCAGTTTACAGCCAGCACCGATTGCTGACCGAGTTGCTGTTGCGCGGTCTGATGTGTCGACGAGGCGCAGCCGGTCAGGAGCAGCGCGACCAGTCCGGATGCTGCGAGTTTTGCGGAGGTTTTCATCATTTCATCCTTAAGGTGAGAAAGGTCTGAGGAGAAGCTTCAAAAATGTAGCAGTTAACGTAAGCTGTTGGCAGCCCAACGCACGCTGTTATAACAGGAGATTCTTATGGCCGTGATCCCGCGCTCGCCGTTGCTCGATTCGCTGGAGTGGCTCGATTATGCGTTTCAGCCAGCCGGTGAGCCACCTCCCGCCGATGCCGCCTATGGACATCAGCGCCACAGCGCAACCGTGGTCACCGATAGTGAGAACATTCCGCCCAAAAGCTGTGAGTCCGATGGCGTGATCGGCAGCGGAATGCGACCGGTAGCGGTCTACACCGCCGATTGTCTGCCGGTGCTGTTCGCCGACCGCCAACAGCGGATCGTGGCGGCGGTGCATGCCGGACTTAAGGGCACACTGGCGGGTGTGCTGACCCGCGCCGTGGAAAAACTGGGCGAGCAGGGCTGCAACCCGCAGGATCTGGTGGTGGCGATTGGCCCGGCGATGGGCCCCTGCTGCTATGAGCTGGCCGAACCGCAGCTGGCGGAGATTGCGCAGAACCCAGCGTTTGCCAGCGGGCTACGCTGGCACCGGAATCAACCGGTAAACCCACAAGCACAACGTCCACAGGCCGCAGCCCATCAGCAGGGTGTCTGGTTCGATCTGCCCGCACTGGCGACGCAGCTGCTGGTCAACGCGGGTGTGCCGGCCGCGCAGATCGACAACGTTAATGTCTGCACCTATTGCATGGCCGAGAGCGGTTCCAGCTACCGCTTCAATACCCACCATAGCAGCGGCTATCGTTCGCGCTATTCGTGGATCCGGCGGCGTTAACGGTTTCAGAGCCAGAAACATTAAAAGCCACGCACGCCACGGATGGCCGTGTTGCTTAAGGCCCGGGTTCCCTGCGCTCGCTCGCCCTGCTCACCTGCCGATGTTTATGATTTCACTCACACCCTGACATTCTTTCACTTTTTTTTAATGCAGAAGGGGCTAGAGTAAACTCATCCGACCACTTTGCTGTGAGTGACTACCATGTCCGTCAATCCTGATTATCCTGCGCTGTTTACGCCGCTGGATCTTGGCTTTACCCGCCTGAAAAACCGCTTTCTGATGGGGTCGATGCATACCGGCCTGGAAGAGCATCCGGATGGCGCAGCCCGGCTGGCGGCGTTCTACGGCGAGCGGGCACGGGAAGGCGTAGCGCTGATTGTCACCGGCGGCATCGCCCCCAATGCGCAGGGTGTTACCACCGCGCATGGCGCGATGCTCACCGATGAAGCACAATGTAGCTGGCATCGGCAGATTACGGAGGCGGTGCATCAGCATCAGGGCAAAATCGCCCTGCAAATCCTGCACACTGGCCGTTACAGCTATCAGCCCGATCTGGTCGCGCCCTCCGCCCGTCAGGCACCCATCAACCCGTTTACGCCACAGGCGATGAGCGAGACGGCGATTGAACAGACCATTGAGGACTTCGCCCGCTGCGCCCGGCTTGCCCAGCAGGCAGGTTACGATGGTGTGGAGATCATGGGTTCCGAAGGCTACCTGATTAATCAGTTTCTGGTGAAACACACCAATCAGCGCACCGACCGCTGGGGCGGCGACTTCCGGCAGCGGATGCAGTTCGCGCTGGCGATTACCCGCGCGGTTCGCGCCGCAACCGGTGACGCTTTTATCATTATCTTCCGGCTGTCGATGCTCGACCTGATCGAAGAAGGCAGTTCGCTGGAGGAGACCCTGTTGCTGGCGGGCGAGCTGGAACAGTGCGGCGTCACGCTGTTCAATACCGGCATCGGCTGGCACGAAGCGCGCATCCCGACCATCGCCACCTGCGTGCCGCGCGCGGCCTTTGCCTGGGTGACGCAGCGCCTGCGTGCCCACGTTTCGGTGCCAGTGATCGCCACCAACCGTATTAACCATCCCGCTGTCGCTGAGGCCCTGTTGCAGTCGGGCTGTGCCGATATGGTGTCGATGGCACGCCCTTTCCTCGCCGACCCCGCCTTTGTCAGCAAAGCGCAGCGCGGCGAACCGGACAGCATCAACACCTGCATCGCCTGTAATCAGGCCTGCCTTGACCAGGTGTTCGCCGGTAAAATCACCTCCTGCCTGGTCAATCCACGCGCCTGCCATGAGTCGCTGATGCCGGTCATCGCCAGCACCGCACCGCGCAGACTGGCAGTGGTGGGTGCCGGCCCGGCCGGAATGGCGTTTGCCCTGCAGGCGGCGCAGCGCGGACATCAGGTGACGCTCTATGAGGCCGCGCCCGAGATTGGCGGTCAGTTCAATATTGCCCGGCAGATCCCCGGCAAATCTGAGTTCAGTGAAACGCTGCGTTATTTCCGCTATCAACTGGCGGCAGCAGGCGTGACGGTTCAGACGGGCTGTCGGGTCACGCCCGATCAGCTGAGTGACGCCGATGAAGTGGTGCTCGCAACCGGCATTAAGCCGCGTACACCGGCTATTCCGGGCATCGATCACCACAGCGTGCTGAGTTATCTGGAGGTGCTGCGCGATAAGCGCCCGGTGGGTAAACGGGTGGCGATTATTGGCGCGGGTGGGATTGGCTTTGATGTGGCGGAGTATCTGTCTCAGCCGTCGCATGACGAGGATCTGGCGGCGTTTTACGCCGAATGGGGCATCGACCACAGCCTGACACAGCGCGGCGGCCTGGTTGCCCCACAGCCGCCTGCCGCATCACGGCAAATCTGGCTATTGCAGCGCCGCTCAGGGAAACCGGGTGCCGGGCTGGCAAAAACGACCGGCTGGATTCATCGCACCAGCCTTCAGGCGCGCGGCGTGGAGATGTGGGGCGGCATTGAATATCTGGCCATTGATGACAGCGGCCTGCACCTGCGGCGTAACGGTGAAACGCTGCTGCTGGAGGTCGATAACGTGATTATCTGTGCCGGCCAGGAGCCGCAGCGCGAACTGGAAGCCGCGCTGCGTGCAAAAGGACAGGTGGTAACCGTAATAGGCGGCGCAGATGTCGCGGAGGAACTGGATGCGCGCCGCGCGATAGCACAGGCGACGCAACTCGCTTTGACGATCTGACTAGCGCATTTTCACCGCGCGCAGCACCACAAACTTCTGGTTTGAGGCGATCAGTGTACAGTTGCCGAACAACTTCTTCAGCTTGTGGTGATAATCGAGGTGGCGGTTGCCGACAATACGCAACTCGCCGCCATACTGAAGGCAGCGTTTCGCATCGCGGAACATCTGCCATGCCAGATGATCGGTAACAGCGTGCTGCTGATGGAATGGCGGGTTGCACAGCACCGCGTGCAGCCGATCTGATGGATAGCCGCTCAGCACGTTATTCACCAGGAACTGACAGCGCGACAGGTCATCTGGACGGTTTACTTCCACGTTAAGCTTGCTGGAGGCGACCGCCATATAAGACTCATCAAGGAAATGCACCTCGGCCTGCGGATTCTGCTCCAGCGCCACCAGTCCTACCACACCGTTGCCACAGCCCAGATCGACAATCTCACCTTCAATGTTTTCCGGCAGATGCTGCACAAACAGTCGTGCGCCGATATCCAGCGAAGAACGCGAGAAGACGTTAGCGTAGTTGTGGATCTGATAAGGGGTGCCATCCAGCGGCCAGACCAGCGTCGGCGTGGCCTCACGGAGTTCAGGCTGACTGAACTGGCTGTAGATCAGGCGCGCTTTTTTCCAGGCCAGTGAGGTTTTGGTTTCACCGATGATCTGTTCGAACAGCTGCAGAGTCGAGTTGTGAATCTCTTTAGCGCGCGCCGCCGCCACAATCACCGTATCTGGCGTGACGACTTCACGAATAGCACGCAGCTGATGCTCCAGCAACGCCAGCGTTTTAGGCACTTTAATCAGCACCGCCGCCGGAGCCGCGGGCAGCTCAGCCAGGCTATCAACAAAGTGCACGTTGCTGTCATCCATCTCATTGAAGCTCAGATTTTGACGAGCGGCCTGCTGGCTCAGCCAGGAGTCGCTGACGTGCCAGACAGTGCGCGGATTCAGTGCGCAGGTTAACGCCCCGAAGCTGTCGTTGAAGATCAGCACGGGTCCTTCTGGCAGCGCCTGCTGTAACAGGTATTCATCAGCCGCATCCCAGGCTTGTAATGGACTTTCGTCACGCATCTGCGGGAAGCGATGCAGGATCAGTGTGCGATCGTTCAGTTCAAGTTGGCTCATGAATTCTCCGGCGTGGTACACTTTGATTGATTTTCGCCCCAAAATCGGGGGCGCAGTATACTGTCTTTCGCCAGGAATCCCTAATGTCCTCACTGATCTACCTTCAGGGTTATCCTGCCCCTCTTCTTGAGCAGGTCCAGACGCTAATCGCCCACCAGCGCTTAGGTGCATTTCTGCAGGAACGCTATCCTGACACCCACGACGTGATCAGTGATAAGGCGCTGTATGACTACACGCAGGCGCTGAAAAACCGCTATATGCGCAACGCGCCGCCAATCAGCAAAGTGATGTGGGATAACAAGATCAAGGTGATGAAGCATGCACTTGGACTGCACACGGCTATCTCGCGGATTCAGGGCGGCAAACTCAAGGCGAAAGCGGAAATCCGTATCTCAACCTTTTTCCGCCTCGCCCCTGAGCCATTTCTGCGGATGATCGTGGTGCATGAGCTGGCCCACCTGAAAGAGAAAGACCACGATAAAGCGTTTTACCAGCTCTGCTGCCATATGGAGCCGGATTACCACCAGCTCGAATTTGACGCACGCCTGTGGATGACTGACCAGGCGATGCGCGGCAATGCGGCTTAAAGAAACTCCTGCGCTTTCTGAATCAGGCTGGTTTTAGTCAGCGCCCCCAGAAAGCGTCGCTCCTGGGGATTATTCAGCACCGGCAGTCGTTCCAGCGTCACCGCCGCAAACGCCTCCCACCCCTCACGCATACTCTGATTCTGATAGACCACCGGGAAATCCTGATCCATGACACACTGTACCGGTGAGTCGAGAGTAATCTCCTGCGCCAGCACCCGGCGCGAAATCTCATGGATCGAGACCACACCGAGGAAAGCACCTGCGGCGTTGATTACATAGACGTAGCGCTCACGCTTCAGCGAACTGACCGCCAGCGCCTGCCCCACTGACTCCTCCGGCTGCAATGCCGCACCAGGAATGATCAGCTCAGCAATGCGCATGTTATCGAAATCGTATTTCGCTTCTGAACGGCTGAAGTGATGACTCACCACTGGATAGGTACTGGCGGATTGCAGGCGATAAACCACCATCGACGCCAGCACCGTTGCTATCATCAGCGGAAACAGCAGGCTGCTATTCAGCGTCATCTCCAGCACCATCAGCATCGCCATCAATGGCGCCTGACTGACCGCCGCCAGCACCGCTGCCATGCCAATCGCGGCATAAAGCAGCACATTGCCCAGCGGCAGATGCAGCGCCGCCCCGATCATCGCGATAATCACCCCAAGCAGCGCGCCTATCAGCAGCGAAGGCGTAAAGAGTCCGCCGACAGCGTTGGACCCCACAGACAGGCTGGTGGCGAGGGTCTTCAGCACCAGCAACAGCAGTAATCCCGGCAGCAGATAGTCGCCTGCCATGACTTTGACGATGACTTCGTAGCCGTTGCCGAGAATATCAGTAGAGATCAGCGCCAGTAAGCCGACGGCGAATCCACCCGCGCCCAGGCGCAAGGGCAGAGAAGCGATGCCGCTGAACAGTACTTTGCTGCGGGCGATGCATTTAATCAGAAGCCAGCCCGCCAGACCGGCGCTCAAACCAATGACCACCGTCATCAACAGGCTGCTGAGATCCATGGCGAAGTTTGCGTCTGCCAGTGGATAGAGCGCGCTGCGGAAGCCCAGCGTCCACATGGTCATCACCGCTGTCGCCGACGCGATAATCAGAGGGATCAGCCGCTGCAACGCAGAAATACCAAACGCAATCTCCGCCACAAAAATCGCCGAGGCCAGCGGCGCATGATAGACCGACGCCAGGCCCGCCGCAGCCGCCATCGCCACCACGTCACTGTTTTTCAGGTTCAGTGAGGCCGGTAACAGGCGGCCAATCGCACTGCCGCACAGCGCCGAAAGCTGCACCATCGGCCCCTCTTTACCGATCGACGCACCGCTGCCGATACTGGCAATCGACGATAAGGCACGGAACAGCGAGGTTCGTGTCGGTACCGCATCGAGTCGGGCGTTGATCACTTCAAGATAATCCGTTTTCACCGTCTGCTGTTGCTCAATGGCAACCGCATAACGCAAAAAATAGCCCGCCAGCACCCCGCCCGCCCCCACCAGCAGCGGCCAGAAGATCCACGGCCAGAGATGCAGGGATTCGGTAATTTCGCCACTTCGGGCAAAGAGCAGATGGTTGATCAGTTCTATCACGCCGCGAAAAGCCAGCGTCACCAGCGACGCCGCACACCCGACCGGAATGGCGATCAGTAGTGTGGTCCAGTTTAATGCGTGCTTACTTGCTTTCACCTTCGCTCCCTGGTTGATGCCTGAATATCATGGCTTCAGCATATTATTGGAATGCGGATCGCAGGATCAATCCTTGCGTACCCGGCCCCCTTGCACCGCCTCGGGGAGATGTTACTCTGCCGCTTTAACGCTGCCGGAGAGATGACGTGATTCGTTTTGCCATTGTGGGAACAAACTGGATTACACGCCAGTTTATTGATGCCGCCCATGAAACCGGAGCGATGAAGCTCTGTGCGGTCTACTCACGCAGTCAGCAGCAGGCCGACGACTTTATTGCTGATTATCCCTGCAAACAGACCTTTACCTCACTGGATGCCCTGGCCGCCTGCCCGGAGATCGACGCGGTCTATCTTGCCAGCCCCAATGCTCTGCACTGCCAGCAGGCGCTGCTGTTTATGTCGCACGGCAAGCATGTGATTTGCGAAAAACCGCTGGCCTCTAACCTGGCGGAAGTGGAGCAGATGATCGCCTGCGCCCGTGAGCATCAGGTGGTGCTGTTCGAGGCGTTTAAAACCGCCAGCCTGCCAAACTTCCAGCGGCTGAAGCAGGCGCTGCCAGACGTGGGTACACTGCGAAAAGCCCTGCTGAATTACTGCCAGTACTCCTCACGTTATCCGCGTTATCTCAACGGCGAGAACCCTAATACCTTTGATCCCCGCTGGTCGAATGGCTCAGTCATGGATATCGGTTATTACTGCCTGGCATCGGCAGTAGCACTATGGGGCGAGCCAGACCGTGTGCAGGCCACCGCGACGTTGCTGGAGAGCGGCGTGGATGCCCATGGCGTGGTGGTGCTGAGCTACGGCGATTTCGACGTGACGATTCTGCATTCCAAGGTGAGTGACTCTTCACTGCCCAGCGAAATTCAGGGTGAAGCGGGTACGCTGGTCATTGAGAAGCTTTCGGAGTGCCAGAAGCTGAACTTTATTCCTCGTGGTGCTGAAAAGCAGGCGCTGAGTGAGCCGCAGCATATCAACACCATGCTATATGAAGCGGCTGCGTTTGCACGGCTGGTTGAGCAGCCTCAGGTGGACCATCCCGGACTGGAGGTTTCGCGGATTACCGCCGCGCTTCTGACCGAAATCCGCCGCCAGACCGGTGTCATCTTCCCGGCCGATCAGGCTGCTGTGTAAATATTTCTAAATATGTCTGAGATAGGTTGCTTCCTGTGCGGCTAAACCGTAACTTACTCTCCTGCAAAGGGGAGTAACTTGTAAGCTGATTGATCGTCACTACGTTGCGAAAGCATCCGGTCATCAGGCAACCCGGAATCGATTTCTGTGTTGTAAGTGAGACCTTGCCGGAAGGCGAGGTTTGCTTACACAAAAATAAGCGGCTGACGTCTTCTGACTTCAGCCGTTTTTTTCTTTTTAAGACAGGATACGAATATGCAAACTGTGGGTACGCCTTTACTCTGGGGCAGCTTTGCGGTTGTGGTGCTTATCATGCTGGCTATCGACCTGCTGTTGCAGGGACGCCGCGGCGCGCAGACCATGTCTTTCAAACAGGCGGCTGTCTGGTCGCTGATCTGGGTTTCCGTCTCACTGCTGTTTAGCGCCGCTTTCTGGTGGTATCTGGAGGGCAGCGTGGGACGTGAAGTCGCTAACACCCAGACGCTCGCCTTCCTGACCGGCTACGTTCTGGAAAAAGCGCTGGCGGTAGATAACGTCTTCGTCTGGCTGATGCTGTTCAGCTACTTCTCTATTCCGGCTAACCTGCAGCGCCGTGTACTGATCTACGGTGTGTTAGGCGCTATCGTGCTGCGTACTATCATGATCTTTGCCGGTAGCTGGCTGGTCACCCAGTTCAGCTGGATCCTCTATGTGTTCGGTGCCTTCCTGCTGTTTACCGGTGTGAAGATGGCGCTGGCGAAAGAGGATGACGGTGCAGTGGGTGACAAACCGGTGGTGCGCTGGTTGCGTAAGCATTTACGCATGACCGATGATCTCGACGGCGAGAAGTTCTTTACCCGCAAAAACGGCGTGCTGTTTGCGACCCCGCTGCTGCTGGTGCTAATCATGGTGGAACTCAGCGATGTGATCTTTGCCGTCGACAGTATCCCGGCCATTTTCGCCGTAACCACCGACCCGTTCATCGTGCTGACCTCAAACCTGTTCGCTATCCTGGGCTTGCGTGCCATGTACTTCCTGCTGGCAAACGTGGCAGAACGCTTCTCGATGCTGAAGTATGGTCTGGCGATTGTGCTGGTGTTTATCGGCTTTAAGATGCTGATTGTGGACCTGTACCATATCCCGGTTGGTATCTCACTGGGTGTGGTCGGCGCCATTCTGGCCTCAACCCTGCTGATTAATGCCTGGGTTAACCGCAAAAGAGATCAGAAAAAGATCGCACCATAATTACCTGCAGGGGCAGCGTATGCCCCTGTTTTATTTTGCGACAGACTGTCGTGCCATTTCATCCCTCTGTCACACTTCCACTATTCAGCATAATTAAAATCTGACCTGCGCCACACTGACAGAACTTTCTCTTTTCTCATCTGATGTTTTCCTTATACTCCGCCGGGCAAACCGTTTTAGCCGATGTAAAACATCGCGTCTGAAACTACATCCGCGACAAAATACAGAAAATATTATGCAGAAAACTTTCTCCGCACGACTGGGCACGCTGCTCGCCGGAAGCCTGGTGAAGCAAATCTTGATTGGGCTGATCGCTGGTGTGGCGCTCGCCTGGATTTCACACGATGCCGCGCTGGCAGTCGGTCTGCTGGGTGAACTGTTTGTCAGTGCGCTGAAAGCGGTCGCGCCATTGCTGGTACTGATGCTGGTGATCGCCTCGATTGCCAACCACCAGCAGGGCCAGAAAAGTAATATCCGGCCAATTATCATGCTCTATCTGCTGAGCACCTTTTTCGCGGCGGTGGTCGCGGTGGTCTTCAGCCATCTGGTTCCGCAGACACTTACACTGGCGGCAGGCACAACGGAAATCGTTCCTCCTTCCGGCATCACCGAAGTGCTCCATGGGCTGCTGATGAGCATGGTCGCCAACCCAATCACCGCGCTGATGCAGGCTAACTATATTGGCATTCTGGTGTGGGCCATTGGCCTGGGGCTGGCGTTCCGTCACAGCAGTGACAGCACCCGCGCCTTGCTGAATGATGCGTCTCATGCCGTAACCTGGCTGGTACGCTGCGTCATCCGCTGCGCGCCAGTCGGTATTTTCGGTCTGGTGGCATCGATTCTGGCTTCAACCGGCTTTGGGGCACTGTGGCAATATGCGCATCTGCTGGCGCTGTTGATCGGCTGTATGCTGCTGATGGCACTGGTGGTGAACCCGATGCTGGTGTTCTCTAAAATCCGCCGTAACCCTTATCCACTGGTCTTCACCTGCCTGCGTGAAAGTGGCGTCACTGCCTTCTTTACCCGCAGTTCTGCTGCCAACATTCCGGTGAATATGGCGCTGGCGAAACGTCTGGATCTGGATGAGGATACCTATTCGGTGTCGATTCCTCTGGGCGCAACCATCAGTATGGCGGGTGCGTCGATCACGATTACCGTGCTGACGCTGGCGGCGGTGCATACGCTGGGGATCAGCATTGATGTGCCGACGGCGATTCTGCTGAGTCTGGTGGCGTCACTCTGCGCTTGTGGTGCATCGGGCGTGGCGGGCGGTTCGCTGCTGCTGATTCCGGTAGCCTGCAATATGTTCGGCATTCCGAATGACCTGGCGATGCAGGTGGTGGCGGTCGGCTTTATTATCGGCGTACTGCAGGATTCGGCGGAAACCGCGCTGAATTCCTCTACTGATATTCTGTTTACTGCCGCCGTCTGTCAGGCAGAAGCAGAGCGCGAAACCAGCCGGGCTTAATCTTTCAGATAGCTCAAAAGCTCAAAGAGCGGGTGGCAGAGTCCGAAGAGCAAAGCGTCCCGCGCCAGGGAAGGCGCGGGCCGAGCGAGCAGGGATGCTTTAAGCGACTTTGCGATCGGACTCTGCCATCCGCGAAGGGCACAGGATTAACCGACGGTAATGACGACCTCAAGGCCGCCATTTCGTCCGGCAGACTATAACGTCACACCACTTTTGAAAATCGCCAGCTCGCGGAAGTCGTTCTTCTCGTTGTTGGTCGGCTGACCGCTGGCAATCGCCACAATGCTGTCGACAAAATCTTCCAGCAGCGCATCCATGCTCATGCCCTCGATCAACCGTCCAGCATTAAAGTCGATCCAGTGCGGTTTCTTCTCCGCCAGCGGCGTGTTGGTCGCCAGCTTCACTGTTGGCACAAAACCGCCATATGGCGTGCCGCGTCCGGTACTGAACAGCACCATGTGGCAACCGGCTCCTGCCAGCGCACTGGTAGCGACCGCATCATTGCCCGGCGCACTCAGCAGATTGAGACCAGGCGTTTTTAACCGCTCGCCATACTTCAGCACATCGACGACCTGACTCTGCCCCGCTTTCTGAGTACAGCCCAGTGACTTCTCTTCCAGCGTGGTGATGCCGCCTGCTTTATTGCCCGGCGACGGATTCTCGTAGATGGGCTGCTGGTGATCGATAAAGTACTGCTTGAAGTCATTGATCATGGCGACTGTTTTGCCGAAGGTCTCTTCGTCGCGACAGCGACTCATCAGAATCCGCTCTGCGCCAAACATTTCTGGCACTTCGGTCAGCACAGTCGTGCCGCCATTGGCGATCATCTGGTCCGAGAAACGCCCCAGTAACGGGTTGGCCGTGATGCCAGACAAACCGTCCGAACCGCCGCACTCCAGACCAAACTTCAGCTCGCTGAGTTTGCCTGGTTCACGCCGGTCATGCCGCATTTTTTCATACAAGGCATGCAGGCGCTCCAGCCCGGCTTCAACCTCATCATCATGCTGCTGGCACACCATAAATTCGACCCGGTCGCTTTCAAACGCGCCGAGGGTCTCACGGAAAACATCGACCTGATTGTTTTCACAGCCGAGACCAATCACCAGCACCGCACCCGCATTAGGGTGGCGCACCATATTCTGCAGCATGGTGCGGGTATTTTCGTGGTCCTGCCCCAGTTGCGAACAGCCGAAGGTGTGGCTGAAAAGGAATGCGCCATCGATTCCTTCGGCCTCCTGTGTTTCTTTCAGGAAACGCTGCAGGATCTGACGCGCAATGCCGTTTACACAGCCGACGGTCGGCAGGATCCACAGCTCATTGCGGATGCCGACTTCGCCGTTAGCACGACGATAGATCTGTACCTCACGATCACCCGGCTGCGGCGGTAAGTTCACGAACTCAGGCTGATACGCATACTCATCCAGATCGCTGAGATTGGTGCGGGCGTTCTGCGAATGGATTAACTCACCGGCGGCCACAGGCTGGGTGGCATGGGCAATCGGCAACCCATACTTGATCACCAGCTCATCCTGGGCGATAGGCTGCAGGGCAAATTTATGCCCGCGCCCGACCGCCTGTTGCACCGACACACTCAGTGGTGGCAGCGCTATGGTCGCGCCCGCCTCTAAGTCACGTAACGCCACGGCGACATTGTCGCGGGGGTCAATTTTAATTGCGTCTTGCATAGCGTTATCTCAGTTGGCTCAGCGCCTCACGCATTCCGTGGGCGATGATATTTTGCAGGTGTTGGGTGACAACCGTAGCCAGTCCGGGCTGACGGGTTAAATCTTCGCCCCAGTGTTGCGCGTCGCTAAGCACGCCGTGCACCAGCTGTTGCGGTGACAGCTGATCCGCATCAAGTGCTTTCCAGGCGTCGGCGTAGTGCTGTAACCACTGCGGCTCATCCTGTAATGGCCAGCTTTTACCGGCTGACTCGCCGCGATAAAAGGCGATCAGCGCCGCCAGCGCAAAAGTGATGTGTGTCGGCCAGTTGCCCGTTTGCTGATGCGCGGCAAGCAGTGGCGTTAACAGACGGGTGCGGAACTTGGTCATGCCATTAAGCGCAATCGAGAGCAGCGCATGGCGAATGAACGGATTGCGGAAGCGGCGTTGTACCGCATCAGCAAAGGCGTGCAGTTCATCGGCTGGCAGATCCAGCGTCGGGATCACTTCATGACGCAGCAGGTTATCCACAAATCCGGCAATCGCCTGATCGGCCATCGCCTCCCCGACACTTTCAAGACCGGCCAGAAACGCCACCGGCACCATCGCGGTATGTGCGCCATTGAGGATCGCCACTTTCTGCGCTTTATAGGGCGCAATGTCATCCACATGACGCACGTGTGGCGACAGCGCCGCCAGTTTCAGTTCACTGAACAGCGCCGACGGCCCCTGAATCACAAACTGGTAGTAGACTTCGCCCGCCACCAGATAGCGATCTTCATAACCCAGTTCACGTTGCAACTGCTCGCTTTCCGCCGGAAAGCCGGTAACGATGCGGTCAACCAAGGTGTTATAGAAAGCACAGTGCTCATGAACCCAGGTTTTAAATTCGGATGGCAGGTGCCAGTGATCGGCGTAACGCAGCACCAGATTGCGCAACGCGTCGCCGTTATGGTCAATCAGCTCACACGGCACCACCAGCCAGCCACGATCGCTGGCGCCATTGAAATGGGAATAGCGCGCCCACAGCAACTGCGTCAGTTTGCCGGGGAAGCTGCTGGCGGGCTGATCGGTGAGCTGATCCGTGCCGACAAAGGCGATGCCCGCCTCAGTGGTGTTGGAGAAAACCATGCGCAGGTCGGGATTCCGGGCCAGCGCCAAAAATTCACCAAACTGCTGCCAGGGCTGGATCTCACGGTTGAGGCTGCGGATCAGCCGGGTTTCACTGACCTGCTCGCCCTGATCGTTGAGTCCGCGGATCAGCGTGGTGTAGAGGCCATCCTGCTGATTCAGGCTGTCGCTGACTTCACGGTTGCGCGGCCGCACCACCACAATTCCGGCATCGGTGCCCTGATGTTCATTCAGCCAGTCAATCTGCCAGTCAATAAAAGCGCGCAGGAAGTTACCTTCGCCGAACTGAATGACCCGGTCGCGATAGCGTGTGCCCGGGAAGTCGTGGCGGTTTAGCCTTTTCATCATCAGGCTCCCAGCTCGATGCCGAAGTAATCGCGGGCATTGTTGAAGCAGATGTTCTGAACCATCTGGCCTAACAGCGCTTCATCGGCTGGCGCTTCACCCTGCTCTACCCAGCGGCCAATCATCTGGCACAGCAACCGGCGGAAATATTCGTGGCGGGTGTAAGAGAGGAAGCTGCGGCTGTCGGTCAGCATCCCGACGAAGCGGCTCAGCAGGCCAATCTGCGCCAGCTGGGTCATCTGACGCTGCATACCGTCTAGCTGGTCATTGAACCACCAGGCGGAACCAAACTGCATTTTCCCCGCCTGACCTTCACCCTGGAAGTTGCCTGCCATCGTCGCCAGTACTTCGTTATCGCGCGGATTCAGGCAATAGAGGATGGTTTTCGGCAGCGCATTATTAAGGTTCTGTGCGCCCAGCAGGCGGGCCAGCGGTTCAGCCAGCGGCTGGTCGTTAATGGAGTCAAAGCCCACATCCGGCCCCAGCAACTGGTACTGGCGTGGGTTGGTATTGCGCAGTGCGCCAATGTGATACTGCTGTACCCAGCCACGGCGGGCATATTCGCTGCCCAGCCAGACCAGTACCGCCGTTTTGAACTGCGCCGTTTCGTGCGGATTCGGTGCTGTACCGCTGCGACGGCGCGCCAGAATCACATCCAGCGTGGCGTCGTCCGCCTCGGCATAACAGACCACATCCAGCGCGTGATCCGAGACTTTACAGCCATGCGCCGCAAAGTGATCCAGCCGCTGATACAGTGCGCTGCGCAGATCGTCAAAACGCTGCACGCTGATGTCGGTCAGTTGTTCCAGCGTCTCAATCCACGGCAGGAAGGTGTCGGCTTCGATATTAAAGGCTTTGTCCGGACGCCAGCTTGGCAGCACTTTAACGCTGAAACTGGTGTCGTCTGCCAGCGCGCGGTGATGGCGCAGGTCATCCAGCGGATCGTCTGTGGTGCCGACCATCTTCACCTTCATCTGCTGCATGATGCCACGCGTGGTGAAGCTATCCTGCGCCAGCAGTTCATTGCAGCGATGCCAGATGCTGTCAGCCGTTTTCTCAGAAAGCAGCGTGTCGGTAATGCCGAAAGGCCGGCGTAATTCCAGATGGGTCCAGTGATAGAGCGGGTTGCCGATGGTGTGCGGCACGGTACGCGCCCAGGCGTCAAACTTTTCACGATCGCTGGCATTGCCGGTACAGAACGCCTCAGCCACACCGTTGGCGCGCATTGCCCGCCACTTGTAGTGATCGCCCTTCAGCCAGATGTCATAAAGATTGGCAAAGCGATAATTTTCGGCAATCTGCTGCGGCGGTAAGTGGCAGTGATAGTCGAAAATCGGCTGATCCTTCGCGTAGTCGTGATAGAGACGGCGGGCGAATTCACTATCCAGCAAAAAATCCTCGGTCATGAAACGTGACATACATGCTTCCTCATCTACTGAACCACTGATGGCCCAAAGTTATCATACCAATTTTAGTCCGTTACGGATTTATTTGCGATCCTGCTCACATAAACGGCGATGTCTGGCTACCGTTATGGACATTTTTGTCGCCCGCAGCGCGCTAAATGGCTGTCATTACGCAGGTTTCCAGTATCCCACAGTGCAGAAAGGGTTTTTGTGATGGCTCTCAACTTTTAAAGTTGTATAACAAGTTAGGCTCTCGTCCTATCGTGAGGTCGTTAGCGGCCCACAAATGGCAAGGTAAGAACAGGGTTGCTCAGACAGAACCTGCGGGCGTGAGCAGAGCTGCATCACGGGCTGTCCCGCTCCAGATAACAACAGCGGCAAGACCGCATACAGAACTGGAAGAGGTAGAGGATGCGTAAGATCAAAGGGTTACGCTGGTACATGATTGGACTGGTGACGATCGGTACGGTATTAGGGTATCTGACCCGTAATACCATCGCCGTGGCGGCCCCGACATTGATGACAGAGTTGCATATCACTACGCAGCAGTATTCATACATCATTGCGGCCTATTCAGCCTGCTATACGCTGATGCAACCGGTGGCGGGTTATGTGCTGGATCTGCTGGGCACCAAAGTCGGCTACGCCGTGTTTGCTGTGCTGTGGGCAATCTTCTGTGCCGCCACGGCGATGGCAGGCAGCTGGGGCGGCCTTGCTCTGGCGCGTGGTGCCGTCGGTGCGGCTGAAGCGGCGATGATCCCGGCGGGTCTCAAAGCGAGTAGTGAGTGGTTCCCGGCCAAAGAGCGTTCGGTCGCGGTAGGCTACTTTAACGTCGGTTCATCTATCGGTGCGATGCTGGCTCCGCCGCTGGTGGTCTGGGCAATCGTGGCACACAGCTGGCAGATGGCCTTTATCATGACCGGTGTGCTGAGCATGGTCTGGGCACTCTGCTGGCTGGTGTTTTACAAACATCCGAAACAGCAGAAGAAGCTGAGTGATGAAGAGCGCGACTACATTATCTCCGGTCAGGAAGCACAGCATCAGACCGGTAACACCCGCAAAATGTCGGCGCTGCAGATTATCCGTAACCGCCAGTTCTGGGGCATTGCTCTGCCGCGTTTTCTGGCAGAACCGGCGTGGGGAACCTTCAACGCCTGGATTCCGCTGTTTATGTTTAAGGTGTACGGCTTCAATCTGAAAGAGATTGCGATGTTCGCCTGGATGCCGATGCTGTTCGCGGACTTCGGCTGCATCCTGGGCGGCTATCTGCCGCCGCTGTTTCAGCGCTGGTTCGGCGTTAACCTGATCGTTTCCCGTAAAATGGTGGTGACGATGGGTGCGCTGTTAATGATTGCGCCAGGCACCATTGGCCTGTTCACCAGCCCTTACGTCGCCATTGGTCTGCTGTGCGTCGGCGGCTTTGCGCATCAGGCCCTTTCAGGTGCGCTCATTACCCTGTCGTCAGACGTTTTCGGCCGTAATGAAGTCGCGACGGCTAACGGCCTGACCGGCATGGCAGCCTGGACCGCCAGCACGATGTTTGCGCTGGTCGTGGGTGCCCTGGCCGATACGCTGGGCTTCAGCCCGCTGTTTGCTGCCCTGGCGGTGTTCGATCTGCTGGGTGCCGCAGTGATCTGGACCGTCCTGAAAAATAAACCGATTTCAGAGCTGGAAGCGGAAACGGTGATTCCACCAGCCAGCGCCGTTCACAATTGATTTGCCGGGCTGGCGCGAGCCAGCCCATTTCCTCGCACCGCCTGAAGTGGTATAACAACTTATCTGTCTGCTACCAGGATTGTGCTATGGACCTCACTGAATCCCGTCGACTCTACCAACAGCTTGCCAGCGAGCTCAAAAGCCGCATTGAAACCGGAATCTATCCGGTGGGCGACAAACTGCCTGCTGAACGCCTGATTGCCGAAGAGATGGAAGTGAGCCGCACCGTTGTCCGTGAAGCGATCATCATGCTGGAAGTAGAAGGCTATGTTGAGGTCCGTAAAGGATCGGGTATTCACGTCATTGCCAGCCAGCAGCAGAATCGCATCGCCCCCACCAGCAGCCAGCTGGAATTTGCCACCTTTGGCCCGTTTGAGCTACTGCAGGCGCGCCAGCTCATTGAAAGTAACGTGGCCGAGTTCGCAGCCACCCAGGTCACGCGTCAGGACATTATCGACCTGATGGCGATTCAGGAAAAAGCCCGCCAGGAGGATCACTTCCGTGATTCCGAGTGGGACATGCAGTTTCATGTGCGCATCGCGCAATCCACCCAGAACAGTGCTTTAGCCGCCATCGTTGAAAAAATGTGGCTGCACCGCCTGCACAATCCCTACTGGCTCAAACTTCATGAACATATCGACCAGCGCAGCATTCTCAGCTGGTGCGACGACCACGATCAGATTCTCAAAGCGCTGATGCGTAAAGATCCCGCCGCCAGCAAACTGGCGATGTGGCAACATCTGGAAAATACTAAACAGATGCTGTTTAACGCGACGGCGGATGATTTTGAATTTAACGTGGATCGTTACATGTTCGGTGAGAATCCGGTCATCCTGCCTGATGGGTCCAATAACGCCCGCTAAAAGCGCCTGAAAACAGCCTGAGATGGTCAGTTAATCTGCAATAGTGTCAGGTCATGTAAAGCTCCTTTTTACAGGGCGTTTCACAAGGTAAAACTCCTGTTCGCAAGAGAGTTTTACTGTCTCAGACAGGCGATTTTTGTTACAGTTATCGCCCTTTTATTACCCTTTGCGACAAGGGTTTATAAAGTTGCTGATTTAACAATCGATTCTGGAAGGATCCGGAAAATCCCGCCCAGGCTGCGCGCCTAAAATTTATAACGAAATGCCGGTCTGCGTTTAAGTCCCTGTGGGACATGTTTAACAATGATGTTCAGGAATGATTGATGGATATTTTGCAAGCGTTGCTGCATGCCCTGTGGCAACAGGACTATGAAACTCTCTCCGATCCCACGCTGGTATGGGCCATTTACGGCGTGTTGTTCATGATTTTATTTTTAGAAAATGGCCTTCTTCCCGCCGCGTTTCTGCCGGGTGACAGTCTGCTGATTCTGGTCGGTGTACTGATTGCCAAAGGCACCATGAGTTTCCCTTTAACGATTCTGGTTCTGACGACCGGCGCCAGTCTTGGCTGCTGGGTGAGTTACATACAGGGCCGCTGGCTGGGTAATACCCCCACGGTTCAGAAATGGCTCTCTCATTTGCCTGCCCAGTACCATCTGCGCGCACACAGCATGTTTCACCGTCACGGCTTATCTGCCCTGCTGATTGGTCGCTTTATCGCCTTTGTCCGAACGCTGCTGCCCACCATTGCCGGGCTGTCAGGCCTCAGCAATGCCCGTTTTCAATTCTTTAACTGGGTCAGTGCATTCCTGTGGGTGGTAATTTTGACCGTTATCGGCTTCGCGCTGGGAAAAACCCCGATTTTCCGTCGTTACGAAGATGAGATGATGTTTTTCCTGATGATGCTGCCACTGGCGCTGCTGGTATTTGGCCTGGTGGGATCGCTGGTGGTGTTATGGCGTAAACGACAGGCGAATCAAAACGGGAAAGCCGAGTAATGAAACTGCTGCAGGCTATTCCTAAACGGTGGTTACCGTGGTTGATTGCTGGCGCGTTTGCGCTGGTCGCGCTCTGTGCGATCCCACCTTTGATGAAGCACGAGACAGTGGTGCAGATTCGGGTTTCTCATGCAGGTGCAACGCTGCCAGATGGTTTTTATCTCTATCAGCAATTAAGCGCACAAGGTATTCGTATCAAAAGCATAACGCCCGCGGGTGATGCGCTGATCATTCATTTTGACAGCGAAGAACAGAGTCTGGCAGCACAGAAGGTGTTGCGCCGCCTGTTGCCACAAGGCTTTATTGTGGCGCAGCACGATCACTCTCAGCACCTTTCGCTGGCGTAATCCCCCTCTCCCTCTTTTTCAGACCGTTGCCGCATGCCGCGACGGTCTGAAAGCCGCTCTATCTCCCGGTCTTCTTTGAACTTTTTACTATCGGTGTCTATGCTTAAGCGAGAGTCGATTCTTAGCACCCGCAGGCACAAGATCGCGCAGGTGATGAGGAGTCAGGTCGCAATGGAAGGTTCAGGACCGATGAAATATCAAGTATTGATGGGCATTGCTCTGTTTTCGCTATCGGGTTCGCTGCTGGCAGCAGAATCGCTGTGTGAGCAGAAAGAGCAGGATATTCAGCGTGAAATTGGGATGGCGCAAAAGCACAACAACCAGCGCCGGGTTAATGGTCTGGAGCGCGCGCTGACCGAAGTCCGGGCAGATTGCAGCGATAAAAAGCTTGAAGCCGCCCATCTGGAAAGAATTAACGCGCAAAAGCAGAAAGTTGCAGAGCGTGAGCACGCACTCAGGGAAGAGCGTGAAGAGGGCCATGACAGGGAAAAGATTGCTAAGCGACAACAAAAACTGGATGAAGCGCGCCGGGAACTGAAAAAGTTACAGGCGGAGCCCTATTAATTGGAATTAACCAACTGATGTTAAAGGAGTATTTTATGTCTAAAGACACATCATCGGAACATTTGCGTGCTGAACTGAAAAACCTCGCCGATACCCTGGAAGAAGTACTGAGCAGCAGTACTGAAAAATCCAAAGGTGAGCTGGATAAACTTCGCAGCAAAGCGCGTGATGCGCTGGACAGCTCACGTGAACGTCTGGGCGAATCAAGCGAGCGCATCGCTGCGACTACGCGTGAAGCGGCACAGAGAGCTGAAGGCTATGTGCGTGAAAATCCATGGCATGGTGTGGGCATCGGTGCAGCGATTGGCGTCGCACTGGGCATGCTCATTTCGCGTCGCTAACTATGGCTGACTCACAGCATAACCACGGCCCGGCTAAAGGGGTCATTAACATCGGCCAGCGTATTGTGACCACGCTGGTTGGCATGGTCGAGACGCGTGTTCGTCTGGCAGTGGTGGAACTGGAGCATGAGAAAGCTAACCTGATTCAGCTGCTGTTGATGGTTGGCCTGACCATGCTGTTCACTGCATTTGGTCTGATGAGCCTGATGGTTCTGATTATCTGGGCAGTAGATGCACAGTACCGTTTGATGGCCATTGGCATCACAACCGGCACACTGTTCCTGCTGGCGGTCATTCTGGGACTCTGGACACTTCACAAGTCGCGTCAGTCAACGCTGTTACGCCATACGCGTAAAGAGCTGGAAACTGATCGTAATTTGCTTGAGGAACAACGCTGATGAGTCGCCGCGAGCGTGAAGAACGCATCCATGAACTGCTTAAGCATGTGCAGCAGCAGCGGCTGGATTTGAGCGCTGCGCGGCGTGACTGGCTGGAAGGGACCGCCCATTACGATCGTGGCTGGTTCACTTTCCTCAGCTTACGTCGCTATCTGGCTATTGGCAGCAGCGCGCTGGCCGTCTACTCCATTCGTAGTCCCAGTAAGCTCTTACGCTGGGCCAAACGGGGATTCGGTGCCTGGAGTACCTGGCGCATGATTAAATCGGCTCTGCCACCGCGTTAATTTTGTTAATAGCCGGTCCTGAAAAGGCCGGCTTTTCTTCATCAGATTTTCTGAAAAACACAGACAGTATATCTCGCTTACAACCTTTCCACTCCGCGATTATCATCTCCAGCCATCAACCCAATGAACGCAGTAGTGCTTTCAGCGGGCATAAACCCTGCGGGCAGCTTGCCCTGCATTCCTGATAGCGCTGGAGTAGATGATGAAAAAATTCGAAGATGTCGGTTTATTAGTGGCTCGCATCCTGATGCCAATCCTGTTCATTACGGCCGGCTGGGGCAAGATCACCGGTTATGCAGGTACTCAGCAATATATGGAAGCGATGGGCGTCCCTGGCTTTATGCTGCCGCTGGTTATTCTGCTGGAGTTTGGCGGCGGTCTGGCCATTCTGTTTGGTTTCCTGACCCGTTTCACTGCCCTGTTCACTGCAGGCTTCACCATCCTGACCGCGTTTCTGTTTCACAGTAACTTTGCCGAAGGTGTGAATCAGTTGATGTTCATGAAAAACCTCTCTATCGCGGGTGGTTTCCTGGTGTTAGGTCTGGTGGGTCCAGGCGCATACAGCATTGATCGCCTGATCAGCAAAAGAAAACCACAGACGATTGCGCGCTAATCTCACATAAAGCGTAATGCCACATATACTTAGCAGGGCGGGGAAATTACCCCGCCCTGTTTGCATTGGAGCCACTATGGGACAGTTAATTGACGGTGTCTGGCATGACACCTGGTACGACACCAAATCCACTGGCGGACGTTTCAAACGTTCAGAGTCGGCTTTTCGCAACTGGGTCACGGCGGACGGTAGCGCCGGTCCGGTGGGCAAAGCGGGATTTGCTGCTGAGCGCGATCGCTATCATCTTTATGTCTCGCTGGCCTGCCCCTGGGCGCACCGTACGCTACTGATGCGTCAGCTGAAGGGTCTGGATAGCATGATCGACGTCTCCGTGGTGCATCCGTTGATGCTGGAGAACGGCTGGACCTTCGATGACACCTTTCAGGATGCGACGGGCGATAAGCTCTATCAGAACGAGTTCCTTTATCAGCTCTATTTGCATGCTGACCCGCAGTACAGTGGCCGTGTAACCGTGCCGGTATTATGGGACAAGCAGCAGAACACCATCGTCAGCAATGAATCGGCTGATATCATCCGCATGTTCAACAGTGCGTTTGATGCGGTCGGTGCCCGTGCCGGTGACTACTATCCGGTAGCGCTGCGCGAGAAGATTGATGAGCTGAATGGCTGGATCTACGATACGGTTAATAACGGCGTGTATAAATCGGGCTTTGCGACGTCGCAGTCCGCGTACGATGAGGCAGTGACTGCGCTGTTCCATTCGCTGTCGCGACTGGAGCAGATTCTGGGCCAGCATCGCTATCTTACCGGCGATCAGCTGACCGAAGCGGATCTGCGTTTGTGGACCACGCTGGTGCGCTTTGATCCCGTCTATGTGACTCACTTTAAGTGCGATCGCCACCGGATCAGTGATTACAGAAACCTGAGCGGTTTCCTGCGTGATATCTATCAGATGCCGGGCATTGCAGAGACAGTCAATCTGCCGCATATCCGTCACCACTACTATTGCAGTCACAAGACCATTAACCCGAACGGCGTGATTTCGCTTGGGCCAGCGTTTGACTGGGATGAACCGCACGGCCGCGGTTAAGCTGCATTCGTATAGCGCCATAAAGCAAAAACCCCGCCGAAGCGGGGTTTCTGGTAAAAAATCGACGCTGACCGTTAAGCCGCGTTCTTTTCATGGAGCGCGTCGTGGACAGTCATTCATCGCTGCCTGTACACAGCCCATAAAGCAAAAACCCCGCCGAAGCAGGGTTTCTGGTAAAAAGTCGACGCTGACCGGTAAGCCGCGTTCTTTTCATGGAGCGCATCGTGGGCAGTCATTCATCGCTGCCTGCACATAGCCCGCAAAAGCAAAAACCCCGCCGGAGCGGGGTTTCTGGTAAAACGTCGACGCTGACCGTTAAGCCGCGTTCTTTTCATAGAGAGCGTCGTGGACAGTCATTCATCGCTGCCTGCACATAGCCCGCAAAAGCAAAAACCCCGCCGGAGCGGGGTTTCTGGTAAAAAGTCGAAGCTGACCGTTAAGCCGCGTTCTTTTCATAGAGAGCGTCGTGGACAGTCATTCATCGCTGCCTGCACATAGCCCGCAA
>NZ_JAUTYS010000011.1:0-194445 GCF_041982285.1 Pantoea sp. ANP04 | reverse complement strand
TGGCTCTGGAAGATGCGCAGGTTGCGGTCGCGCCGCATCGGCCACAGGTCCGGCTCCACCGTCAGCTGGTAGACCGCATAGCGGGTGCCGCTCAGCTCCTGGCTGCGCACCGCCACGCGGGTGATTTTGCCGTTGAGGTAACGCGGGCTCAGCGCGTTCATCAGGCCGTCGGTCGGCAGCGTAAAGGTCACCGGCTTGCCCAGCAGGGCGTGACGGTCGATGCGCGCGTCGGTGGCCAGCAGTTCGGCGGTGAGCACAAACGGACGGGACAGCGTCTCGGTGCCCGTGAGCGTATGGAACAGCAGGCCGTCCGCCGGCAGCTGTGCAGTAATGCGTGAGAACATAAGTAATCCCTGACTATTAACTGTGTGGATCGAGCAACCAGACGCCTTCTTCGCTGATGTTCAGCGTCTGCTGGCGGGTGCCACTCTGGCCGCTAATGGCAAAGGTATAGTTGCCCGGTGCCAGCTGCAGCGTCGCAAAGCCATTCACCGCCGGCACCAGCGCCTGCGGCTGACCGTTTACCTGAACGCGTTCACCCTGCTGCAACCGGATATAAACCTGGGCGACAGGCGCGGGTGGCGGTGCGGGTTGTGGATCGGGTTCACGTGCGGCGGTCTGCACCGGCTCAGAGGTCTGCGCCGGTGCGCTGACAACGGTGTCCGGCGGAGTCTCAGACTGGGTCGGTGGCGCAGCCACCGGCTGGTTGACCGGTGCGACGGTGACGGCAGGCGCGCTGTTTTGCGCGACCTCAGCCGGCGATGACTCATTACCACGTGACATCAGCAGACCGGCGCACAGGCCGACCAGCACACCCGCAGCCACCAGGCCTGGCAGAGCAAACCGGTGTCCCAGCAGCGTTTTCAGCGGCGAGGCGGGTTTGACCTCCTCCTCTTCTTCTGCGATCGGCACCAGCATCGTACCTGGCCCGCTCATTTTTGCGCTGAGCAGCGGTTCCGGTTCACGTTCCGGCAGCGCCATCAGCACAGCAAAATCATCAATGCTCTGCGGGCGATCTTCCGGCTTCAGCGCCAGAGCGCGATCCACGGCACTGAGCAGCGCTGTGGAGAACCCCGCCAGACGACGCTGCACCAGCGGCTGATAATTATCTTCGATGCTCCGCACCACGCTGACCGGTGGCGGTGCACCGGTAATCAGCGTATGCAGCACCGCGCCCAGCGCGTAGATATCGGTCCACGCGCCCTGCTCGCTCTCGTCGTTGTCGCTGTATTGCTCAATCGGCGCATAGCCGGGACGCAGCATGGTCTCGCTCTCATCCGACAGGTTGCCGATGGTTTTGCGCGCCGACCCGAAGTCCAGCAGGATCGGCTCGCCGCTGCTCTGAATCTGGATGTTATCCAGCGAGATATCACGATGCAGGTAACCCGCTTCATGGATGGTTTTAATCGCGCCCAGCAGCGGCGGCAGCATGCGACGGATCCAGGTTTCATCTACCGACTGCGGATTGCGTTCGCGGAAGTTTGAGAGCGTGGTGCCGCTGTAGAACACCGTGCCCATGTAGGCAGTGTCGTTCTGCACCCAGAAACGCAGCACGTGCAGCAGGTTCGGATGGTTAAAGCGCGCCAGCAGACGCGCCTCCTGAATAAAGCTGTTCAGTCCGGCGTGAAAAGTTTTGCTGAAACGTTCGCTGCGCAGCACCAGATTAAGGTCATCGCTGCGCACCGCCAGTGACGCGGGCATAAACTCTTTGATGGCGATATCACGTTCCAGCTGGTGATCCCAGGCGCGATAGACGATACCAAAGCCACCACCGCCGATAACCTCTTTGATTTCAAACTCATTAAAGCGGTAACCCAGCGGCAGCGCGTTGGGGACATTCAGGGGTTGATCATGTTCCGACATATTCGAAAACTCTCTGATAACTAAGCTTTAAACAGCGAACTGGCAGACAAATTCGCCCTGCTCACAACGCACTTCGACGCGGCGATAGCGTTCATCGCGGGCGTGCGCACTCAGCAATATCTGGCTCATCTGCGGCAACAGCGTGTTAGTGAGGATGGCATCCACCATGCGACCGCCCGACTCCACCTCGGTACAGCGCTGGACGATCTGGCTCACCACCGACTCGTCGATCTGCGCCTCAATCCCATGGTTGTCGGCCAGACGACGCACAATGCGCGCCAGCTGCAGCCGCACAATCTCCGCCAGCATTTCATCGCTGAGCGGGTAATACGGCACCACCAGCAGACGGCCCAGCAGCGCAGGCGGGAACACCTCCAGCAGCGGCTTACGCAGCGCGGTGCTCAGGGCATCCGGATCGGGCATCAGTTCAGGATCAGCACACATCGCGCTGATCAACTGCGTGCCGACGTTCGAGGTCAGAATGATGATGGTGTTGCGGAAATCGATGTGGCGACCTTCGCCATCCTCCATCCAGCCCTTATCAAACACCTGGAAGAACAGCTCATGCACATCCGGATGGGCTTTCTCAATCTCATCCAGCAGCACCACGCTGTAGGGACGACGGCGAACGGCTTCGGTCAGCACGCCGCCTTCGCCGTAGCCGACGTAGCCCGGCGGAGCACCTTTCAGCGTCGAAACGGTGTGCGCCTCCTGAAACTCACTCATGTTGATGGTGATAATGTTCTGCTCGCCGCCATACAGCGACTCGGCCAGCGCCAGCGCGGTCTCGGTTTTACCGACACCGGACGGGCCGCACAGCATAAAGACGCCTGCGGGCTTGTTGGGGTTATCCAGGCGGGCGCGCGTAGTGCGAACCCGTTTGGCGATCAGCTCCAGACCGTGACGCTGGCCGATGACGCGCTGGTTCAGGGTGTCAGCCAGATTCAGGACGGCGTCGATCTCATTCTTCACCATCCGGCCCAGTGGAATACCGGTCCAGTCCGAGACCACGGCAGCCACCACGCCTGCATCGACAGCGGCAAACAGCAGCGGCGAGTCGCCCTGCAGCGCCGTGAGTTGCTGCTGCGTTGCATCGCGCTGTTCACGCAGCGCCGGATCTTCTTCAGTCACACAGCGGGCGCGCAGCGTGATCAGCGTCTCGACCAGTTCGCGCTCCTGCAGCCAGCGCTGTTGCAGCGCATCGCGTTCAGCTTCCAGCGCAGTGCGCTCTGCGGCAATCGCCTGCTGACGCGTCACATCGCCAAGACCGACGCGGATTTCACGTTCGATGATTTCCGCTTCAATCTCCAGCGCGGCCAGACGGTGCAGGCAATCTTCCAGCGCCGCAGGCTGTGCGCCCTGACTGACCGCCACGCGCGCGCAGGCAGTATCCAGCAGCGCCACCGCTTTATCGGGCAGCTGACGCGCCGGAATGTAGCGATGGGATAGTTTCACTGCCGCAGTGACTGCATCATCCAGCAACAGCACGCGATGGTGTTTCTCCAGCGCGCTGACGGTGCTGCGCAGCATCAGAATCGCTTTGGCTTCATCCGGCTCCTGCACCTGCACGGTCTGGAAGCGGCGGGTCAGCGCCGGATCTTTCTCAATATACTTTTTGTATTCGGCCCAGGTGGTCGCGCCGATGGTGCGAAGCTGGCCGCGCGCCAGCGCCGGTTTCAGCAGGTTGGCGGCATCGCCGGTGCCCTGCTGACCACCCGCGCCAACCAGAGTGTGGATCTCATCGACAAACAGCACGATCGGCGTCGGGCTGGACTGCACCTCATTGATCAGCGCCTGCAGTCGCGCTTCGAACTCCCCTTTCATCCCGGCACCCGCCTGCAGCAGGCCAATATCCAGCAGCCAGAGCTGCACATCGCGCAACGGCGCAGGCACATCCCCCGCGGCAATACGCAGCGCGAGGCCTTCGACCACCGCGGTTTTGCCGACGCCCGCTTCACCGGTCAACAACGGGTTGTTCTGACGACGACGCATCAGGATATCGACCATCTGGCGGATCTCATCGTCACGCCCGGTTACCGGATCGATGCGGCCTTCACGGGCGCGCGCGGTCAGGTCCTGTCCATACTGCTCCAGCGAACTGCCACCGGCCGCAGGCGCTGTGCCAGCAGTATCTGCCGGTGCGCTCATCGCCTGCTGCGCTTCTTTGCTGTTGCTGAGCAGCGTGTCGAAATCCGCCAGCAGCGCATCGGCATTAACCCGGCTGAACTGGCCGGAGATGCCTTTCAGTACGCTAGCCAGGTTGAAGGTTTTCAGCATGCCGATCAGCAGATGGCCGCCGCGAATGCGGGTCGCGCCATATTTCAGCGAGGCGTAGACCCACGCCCGCTCCACGGCGCTGTCGATATGCTCGGAGAGGTCGGAGACCGCACTGGCACCGCGCGGCAGGCGATCCAGCGCGGCAACGATGTCCTGAGTCAGGGCCTTTTCATCCAGTGAAAAATGTGTGATGACCTGCTGTAAGTCGCCATCCTGCTGCTGCATCAGTTGATGCAGCCAGTGCACCAGTTCGACGTAGGGATTGCCGCGCAGTTTGCAAAAGGCGGTGGCGCTTTCCAGCGAGGTAAATAACAGCGTATCCAGTTTGCCGAATAGCACGGCACGGCTGATTTCTGACATAGGGGGCTCTCTTCAATGAAAGACGCAGGCTGTGTAACAGGGAAAGCGGCTGGGCTAGCGTGAAGCAGCCTCAACCTCAAACATGAAATCTTCGCGATCGTGCGGCTGCGGCATCTGCCCCAGCCAGCTGGTGTAGCCGAGTCGGGCAGTGCCGCCCAGCGCCACACCCTGCACCTCGTCAGCGGCCAGGATCAGACTGAGATCCCATTGCATTTCGATGCCAAGGTAGTGACGCACCCAGTCGCGCACTTCCTGCGCGCCGGGCGCATCCGGCAGAAAATGGGCATACTGCGCGGCGCTGAGCGGGCCAAGGTGCAGGCGAAAACGGTGCTGCACATCGCGTACTGCCACACCGAGAAACGCGGAGGCGCCCAGCCGGGGCATGTGGCGTCCCGCGCCCAGCCGGGCCTGATCGCGGCTGTCCAGCGTCAGCCAGTGCGGCAGGTTCTGCGTCAGCCGGACCGGTACGCCAAAGTAGTGGCGCAGGATGCGCACCAGCCCTTCGGCATCATGACCGTGACGGCTGAGATGGCCTACCAGCATCAGCCGGGCATGGAGACTCAGCGAGCTGGCCTGCTGCTGGGCCGGTAAACCGATGCCGGCCAGACAGGCGAGATAGTTCAGGAAGCGACTGTCGTCGGGACGATCCAGCGACACGGTCGGCTGCGCATCGGCCCAGGCGCGATAGAACAGCAGCGTGGCGCGGTGGTGAAACAGGTCAGCAAACGCGGACAGGCTGTGATCCTGATGATGCACGATGCGTTCGTGCACATATTCGGTCAGATGGGTCGGCAGTGGGCCATTAGGGCCAAACAGGCCAAAGCTGAAGATCGACAGCTCATGCCTTCCCGCCTCGTCACGTGGCGTGACGCTGGCGACGGTGGCCGGTGCAAACGCCAGTGACGGCGTCTGACCGATGCGTACCGATTCGAACTTCGGCAGCGGCGCACGGCCCAGCGGATAACGCTGACCGCCCTGCGCGTCCAGCCGTCGCAGCAGCTGAAACAGATCGTAGCGCCACGGCGCGGCCATGACTTTCTGCCAGAAATCATCCGGCAGTCGGGTCAGACGCGGCAGCGTAATGACTTTTTCGCCACTCATATCAGCGCTTTCCTGCCCATGCGCGGCGGCCAGTAGCCCACTTCCCCGCGCTGCTGGCTGTTCAGGGTGAACTCTGTGAAGCTGTTAAGTGCCACCAGCCGGCCACAAACCCGCTCCAGTACGCTGCCAAACAGCCAGGGGCTGGCACCCGAAAACGCCTGCTCATCCACTTCCAGCGTGATGCTGACACCGCGCGCAAACACCACCGGCCCTGGCTCAGGCACACGGCGGTTTACCGCGCTGAGCGTACAGTGGCGGATGCCGTCAATCTGGCGGGCAACCGGCGCTTCCGCGAGATTAGCGTAGAGACTCAGCAACTGGCGCAGCGCCGCCGCACCTTCCCCGTCGCTGCTGTCCATCAGACTGAGATAGTTCATCTGCAGATGGCTGATCAGCCGCCACGCTGAAAGGCCTTCTGCCAGCGCCGGACGTGGTGGCGTCGGTCCTTTGCACAGCTTCAGCTCCGACACCGGAATGGAATCCGGCATCACGAAATTGCCCTGATCCTGCTGCAGCATCAGCGGCAGATCGCGGCTGGTACACATCACCTCGGCAGAGAGATAGCGCACGTCGTCGCGCCACGGCGCATGATGCTCATCCACCAGCGACAGAAACACTTCTGAACCGATGTAGCCGGTGCGCGTGCCATAACGTTGTGCCTGCTCTGACAGGGTGCGCTGTTCGCGGCGCAGCGAGAAGTAGGCGCCATAGTCACCCTGATCGCCGCTGAAGGTGCTCCAGAACGGGCGGAATACCAGCTCTTCCCGCTTGCCCTCTACGGTGGCGAACAGCCGCTGCACGGAATGCACCTCATAATCCAGCGGCCGGATGTTATCCACTACCAGATGATATTCATGCTGACTGTCGCTGACCTTCAGACGCTCGGCGGTTTTCGGGAAGAGGTTAATGACCGGCGTGCAGTGCAGCGCCAGATGGCTGTGATCGACCACGCTTTCCAGCGCGCTGTCCGCTTTGTCGAGCAGGATGATGATGTCGAACGCTGTGGCGTTGTCGCAGCGGCGCAAAAACGGGCCGAGCTGACTGAGGCTGATAAACTGAAAGCGTGCCGGAAAAGCGAAATATTCCTGCAACAGACGATAGCCGTCGAAGTTGCGCAGGTCGTCGGGCAGCAGCGCCTGCTCTGGCGCAAAACCCTCCTGCTGCAGGGCGTCATCTGTCAGCACCTGACGCTGTGGCCGTTTCTCTACCGACTGCAGCACGATACCTACCCGATGCTGCATCAGCAGCTCAAGCAGCTTCAGCGCCTGAATATCCGGGCCGCTGAGGAACAGCATCAGGTCCTCGACGTTGAGCTGACTCAGCGAGGAGATCCCTTCACAGGTGATACGGATGCGCAGCGCACTTGCCGCGCCCAGGCCCGTGAGTTTCAGCTCGCCAGAAGGCAGATCACCTGGCACGCCGCCGAGGCTGGCTTCAGTGATGCGCAGCGGATGCAGCACCACATCGTGTGCGGTGGAGTAGCTGCAGGTCACCCCGGTTTTTTTCAGGTTCTGGCTCTCCATCATGGTGCCGCGCGGCACCCGGAAACCCTGAGTGATATCACCTTTGCGGCTGTCCGGCGTCAGCTGCGCAATCGCCATGGAGGGCGTTGGCGAGAGATAAGATGGCGCAATCATCTCCAGCAGACGCTGTGAGAAGCGCGGAAACTCCGCATCCATCTTCAGCTGCACGCGCGACGTCAGGAAGGCAAACCCCTCCATAAGCCGTTCCACATAGGGATCCGCCACGTCAATGCCATGCATGCCAAGACGTCCCGCCACTTTCGGGTAGCGCGTCGCAAACTCTGCCCCCATCTCGCGCAGGTAGGCCAGTTCACGGTTGTAGTAGTCGAGCAGATTGCTGTCCATGGTTATCCTGCATCCTGAAGTTCGAAATGGCCGCTCTCCAGATCAACCTGAGTGCGGAACAGAAACGCCAGTGGATAAGGCACACACCAGAGCCGCCCTTTGATCTCAATCGACAGCACGTTGTGCAGGCTGAGCGAGCCGAGATCGCTGACGCAGCGCACCTGCAGCCCCTGCGGCAGAATACGCGGCTCGAAGTGCAGAATGGCGTTGGTCATTTTGCGCTGCATATCCTGCCATTCAATATCGGAGACGTTCTGCCCGGCCAGCGGCGCAACGCCGAAATTCCAGACCGAGCGCTGCACCTGATCGAAACCACTGAGATCCTGCTGCGCTTCGTTATTAATGGTGTTGAACAGCCACTGCAGATCGCGCAGGACGTGGCGACGCAGCGTGCTGTGGCTGATCAGCATGCTGTTCTCCGCCTCCTGCTGCTTGTCCGGCGCGTTGTCGGTCAGGCGATCCAGCAATGAGGATTGCAGCTTGTCGCGGGCGGTCAACGCATCGCGCTTTTTGCGCGCGCGAAAGCCGCCGTGCAGCTGGGCATAGCCATCATTGTGCGCGCCTGAATCATGACTCATCGGCAGACTCTGTATTGTCGAACGTGACCTGCTGCAGGCTCAGCAGCGAGAATTCCGCGCTGTCGCTGAGCCACATTTTTTGTCCCTGGCCGATGAACTGATCCGTGTCATCGCCCAGTGTCTGCCATTCGGTGACGCTGGCACGCAGAAAACGCTCCTCTGCACCCGCCAGCAGCGGATAGCGCGCCGGAATCTGACACACCTGCTCGCTGCCATCCACCAGCTGCACGCGTGTGTGACGCCACACCAGATCGGTGACGCTGGCAGGCGCCTGGAACTGCATCTCACGAATGGCGGCAAACGGGATCCAGTAGTAACGCCCCTGATTGATCACTTCACACACCGGACCGAAACGGCTGTCGCCATCCATCAGCCAGCTGAATGCGGTTGGCTGATCCTGTTGGGTGGCGGTGCCGGGATTGGCGTCGGCGAGGTCGAGTGCCTCAGCCCGCAGTGCAGTGCCGCGCGCGACATCGCCCGCGGTGTCGGCCTGTAAGGCGGCCAGCAGTGTGTCGCACCAGTGCCAGGCGCTGCCCGGCAGTACCGGATCGGCCTCACCGCGCAGTACCGCGTCACGCTGCAGTTCACCGGCGATTGCCTGCTGCAACAGATTGACGGTTGGTTGCGCCTGCGGACTTAACGCCAGCCAGGATTGCAGCTGCGTCTGCGCGCGCGACCAGTTACCTGACAGGCAAAGCAATTGCACAAAGGCAGCCCGCAGATCGGCATTTGCCGGATTCGCCTGAATCTGGCGGGTGACGTCAGCCAGTGTTTCGCCGAGCGTGGCGTTAGCCAGAAGGTGTTGTAAGGATTCCATGCAAACTCCTTTTGCGTCAGTTAAGGGTGCGATAGACCGCAGCGGCGGGATTTTTCAGTTCAGGATGGAGTTTTTCCACCAGCTGCACGCTGAGCGTGCCATCCCCACTGACCCACGGTGACCAGACTTTGCGAACTTCCTGCAGACGCGCCTGAACCGCACTCTCATCAGCCGCTTCGCTGGCGGGCATCTGCACCACCACCTGACGCACCGCCTGCCAGCCGTTAAAACGGTTACTGAACGGAAGAACCAGCCAGCTGTCAGGGGATTTTTCGTTGCTCAGCACCATACGCTCGCTATTGACCGTGGTGATGTGGAGTTCGGCCGTGGATGACTGATTGCTCAGGCCCGTCACCGGGAAACCCTGCAGGAAGGTCACGCCGATTGCCGCAGATGCACCGTTACCTTGCTGAGTCAGGCGGCTTTGCCCGCTGAGCCAGCCGTCAGAACCGCAGACCAGCCCCTGTTTTGCGGGAACAAACAGCGCGCTACCCTGTGCCGGATGCTGCCACCAGGTGCGGAAATGGCAGCCATCCAGCAGACTGAATTGCAGCCACGGCGAGGTATCCGCCTGGGCGGCATTGCGCAGAGCGTCAACAGGCACGGCCGCCGTGGTTGGCTGTTGCTGTTGCTGCTGCGGTGCCGCTGGCGTCACCACGGTTTTCCACTGCTGCGCACGGGCGGCACTGCCGGTGGCGATCTCACTGCCCTCTGGATCGGTCAGCTGCCAGTGCAGTTGCTGCAGCGGTTTACACTGCGTGGCCATCAATCCGGCTACCCGTGGCAAGAACTCTTTTAAAACAGTCGGGTTTTTCTCACCCATCGTGACGATGCGCAGGTTAATGGTGCTGTTACACCAGCTCGACAGCTGATTGTTTTTGACGTCATCAATCCAGACATCCAGTTTCTGTGCCGGGGACTGTACGATGCGATAGTTTTCAGCATAAGCCTGCGTGCTGAGCACCAGCGCAGCCAGACCCAGTAATCCATATTTCATGTTGGCGTTCTCAATCTCGCAGAGGGAAGAACTGCGCCGCTTCAGAGAGCGAGTGCAGCAAGGTGGTGTCCTGGGGCGATCCAATCCAGACGGCCAGCGCGCTGAAATTATCCTGCTGCCCCTGATCCGACTGATCGTTTTTGATGATTTGCTGCATCAGCGTCAGCCACTCTTCCGGTGTGTTCACCATGTGCAGTGACTGCTGCATCTGCTCCAGCGAAACGCCATGCCAGAAACCATCGGTGCAGAGTAAAAAGGCATCGCCATCTTCGATTTCGACCACGTCGCTGTAGCTGGCGTCACGCTGCTCATCACCCATCCCCAGCGCAAAATAGAGCAGGTTGCTGTTGATGCCTTCGGTGCGATGTCCGGCATCTTTCATCTGCTGCACCAGGCTGTGGTCGGTGGTGACAAGATAGAGATAGCCGCGACGAAACAGATAGAGGCGGCTATCGCCTGCATGGGCCCAGCAGGCAAGATGGTAGTCGCGGTCAATGAACAGGCTGACCAGCGTGGTCCCCATCCGGCTGTGTTCGCTGCTGGCTTTCTGCTGCTGCCGGATGGCGTGGTTCGCGTGATTAACGTAGTTGCGAATCGACTGCGCATTGAGGTGCGCATCGCCATCAAAGGCCTGCAGCAGGCTGCTGCGAGCGATGGCGGCCGCCCTGTCACCACCGGGAAACCCGGCCACACCGTCGCAGACGACAAAGCAGGCTGAACGCGTACCGATGACATCACCGATCTGATCCTGATTACTGGCGCGATCGCCCTGATTGGACGTCGAGGCAATAGTGATATTCATGCGTCATCCGTGTGGGTTTGTGAGTCTTTGTACTGATTGACTTCCAGGTCATAGGCGTGCAGAAACGCTTCGCCAAACAGGGTATGAAAGTCGTCTTCGATCTCGCCCGCTGTCTCGCCGTAGCGCTCAACAAAATGCTCCCACAGTGCTGCTTTGCGGCTGCCCGGCAGACCAATACGTGACACTGAACCTGCCTGACGCGCCTCTTCTTCCAGCTGCTCCGGGTTAAAGGATTGCAGCATTGAGGCGATAATGGCGCGGATACCGGCGATCATGCCCAGCTGGTGCGCCTGCAGATCGATCAGCGCATCACGCACCGCCTGACGCGGCGGCATAAAGCCCGGCATCCGGCTGCCGAACATCTGCATTAATACGGTTTTACCCGACGGCAGCAGCTTGAAAGGGTTGTTGGCATCATCAAGGATCACCGTCATGTCGGCTTTGACGCCGCGCTTGAGGATCGAACGCGACGACAGCAGTGCCACCGTGCCCTGTGAGAACATGCTGAGCATCTGACCAAACTGCAGCATCTGTTCGCGATCAAACTGTGGCGTCGGCTGCAGGTCACGCAGGCCCATGCCTTCCAGCAGCGCATCCAGCAGTTCGCCCTTGAGGGCGTCGCCGCTGCTCTGGCTCGGTGTTGAGGGAGGAACTGCAGCGGCATGATGATGACCGGAAGCAACCGGATCGATGCGCAGTCGCCCTTTTGGCGTTGGCGATGGCGTGCGCTGTACTGCCTGCGGCGTGGGCAGCGTGATCCCACCGTAGTCGTTCTGCGGATTCACCGCGTCTGGCTGGCTGGACTCCGCGTCATCCGCCTGGCGTGGGGCTTCGCTGTGCACCTGGCTCTGAGGCTGGTCATCAACCGGTAAGTCGATACCGCTGAACAGCGGTGAGTTTTCCATTTCGTTCAGGCTGACGGAGACCTGCTCAGGTGCGCGTGCAGTAACCGGCTCAGGTTTTGCCTCTTGCTGAGGCGATACCGGCGACGTGGACGGTTTCGCTGTCGGCAGCTCAGGCTGTGCCAGCGGCACCGCATTGCCCATCATCAGTCCTAATGGATCGTCATGGTTGCGCACATCAGTCTGGCTCTCGCCGTCAAACAGACTAAGCGGATCCAGTTCAGCGGCGGGCGCTTCAGCCTGCTTTGGCGCGTTATGCTGCTGAGCCGACAGCGTGCTCGGCGTCCGATCGTCAAAAATGCTCTGCTGTGCGAAGAGCGCATCGCCGTCATCAAACAGGCTGCTGCTTTTAGGCTGCTGACCATAATCCAGCGGCGCATCGTTGATCAGTTGCGCCAGCGGATCTTCCGGATTCCGGTCAGCAGCAGCAGGTGTGGTGAGCGGATGGGCATCCGGCATCTCCGGCACCGCTTTGCGTTTAGAGAGATCGTCTGAAATCGAAAACTCTTTCGCCAGGCTGTCCCAGATTTCGCTGGGAATGGCAGCGGTGGTGCTGGCTTTTTCGGCTGCAGGTTCGCGAACAGGTGCAGCGGGCTGCACGGGTTCAGGACGAGGAGCGGCCCTTTCCATCTGCGGCTGATGATCACCGTTGAGGTCGCTGACCAGCAGCTGATAATCATCAATGCCGAGAATGTCTCCATCCTGCAGTTCAACCTGCCGACCGCGCTCCAGCGGAATATCGTTGAGCAGCACACGTGTCACATTGCCACGGTTGGTCAGGCGACATTCGCCGTTCGCGGTGATGTGCACAATCGCCTGCAGGCGGGAGAGCGTCCGGTCATCATCTGGCAGCACCAGATTGTTATCCACGCCGCGACCAATGGTGCCGCCGGGCGGGAAGAAATCACAATGAGTCTGAGGCGGCTGTTGGCCCGGTTTAGTCGTTATTATCGTAAAGCGCATAACGGATTCCTGCGGTTAGCGGTTCGGCATCTATACCGCGCACCTCTCAGGGAAAGGCGCGGGGTATAGGGAGCGGGAGATTTTAGAATTGGTTTTCTTAAATAGCTGGCGGTTAATTAAGACTTATAAACAGAAAAGCCATCATATTTAGTTAAGCCGATAACATTGCGTTAAAGGTTTATTTTTAACTAACGAACAGGGTAATAATTAAAATAAATTCAAAGATAATCTTATTATGAGCACCAGAGACTCTCTTGCTTAAATAGCATTTATTCAGAATCATTTACAGGCATTGAAAAAACGGGATTAAAGCGTAACGCCATGCGCGATAGTTAAAGAGAATGTCGTGCCCGACTTGTAAAGCCTGAGCAAGGAAAATCATCAGTAAGGCAGTTGTTTCAGAAGAGCAATACGCTCTTTATCGATGCGGATAACACAGAGATTAGTCGCCACCGCACTCGCATTGCTGCCTTCTTCAGCCGCAAAGGCCTCCAGCCTGCACTGTCCATCACGATACTTCAGCCAGTTGCGCTGGGTATCTACCAGCGTTGCGACATAGTCATCAGCCAGTTTTTTCTGTGTGCCGTACATCTGTACAATCCGCTTTTTAGCCGTCTGGTACGCTTTGTTCAGGTCATCTTCCGCCAGCGTCTTCTGCTGAACAGTACACTGAAACAGCGTGCCGTCTGAAGGCTGTTTTGCACAGGTCTCATCAGCGATCGCTGAAGCACTTACGGAAAGGGACACACCGATCAAAACCAGTTTACTTATTCTTTTCATAATTATCTCAGCACTCTTAACGATCAATGATAGGGAATCAACTTAAGCTTTATGATTCTTTGCTCGTTAAGCTCAGAAGTGCACATATTAAAATTAGCGTTACTTAAATGACTTCCTTTATCTGCAAGATAAGAAGCCAGTTTACAGTCATTATCCCGGTACTGTAGCCACGCTCGTTGAGCGTCAGTTAATGTACTCATATATTGACTAAGCGCTTTATTATCACCTTCAAAAAGAGTTTCAACTCTGGCTTTAGCCAGTTTATATTCTTTATTTAAATCAATCTCAGTCTGGCTTCTGTTTTTCCGGGCGCAATTGTAAACTTCCTGGTCGTTATTCCCTTTTGAACAATCACTCATTGCGTGGACGGGCGAAACATACATAACTGTGATAGACAGCAATATAGAAAAACAAGTTCTCATTAAAATATTTACCTGTAATAACTTACCCATGCCTGAGCAAATGGGCAGACTCATTGTGCAGCACTTTATAAGCGATTTATTTCATCACGCCAACATCCTGAGCAATAACATTCCCCTTGAATGTCACGATATAATCCCAGAGGTTATCGCCCTTCTGACTGGGATAAAAAGAATAGTCGTACTTTCCATTCGTAAAGCGATATCCCCTGAAGTCGCAGACATCAGGGCAATTTGTATTGATGGTCTCGCCTTTAAGGACAATATAAGAATTATCTTTTACTCTTATTGACTTGAGCGAAACGTTATCACAAGTGAGATTACCTTCCTCACAACTATAGGTGATATCCGCCTTGAATATTTTTCCTTCAAACTGTGAAACTGATTTTGCTAAAGACAATGAAGGCAAACCAATAAGCACCATGATAATAATATGGATTATTTTCTTTATCATATGTTGATTCCATTTACGAGTCACTATCATGCTGAGCTTCAGCTGTAATACGCGATTACATTTAACTAAAAACATCTTCTATGAAAATTCATTTATGATATTTAGCGTTACTGTATCCCTGGAGCTTTCCACAAAAAAGAAATTAATTTTTATATTTATTATAGAGAGATTCAGCATCCTGGCTTTGCGCAAGTAGCGTGCATTTCATCATATTGAAGTTTCCTGAAACCGAGCCTGTAAGGTTCATCTTGAGATAGTCATTGATTAACTTATCGCCCTCGCTGAATGCTTCAACGGGAAGATGGCTTATCTCTAACCAGGCTGAAGCGCTTTTAAAGGCATCATCAGTGAAAGCCTTGTCAGTGGTAGCTTTACCTGCGCAACGGTTGAGAAGCCAGTTGCTGAAAATCTGCGGTTGTTTAAACGAGTCAGGAGCAGGAGGCGTTATCGCCAGCGCCGCAGGAGATGACGTCAGAGCCAGTAAAATCAGTAACTTTTTCATTTCAGTATCCACAGGGAGGCAACATCAGGAACAAAACTACCATTTTCTGCACCACCCAGGAAGTGACAGGTATCAGAGCAGATATTGCCGTCAGAGTGTCACACGCCCTCGGGCATTGCTGCAGTCTTATCCCTAACCTCAGTTAAATACATAAACGAAAACTGCCATAAAAACAGCCCAGCCAACGGTCAGGAAAAATGTAAACTGGTAAAGGTGGAGCGTTTTTTCCATCCACACCATTTTCTCTCTGGGTTGTTGCTGCACAAATTCATAGGCCTGAATACTGACATTTTCAGACTTAGAAAAACGCATTTTCCGCCCCTTTCTGAGATTCATGAAAAATGCTACTTTCTGATAATTAGCATAGAATCCCAAATGGTTTGCAACTTTAGTGGTCAAGTCTAGTTGCAACCCTGTACTTTGATAAAGATTGATAAAATCCTGATAAGCTTTTTGATTAACTCTAAAGAACCACGCAGTATAAACATGCAGCGAAATAACTAAAACAGATAAAATTAAGCAGCCATACATAAAAAAATCATACCAAATCATAAAATCTTATCCATCAAAATACCCGCCCCTTTTTTACCCAGCTTAGCAGAGCCATAACCACCCACTGTGGAACCAACTATTCCACAAGCTAATGCACCAATGCCTCCGGTTGCAACACCCAGTGCCACACAGGCAGATGTTGCAAGTGTTGCAGACGCCGCACCAGCTAAGATAGCTGCAGTCGTGCTTGCTGCAAACTTAGAATACTCTTTCACCGCCACTTTAGAGCATTCATTTTCTCTTTCTTTGGTACAACTGTGATAAACCTCATTAGTCGTATTTACAGCACTAAATCCTATCGAAACCCACCCACCCATTTTCATGAATTTTGCTGCTTTGGCTGCACTATCTACATAGGTCGAATAACCACGTATTGCTGTTGTGCCTGCCGTTTGCCAATCATGGATGATAGAGGAACTGGAAAGGTTTAATGCATGTTTTATCTTCTCGTAGGGGCGCAAATTCAGCACAAATCGGGATAAACGATTCAGTAACACTTCAAGCTCACCAAACAACCGCTTCCGCTCAACAAAAAACTGCTGACCGAACAATGTTCCAGATGTCAGATATTGATTACGATAGGCATTTTCAATGGCGGTAAGTTTATTGCCAATTTCATTAAAACACTTCTCGCCTGCGTCACCTATGATACCTGAGGCTTTATCCATAAAGTTGGTAATTGCAGCAATAGAGACATAATGGCGGTTAAAGAAATCAGCCTCATCAACCGTCAGATGAGTGACACTATTATTGGTTCTGGATTTAGTCTCTTCCAGAGTGCGCATGGCTGCAGGATGATTGTTACCGTCAGGGTCAGCAACGGTTAAAATCTGGCCTGGTTTAGCCCATGCAACATCAGCATTTAATTGCAAAAAATAGTTCGCGGCAGACATATTGCGCGTGCCATAAAGCCACATTGCCTGCTCAGTCAGTCTTCCCGGACGCTGAACAACACAAAATCCCGGCTCAATTGAATTTTTTCAGCCATAAACAACCTCCTTTTGCAATTTAATGAGCTAAACGTATAACCACTGCATTAATTCATTAATTTTAATGAAGATACGCCCCCTTTTCGGAGGCGTCGTTTATTACGCTTCTTTGTTGCCTTTGATGTCCCAGCCTGCGCTGCTCTCTGCGCCTTTGCCGCCGGAAGCGCTCTGCTCCCAGTACTGCTGCTTCACTTTGGATGCCTGGAAGGAGTAAGTCATTCCCAGTGTATCGCCGTTGTCGGAGCCATTGTAATTCACAGCGGTCACCAGAACGTCTTCCAGGGTGATGCGTGCATACTCAACCTGAGAGCCGCCCGCTTTACAGATAGAGAGTTCAACTTTAGCGAGATGCTTACCGCTTGCGCAGTTCTTCAACAGCGCCGTAGTTGACTTGTCGATTAATGCATTCACGTGCAGGTCGTTAAAGTTAACCTTACCGGCACCGCCGCCGCCGCCAACAGACATGTTGCCTGGCTGAGAGGCACCCCATGAGAAAGAGGTAATATCGGTCCAGCCAGTGTGGTTTGAGTCTTTCGACTCGCCAGTAACACCGTCAACCTTCATAAACATATCAATAGCCATTATCTTTCACTCTTTATTGGTTGAGAATATTGCTTTCAAAAAAAGCAAGGATATGGCAAAAAGAAAAGCATGGGGCTGAATAAAACAGTCCATATTTTACCTTTGCCTTGCTTCTGAAATATCGTCATAAACGATATTTCAGATACCGAATTACCAGGCATTAAGCCGGGCAATATATATTCATCTTTTCATAATGCGGAATCGAGGTTTTCACCTGGCATTCAGAAAGCAGAGAAGCAATTAATAAATTCTTCTTAGCTTAGCCCCTGCCCAGTAAAAACCTAACGAAACAGTGACTGAAAGAGCAATCACAATACCGTTAATTATTTTCATCATTATCGTGACATTCCAGTCACAGAAGAAAATGAAATAACCTGTACAGCTGAATAAAATCAGGCCAGAAATAAATTTCAGCAGGAGATGTAATAAATACAGGACTAGCTTTTTAACCATGCTGTCATCCTCCCTGACACTCATTTCAGCAAACTTTCTGTCAGGCATCAGGCGCAAACCCCTTTCGCGCCTGAAAACCTTGCGACTCAACGTTTAAGCATTGTCATTTTTCAGTGACGGCAGCTTAGAAACCAGACGCAGCGAAACGGTCAGGCCTTCCAGCTGATAGTGCGGACGCAGGAAGAACTTCGCAGCGTAATAGCCTGGGTTATCTTCCTGCTCTTCCACATTCACCTCGGCAGCGGCCAGCGGCTTGCGGGACTTGGTCTCCTGCGAGGAGTTAGCCGGATCGCCATCGACGTAGTTCATCACCCAGTCGTTTAGCCAGCGTTCCATCTCGTCGCGCTCGCGGAAAGAGCCGATCTTGTCACGCACAATGCACTTCAGGTAATGCGCGAAGCGACAGCAGGCGAACAGGTAAGGCAGACGCGCCGCCAGACGGGCATTGGCGGTGGCATCGGCGTCGTGATACTCCATCGGCTTCTGCAGTGACTGCGCACCGATAAAGGCGGCGAAGTCAGAGTTTTTGCGATGCACCAGCGGCATAAAGCCGTTTTTCGCCAGTTCGGCTTCGCGACGATCGCTGATAGCGATTTCGGTCGGGCACTTCATGTCCACGCCGCCGTCATCGCTCGGGAAGGTGTGGCACGGCAGGTTTTCCACTGCACCGCCCGACTCCACGCCGCGGATCGCCGTACACCAGCCATACTCTTTAAATGAGCGGTTGATGTTGGCGGCCATGGCGTAGGCGGCATTGCTCCAGGTGTAGTTGCCGTGATCGGAACCGTCGGTCTGCTCTTCGAAGTCGAAGCTGTCGACCGGGTTGGTACGAATGCCATAAGGCAGACGCGCCAGGAAACGCGGCATCACCAGACCCAGATAGCGTGCATCTTCCGATTCACGCAGGCTGCGCCAGGCAGCATATTCGGTGTTCTGGAAGATCTTGGTCAGATCGCGTGGGTTCGCCAGCTCCTGCCAGGACTCCATCTGCATCACTTCCGGCGCGGTACCGGTAATGAACGGACAGTGCGCGGCCGAACCGATACGTGCCATCTCACCCAGCAGCTCAACATCCTGCGGGCTATGATCGAAGTAGTAGTCACCCACCAGGCAGCCAAACGGCTCGCCGCCGAACTGACCATACTCCTGCTCATAAATCTTCTTGAACAGCGGGCTTTGATCCCAGCCGGCACCCTTGTAACGCTTCAGAGTACGACCCAGCTCCTGCTTGGAGATGCTCATAAAGCGGATTTTCAGCATCTCGTCAGTTTCAGTGTTGTTCACCAGATAGCTCAGGCCGCGCCAGGCGCTTTCCAGCGACTGAAACTCCGGGTGGTGAATAATCTGGTTTACCTGCTGCGACAGCTTTTCGTCGATCTCCGCAATCAGCGCCTGAATGGTCCGATACGCATCGCTGGAAACGGTGACGGTGTTTTCCAGCGCCTGCTGCGCCAGAGTTTTCACCGCGCTTTCGACCGCCGCGCGCGCCTGATCGCTTTTTGGCCGGAACTCTTTATTCAGCAGCGCACTGAACTCATCCTGACTGAAACTGGCTGCGCCCTGCGACTGCGGTTGTTGTGAAGTCTGCGTCATGCCTGCGGCTCCTTACCTTCAGTGGCCTCATCCTGCTTTGGCAGATGGGTCAGGGCCTGCAACAGCGTAGGATCCTGCAGCACCTTACCAATCAGCTCTTCCGCACCGTTTTTGCCGTCCATATAGGTCAGCAGGTTCGCCAGCTGGGTACGCGCTTCCAGCAGCTTGCTCAGTGGCTCGACGTTACGAGCCACCGCATCCGGCGAAAAGTCATCCATGCTGTCAAAGGTGAGATCGATGTTCAGCTTGCCTTCGCCATTCAGGGTGTTGTCCACCTGGAACGCGGCGCGCGGCTTCAGCGCTTTCATGCGCTCATCGAAGTTGTCGATGTCGATCTCCAGGAATTTCCGTTCGTCGATGCCCGGCTGCGGCTCCAGCGGTTTACCCACCAGATCCGCCAGCACGCCCATCACAAACGGCAGCTGGATTTTGCGTTCCGCGCCATAAATTTCCACGTCATATTCAATCTGGACGCGAGGCGCGCGATTGCGGGCAATGAACTTCTGCCCACTGGATTTGCTTGTTGCCATGGTTTTCTCCATCAATGATGCGCGGATAATGTGTCACAGCAGGCGCGCAGGTCCCGCTGTGTGAGTGGGTCACGCCTGCTTAGTCGCGACGTCCGAAAATGGTTTCCAGCTGATGAACGCCATCGGGTGCCAGTTCGCGGATGATCTCCAGAAAGTCGCGCTCGATTAAGCGCTGTACCCGATCAATCATCAGCGGGGCCGGATGACTCGGCTCATGCTGGGTGAAGTACAGTTTCACTTTCTCCAGCATCAGCTGCGCGTCGGCGCGGGAACTGATCTGTACCGTGCGCCAGTCCGCTGCAGCGCGCGGGGCCGCTGCGACAGCCGCCGGTGCAGCGGCTTCTGCGGTCTGTTCCGCCGCTGCGGTGGGAATCAGCTGGCTGAGGTCCGTGGCCTGGCAGCGTTCGGCGATCAGTGCAATCTGTCGGCGCATCTGTATCAGTTCAGGCACTGCCGCCTCGCCCAGCCGTTCGGCGATGGTTTCGCAGATGGTCTGCAGCCGCTCATGAATCTGCAGTACCGCCTCAATGCCGGGCTGGTCGCCGCGTGCCAGTTCGTCGATCAGACGCGGCAGGCCGCCGGGATAATCCGCCACTTCGGTTTTGCTGCCGTCACACAGGGCGGCAGCATCGCGCAGCGAGATGCCGTCGGACGGATAGCGCAGCAGCCAGCACTGACGCACCGCGCCGCTCAGGGAGGTCTTGTCACCCAGCAACGCCAGAGCATTGATACGGTAGAAGGGATCCTGTTCGCCGTACTCTTCCAGACGAGGCCACAGCGGCTCCCAGTAAAGCAGCAGCGCCTGTTCAATCAGCTTCAGACCCTGCGCATAGCCCGGCAACCCTTTCAGCTCCGTCCAGGCATGCGTCAGCGCCAGCATCACCCGCAAATCTTTGCTGCGGCCCAGTAAGGCTATTGCCAGCTTCTCAACTTTGTTCCAGTCGGCGGGTTCCGCGGGAATGATGGTATCGCCGAACTGCTGTTCCGCTTTGCCGGCACTGGCCTGCTCCATCGCCTGAAAATCGGCGTCGTACTCCAGGTTATCGCCGCCGGGATTCTCTTCACTGACCGGAGCCAGCAAGGCCTCTGTATTCATCGTCATGCGTGTCGCCTCAGGATTCAAACATCGGGGGATAAAGTCCGTTTCGTCCCGGCTTTGCCCCACCGGCCGGATCAAACAGCAATGAAAAGAGCTGAGCGGTGAAGTTACCGCTGTGGACCTGGGTATAAAGCGGGAAGCCGTCGCTTTGATTGGTCCACCAGAAACTGGTGTAAAACTGCGGGTCGAAGTTCTCGCCCGGCAGCGCCCAGTTCAGCGTCGAGGGCGTGTCGCCATGCCCGATGACGTTGAGAATATCTGATGACTCGCCCGCTTCCTGCGGCGGTTGCGGCTGCGGAATGCTGATCAGCGCCTGATCCAGTTGTTCCGGCGATCCGCCTCCCTGCACCACCCGCAGCAGCGTATTGCCCACCTGCTGATACCACTCGCCGGAGCGGGCCAGCAGCGCGGGAGACCACTCGGCGGGGGTGAAGTGGCGCAGCGCGCAGAGCGGATAGTTACGCCCTACGCTGTCCCGTGCGGCGATCAGGCAGCCCATCTGGATCAGCTGACTGCCCAACATCGGCGGCACCACAAAATTCCAGACCGGCGCGTTAAGGAACGGGCGCGACGGGGCGTTCTCACTCTCCTGGCTGCTCTGCCAGTGATGCAGGCCCACCTGAAACCAGCTGGACCATTGGCGATAGAGCACGTCAGGAAAGCGGCGCTTCACAAAGTCACCTGCGCTGGGCAATTTGCCGTACCAGCAGGGTGCAGCGTAATGAGTCATTGTCGGGTCCTGTTTCAGGGGCAGCTAAAGCCGGGAAGCTGGAACGGGTTACGAATGCTGCCAGGGGTGAACGACAGCGTGACCTGATGGCCCTCCACGCTGAACGTGGCTTCACGGGTCAGGCCGCCTGCAGCAGTAACCCGGGCGCGGTCAAAGAAACGATTGAGCGCCCAGGGGCCGCTGGTGACCAGCGTCGACGTGGTGCCGTTGGTCAGGCCCAGCTGCATCCGCACCTGGCTGGTGCCGCCAGGGCCGGGCCAGCTGACCATCTGCACGGCCTGCGGCCCGTGGCTGTAACGCAATTGCTGACCATCCACATCCAGCGTCAGGTTGAGGATGTCATTGTCCATTTTTACGGTGCGTAGCGTGACGCGGAAGCCTGGCGTGGTTGCGCCGTTGGCAAAGAACGCATCACGAATTGACTGCGCCTGCTGGAAAGGACGAAGCAGCGCTTCGCCACCCGGCAGCGTTTTGCCGTCAATACCTGGCGTAAAGCGCCACGATGCGTTGGTGGTGTCGACTTTGCTGGCCAGGTTGTCGCGGAAGAAGCTGTCCATCATGCCGCTGCCAGGCGCAAACATCCGGGCCAGGTCGTCAGGTGTCACTTCACTGCGCGCGGAGCGCACCAGCGGATAACGACCGGCGATCGCCTGACGACAGAAACTGCCCACCTCCATCGTGATACGTTTACGGACGTTATCCATGTCGCGGCGCTGTGCATCACTGCTGGCGCCGACCGCCATGCTGGAGACCATATTCTGTAGCGAACCGGGAAGTCTTCCGGCACTGGCCTGAAGACGACTGATCGCATCGCTGGCCGGTGGCGGCATTCCGCTGTTGGCGGCATCCTGCACCGCCGTGAGGTAGCGATAAAGGTCGTCAATCTGGTGCAGGAAGTCATCCACCGCCAGCACCTTGCTGCCCTGCTGCAGCGGCTGTGCCAGCTCAAGGATCGGCGCAAAGTGCACAGCAACGGCCTGTTCCGGAGAGACCTGCGATGCCGCCTGTCCACGCGCAGCGCTCGCTTCAGGTGACGTAAACAGCGCTTCCAGAGTACGGGTGGCGCTGTTATCCGACGGTTTTGCTGCCTGCGCGGTTTTCTCATCGGGTTGCGCCCGGTTCAGCGTCAGCAGATTGCTGAGATTGATGACCAGCTGGCGCAGCGGCGAGTGATTGCCTGACAGCAGACGCGCGGTGTTGATACGTTGCGAAAGGTCGGCGCTGCTGTTGAGCTGGATATCACTCAGAAACTGCTCCCACTGGCGGATATAGTCCTGCACATAGAGCTGACGCACCGCGAGATCGGTCTGCTCACTTTTCTGTTGCGGCGCAGCACCGCCCAGTACCCAGAGATCGTCCTGATAAAGTGCCTGCGTTACCGGGGCAATCTGCTTATCGACATGCTGCCAGTAACCGTCCGGTGTATAGAGACCGGACACCCCGTCATTCACCGATTTACCGCTTTTGCGGGAAAACACCAGCTCGCTCTGAGGCCCGCCCAGCGACGCCAGCGTGACCGGTTGCAGGCTGTCATCCCGTTGCAGCAGGCGCTTCAGGCGTCCATAAACCCGCTGTGACAGCGGCATCTGATTAATCATTTCCTGCTCGCGCTTTACCAGTGCGTCATCCTTCGCGTAGGGCGACGAGTGGATCTGCGTTTCCAGCAGCTGTTGCAGATGCCACGCCAGCTGTTTTACCTGCTGCTGCGTGACGTTCTGCGGCAGCTCACGTGAGAGATTCAGCATCAGCCAGGCTTGCAGGAATTTGCCATCGTAGTGCTTCGGCTGATAGAGCATCTGATACGCCTTCAGCGCTTCATAGCTGTAGTCCGCATCGCTGCCAGTGTCATTACGCAGCCAGCGGGTGATGTTCTGTGCCACCTGCGGCAACAGCAGCTGTTTCAGTGCTTTGTCGTAAAGCGCGCGGGTTGCATCGCTGACCTCGGTGCCGCGATAAAGCCCCATGCGGCGCGTCAGCGGTGGAGACTCCAGCGAGAAGTCGGCGCTTTCTGGCAGGTGCAACAGGGTGTTGAGATAGGGCACCAGCGCAAAGAGATCGCCGTTGACCTGCTGCTGAAGCTGATTGCCCAGTTGCTCAACCTGTGGCCCTTTAGCAGCCATTTCCTGCAGGTAAGTTTTGTTCTTGCTGTAACTGGTAAGCCACAGTCCGCCCGCCACCAGTAGCAGCACCAGCAGCGCCAGATACCCCGACCACAATCCGGCGCGGTTGCGCAGTTCCCACCAGCGATTACTGCCCGCCAGGCCCGACTCCTGGAAAATCACATTTTCCAGCACTCCTTTCAGGAAGAAGCTCTGGCCTTTGTTCTGCGGAATTGGCGCGTCTTTATCAACCTGATCCCATCTGCCTGATTCGCCCGCCTGCTGGCCTGGCAGATTCAGCGCGCGGTTCAGCTCGCCCATCACCCGGTCAAACGGCAGTCCTTCCTGGGTGCCGCTGGCAAAATAGATGCCACGTGGCGCGAACTGGGTTTCAAAATCGGAGCGGGCAAACAGCGTATCAAGTGCGTCTGCCAGCAATGGACGTAACGCCGCAAACTCCTGTGGGAAGAGATAACTTTCCGCCCGCGCCTGGGCGTCACTCTCCATCAGCAGACGGTCGGCCAGTCCGGCATCAAGTCGCTGCTGCAGCAGTGAATACTCCTGCTGGAACTGGCTGTTCAGCTCAAAATCGGCGGCAGATGCCTTCGCCCACGGAAAAGTGAACCCCCAGATTTGTTCGCGCTGGACTTTGTCCAGCGAGCCGAAGTAGCTGCGGAAGCCTTTAAGCAGGTCGGCTTTGGTGACCAGCACATAGACCGGGAAACGGATGCCGAGACGATCGTGCAGCTCCATCAGACGCTGACGCAGCGCCAGCGCCTGGTTGCGCAGTGCCTCGGGCGACTGGCTCAGCAGATCGGAGACGCTCAGGGTGACTATGACACCGTTAATTGGCTGACGTCCGCGATATTTACGCAGCAGGTCGAGGAAATGATGCCATTCGCTGGCATCGCTATCCTGCTGACTCTCCTGGGTGCTGTAGCGCCCGGCGGTATCGAGAAGGACTGCATCATTGGTGAACCACCAGTCGCAGTTGCGGGTGCCGCCGATGCCGCGCAGCGCCGACTTGCCGAACTTGTCCGCCAGCGGAAACTGCAGGCCGGAGTTGACCAGCGCGGTGGTTTTACCGGCACCGGGTGCGCCGATGATCATGTACCACGGCAGCTGATAGAGATACTGGCGGCCAAAGCGCTGCGCCCAGAACGGCGTGCCCTTGCTGCTGTGGCGCTGAAAATGCGCCTTTCTCAGCATCTCTGTGGCTTCAGAGAAGCGCCCAGCCAGCACCTGCTCTTCACTGGTCAGACGCTGACGATCTGCTTCCGGCGCATCGCTTTTGCCGGTTTCCAGACTCGACATCAGCTTGCGGTTGAGCCAGTAATTGTAAAGCCGTGGTATCGCCTGCCCCAGACCCCAGACCAGATAGAGCAGTGCGATACTGATCATCCGGTTCTGCTCTGGTTCAAGCGGCCGCGAATCAACGATAGAGAAGACCGGGCCAATGACCCAGATAATGAATGAGAGCGCGGTGATGCCGACGAAGCCCCACGCGAGGCGGCTGGTCAGCACAGCAAACAGAATATTCAGCATGGATCAGTTCCCTCTCGCCAGGCCGTTGAGTTCGGCATGCGTCGCATCCGGCGCCACCAGCAGTGTGATTTCAACGCGACGGTTACGTGCGCGATTTTCTGCGCTGTTGTTTGGCACCAGCGGATTGCTTTCGCCGCGCCCTTCCGCTTTCACCCGTGATGGATCTGCCAGTTGCTGTTGCAGCAGGGACTGCACCGACCGCGCGCGTGCCAGCGAAAGCTCAAAGTTGGAGCCGAAGCGCGCACTGCGGATCGGTACGTTATCGCTGTAACCAATCACCTGAATCTGGCCACTGACGTTGTTCATGGCGGCGGCAATGCGCTGGATCACGTCGACATAGCGTCCGCGCACGTCGGTGGCCGCCGAAGCAAACAACCCATCCCCTTTCAGAGTCACTACGCTGCGATCCGCTTCATCACGAACCGCCACCAGCCCGGCATCAATTTCCGGTTTCAGGAAACCGCGCAGGTCGAGCGTGGCGGGCGGTGGCGGCGCAGGGTTGCCGATCTTCACTTCCGGTAGCGCCGTCTGATAGATGCGGGCCAGCACCGGCGAGGTGTAATCGCCCAGACGCCAGTTGAGCACGATATAGAACAGGCAAGCCGCCAGTCCGGCGACTGCGGCGCAGGCCCAGAGCGGGATCATCGGTCGCCACAGCTTGCGCAGCACCGGTTGATCGGTGGGATGCGGTGACAGCGCCGTCGCGTAATTGCCGCGCACGCTTCTGATCATCTGCAGCAGACGCTGTTTGATGGTCTCCAGCTGCGAACGGCCATTGTCCAGCACCCGGTAGCGGCCTTCGAACCCCAGCAGCAGGCAGAAGTAGATCAGCTCCAGCATCAGAATGTGGCGTCTTGGGTTCTGCGACAGCTTGGCCAGTAGCTGGAAAAACTTCTCGCCACCCCAGGTTTCGTTGTGAAACGTCACCAGTAAGCCGTTGCTGGTCCAGACGCCGCGGCTGCCCCACGGGGTCAGCGCCGCCGCCTCATCCAGCGCGGTACAAAGGCAGTAACGCGCGCCGATGATCACTTCGTAGCCGAGACCGGACTGCTGGCAGCTCAGCTCGAAGCGGCGAATCTGGTCAATCAGTTGCTGGCGCAGTTGCGCCGGATCGTCATGCGATACCGAATGGCGGATCTGTGGAATCGCGTTAATCAGGGGGTTAGCCGCCGCGACCAGCACATTCTGGTGGCTGGCATCGGGCGCAAGATCGCTGTGTGATTTTTGTTGTTCCTGCATCATGCTGCGTGCTCAGTTTATTATTCTGACTGACTGCGGATGGCCCAGAACTCCATGTTCAGGCCCGGAAACTCACCGGCAAGATGCAGCGCAAAAGCGCCCGAGCGCTCCATCTCTTTCCATAGCTCGCTGTTCTTATCCAGTTCGAAATAGCTGTATCCGGCATGCCACGGGATCTGCGGCGGCGCGCCAGGCATCGCCCGAAGTGCCAGGCCCGGTAGTTGCAGCTGCACCAGATCGCGGATTTTACTGACCGGCGCGACTTTCATCTGCGCCGGGAAATGGGTTTTTAGGGTATCAGCCGGCACGCTGGCTTTTACTGCCAGCACAAAGCCAAACTCATGCACCATGCTGCTTTCCGGTACAGTGGCGACGTTCAGGCCGTGCGAGCGCTGGGTCAGCGGCAGCTGAATCGCGCTCTCTTCCATGACCTGCGACAGTCCCTGGCGCAACAGCAGCGACAGACGGCTAAAGCAGCTGTGGAGATCGTCATGGTCATAAAGCGGCAGCGCTTCAGGTGCGCGGGCGGGCGTCCAGGTGCTGAGTTCCGCCGCCAGTTGCAGCCAGTGGCTATAGAGCGTTTCAGGATGCAGTAACGGCAGATGTTGCAGATGGCTGTGCAGGCCAAGCTGACGATTGAGCAGCGCCAGCAGCATAAAATCGACCATATCAGCGCTGTTGAAGCGGCCGGTGCCCGGCGCTCGCTGACTCAGTTGCTGACTGCGCTGCTGGATCAGCCCGTACAGGTCGTTAAACATGTTTTGCAGTGGACGACTGCTGTTCAGGCCCAGCATCGGCGGGATGTAGTCGCTGTCGAGCCGGATGTGATTGTCGCTGCGTTTTTCAATCACCTGCGCCACGCCCATCGCAGTCCACTCGGCGGTGAGATCCTGCTCCAGCATCAGACGCAGGCGCAGCTTGCCGAATTGCACTGTGGCGCTGCCCACGGCCTGTGCGTTGTCATCTTCCACGTCCGCTTCCCAGGCAAGGTAGCGCGCCAGAGAGTCCTGCGACTCCTGAAAAGCGACGGCTTCGCGGCCATTGCGTCGGGCCGGTATCGCCAGCACGACCTTGCTGCGGTCAACAGAGGCCGGAAGGTCCAGCGGTGCCGGGCCATGCTGTGGCTGGCTGAAGGAGAAAAATGTGCCATCCGGCAGGCAGCCGCTGGCGGCGCTCAGCGCCAGTTTTCCCTGACGCAGCAACGCTTCATCAAACTCCAGATCGTAAAAGCCCCAGGTATAAGCGCGCTGTGACTGGCCCCACTCACGCAGGGTGCTGAGAAGATAATTTTCTGACTGCTGGAAATGATGGGGACGCAGGAACATCCCCTCGGTCCAGACCACTTTTTCGGCTCTGTTCATAGGCATCACTGTTTTTCCACGCGAAGGCCATTAATCCCCGCCACAATGCGCGCATTCAGCTCGCCATCGTTACGTTTCCAGAACGCCCAGAATGAGGGCGACGCATCTTCAGGCACCGGCAGCGACAGGCGCCAGACTTTGCCGTCCAGCGCCTGATATTCCGCCATGATGCCGATGAAGCGTGTCTCCGGCAGGCTCTTGATGCGCAGCGTTTTACTGCGCTGCTCGGGTGTCAGGAAGAACTGCTGGGTATTGAGTTGTGCGCTGCCCAGTACGGTGGCGGACTGGTTTTGCAGGGAGAAGAAGTCTGCTGACATGAACTCCGCATCGGAGCTCAGTAACAACACCCGGACTTTCAGCGGCGCACCGCCATTGAGCTGATTCTGTCCTTGCACGTCCAGGTTGTAATAAGCCACAGGCTGCTTACTGCTGCTACAGGCCGCCAGCAGCAACGCCAGCAGCACTATCAGCCCACCACGCAGTTGAGTTGTTCTCATCATCAAGCCCTCCCTGCTTTTTGCGATTAGTTAATGATCCAGGTTCCGTTGGTGCTGTTCTGACAGGCAGTGCTGTCACCATTCACCGCGACACAGGTTTTCTTCTTGCTGCTACTGCGCGCACGACGTTTAGGCTGATCGGCTTTAACTGTCTGATCGTAGAGATCGCTTTTCACCACGGCGCGAAACGGCACATAGCCCGTCAACGTAACTGTCGCCTGCGGCGTGGCAGATTGCGGTGCATCTTTCACGGTAGCCGTGCCGCTATCCGGTTTCGCTTCTGCAGCCTGGGCCGGTTCACCCAGCGCCAGCCAGTTGTTCTCCACCTGACCAATCACGGTATAGCTTTCACCGGTTTTCAGCGTCTCCACCACCTTGCCACCGTAGCCTGGCTGGCTCATCACCGAGCCAGGATAGAGCGCGCGGTAAGTCTCGTTAATCGGGCTGAACTGCGCGGGGGGTTTTACGGCATAACGGTGGCTGAGTGCTACGCCGTCCACCGTGCTGGTGACCAGTGTGTCATCGGTCATTTTCGGCGGTGTTTTACAACCCGCGAGAGAGAAAACAAACATCAGGCCTAGTGCAATGTGGAGCTTCGCCATTTTTTTCATGTTGTGTTCCATTCATATCCTGGAGAGAGGCCAAAGGCCGGTTGTGAGTGTTGAAAATTTAGAAACAGGGCTTGAAAGAAGCGCAATCAGGGCCATTCAGAATGATCATTCTTAAACGAACGGCGCAAAACTGTTGCGTAACCTTACAAAAAACGATCAGTTAAAGTTAAGTATGAAAAACCATCAGCGAAGGTATGAGCGGGAATGGAGAAGAATCTGACCTGGCAATAAACGATCAGAAACATGATCAATTTTTTCCCGGCAAATTTTAGCAGGCAGGCAAAACCCAAGTTTTACTAATGCCATCCCTGGTCGTAAAACCGACAAACTGAATACGATTTACATACATAACGCTATTCGCTTACGAAATAAAATGACTTAACACACCTGTTAACACATGAATTAAATGCTTAACTTTCATGTATTTATTATCATTATAAAATTTCATAGCTACCGCACGAGCCAGGTAGTCCCTGCCCGTGGGTCCGAAATTACGATCCATGTGTAAATATAAGCTGCGAGTTTACAGAAGATTGACAAAATTTCAACGGGCCTATTTCATTAGAATTTACTTAAGAAATAATTAACTAAATAAGTTAAGCCAAATATGTCGAGCTTTTAAGCACCCACTTAGGACAAATCTTAACAACATGCAAAAATATAAAGTATTTTTACAAATTAGTGTTTTCACCCCTGAAGCATCATTAAAGTAACTCATGTAAAAAGTGGCGCTGATTGCGGGTGACGGAAGCGTGGTGAGAAAAGGCATCCTTCACTGAAGTGCCGTTAAAGCGGCAGGATTTATCTGTAAAGAGACAATTTATCAATGAGTTAATTGATTGAATGACAGCGTTGCCGTGAGTGAAGAAGGGAAAGGAATTAAGGCAGATAAGCGAAACGCTACACGGCCACACTCTGTGCGCAGCCAGGACTGATTAAGTGTTCTTTACAAAAATCTGACCGCTGATAAGTTTAAGTGTGTCAGCAGGTTACAAAATCGGGACATAAAAAAACCACGCCTCAGCGTGGTTTAACGGTAACAAACGGAAAAATTATTTGGTGAGGTCGATCAGAAGAAGCCCAGCGGCTCGATGCTGTAACTGACCAGCAGGTTTTTGGTCTGCTGATAGTGGTCCAGCATCATTTTGTGCGTCTCGCGACCAATACCCGATTTTTTATACCCACCAAACGCGGCGTGTGCCGGATAGAGATGGTAGCAGTTAGTCCAGACGCGACCGGCTTTAATCGCCCTGCCCACCCGATAAGCACGGTTGATATCTCGCGTCCAGACGCCCGCACCCAGCCCATAAATAGAGTCGTTAGCGATGCTGACCGCTTCCGCCTCATCCTTAAAAGTGGTAATGCCAATCACCGGTCCAAAGATCTCCTCCTGGAAAACCCGCATGCTGTTGTTGCCTTTCAGCAGGGTGGACTGAATGTAGTAACCGCTGTTAAGTTCATCATCCAGCTTCTCAACACCCCCACCCACCAGCACTTCAGCTCCCTCCTGACGGGCAACCTCAAGGTAAGAGAGAATTTTATCAAACTGCTGCTGTGACGCCTGCGCGCCGACCATGGTCTCGGTGTCCAGCGGATCGCCCCGTTTAATGGTTTTTACCCGCTTCATTACGGCGGCCATAAACGGTTCGTAGATGGACTCCTGCACCAGTGCACGTGACGGACAGGTACAGATTTCGCCCTGATTCAGGAAGCCCAGCACCACGCCTTCAGCGGCTTTCTCAATAAAGCTCTCTTCCGCCTGCATGATGTCTTCAAAGAAGATGTTGGGTGATTTGCCCCCCAGTTCGACCGTTGAGGGAATCAGGCTTTTCGCTGCCAGTTCCAGAATGTGACCCCCGGTCGCGGTAGAGCCGGTAAAGGCCACCTTAGCAATGCCGGAGTGAGAAGCCAGCGCTTCGCCTGCCTCTTTACCAAAGCCGTGCACCACGTTCAGCACGCCTGGCGGCAGCAGGTCTTTAATCAGATCGACAAAAACGGTGATCGACAGCGGCGTCTGTTCTGCCGGTTTGAGTACAACGCAGTTACCTGCGCCCAGCGCCGGCGCCAGTTTCCAGGCCGCCATTAACAACGGGAAGTTCCAGGGGATAATTTGCGCCACCACGCCCAGCGGCTCGTGGAAATGGTAGGCAGCGGTGAACTCATCAATCTCTGCCGCACTGCCTTCCTGCGCCCGCACACAACCGGCAAAGTAGCGGAAGTGATCGACCGCCAGCGGCATATCCGCCGCCAGCGTTTCGCGTACCGGTTTCCCATTGTCCCAGGTTTCATAGACCGCCATGGTCTCCAGATGCTGTTCCAGCCGATCGGCGATCTTCAGTAACAGCAGAGAACGTTGTTGTGGCGATGTCTTTCCCCAGGCGTCAGCCGCCGCAGCCGCAGCGGCGACGGCGTTATCTACATCGGCGGCATCTGAGCGGGGAAATTCACCGGCCGCAGAGCCGTTCACTGGCGAAGTATTGGTGAAGTAGTTGCCGTTCACCGGCGCGACGAATTCACCATTAATGAAGTTGCAATAATTCTTTTGTAATGTGATCAGAGAACCCTGTTCTCCGGGGGCGGCGTAACGCATGGTCATTCTCCTGACAGGTGACTGATGTAACAATGATTAAACTTATTATTAACATGAAGCATCATTGAGAGCCTGTCAGGTCTGTTATCCGGAAACTGTGACCGCCCCGAAGGAATAGGCGTTTCCGCTTCGTCTTTAGATAATTCCGACTTTTACCCAAACGGCTGTTCAAAGAGAAACTTCTGCGGCACAAAGAGGGTCAACCTGAGGATAAATTCATTCTGGAGATGAACATGCTGGCTTCAGCTATTACCCTGATGCGCGCTAAAGCCAATTTCGTGCATCAGTTTATCCGCAACCCACGCAAGATGGGCAGCATTACGCCCTCATCCGAGGCGTTGTGCCGCGCCATGATCGCATCAGTCGAATGGCCTGAAACATTACGTGTTGCCGAACTCGGCGCGGGTGATGGGGTGCTGACGCGCTGGATACTGGATCAGATGTCACCTGACGCCACGCTGGATGCTTTTGAGATCAGTAACACGCTGGCAGACAAACTTGTTGCGATGGATGATCCACGCATGACAGTACGGACCTGTTCTGCGGAGTACCTGAGCGGGGAATATGACGTGATTTTCTCTGGCCTGCCGCTGTTGTCACTTCCGCCTGAGCTGCGTGAAGCCATTCTGCGCGCGGTTTATAACGCCCTCGGCCCCAAGGGCGTGTTTGTACAGTTCCAGTACACCTCGCTGACCCAGCCTGACTTGTCGCGCTACTTCACCTGGGAGCGCCAGCGGGTGCTGAAAAACGTGCCACCCGCCTGGGTCTATCGCTGTACGCGTCACTACGCGCCCTGAGCACGCCCCATTGCCGGGCGCGTCTGTTGCCAGAACGTCACCAGCAACTCGCGCGCCCAGTCTTTCCCTTCAATCTCGTTTGCCCCATCCTCTGCGCAGCCCTGCGGCGTACAGACATTCATGATGTGCCGTGAAAATTCGGGATGAAACTGCACTGAGAGCGCCTGCGGTGTATAGCGCACAATCTGGCAGCCATCGCGTGCAGACGCGGCCAGCACCTGCGCCTGAGGCGGCGCGCTGATAACCGACTGACGATGCGATAGCCAGACGCTGAAATCCTGTGGCAGGTTTTGCAGCAGCGGATCGCGCTGCGCCTGAGCTGAGCAGCGAATCGGTAACAGACCACGCTCCCATCCATTGGGGTTATCTGCCACTTCGCCGCCCAGCGCATAGGCCATCAGCTGATGACCATAGCAGACGCCCAGCAGCGGCAGATCATGATCAATAGCCGCCCGAATCCACGCGGCACTGCGTTCGCTCCACTCAGCGTGATCGGTGACCATCGCCCAGGAACCGCTGAGGATCGCCCCGGATATCTGATCGAAATCGGGTAATGCCTCGCCCAGATGGGGCCGGACAATCAGGTACGCATCAGGTTGCAAATCCAGCGCATCAATAAACCAGCGTGGCTGTTCACCAATCTCTGAGACGACGTTTGCGGGTGGGACTTCAAGCTGAATTAACGCAAGGGGTAACGCGGACACAGGTGTCATACCGAATCGGTTCCTTAAGAAGTCGTTTCAAATCAGTCTGCCAGCATCGCACGCAAAAGTCTCAGCGGCTGCGCGGCAATTGCAGAAAATTTGTTGCTGCGATTGGCTGGAATGCCGCAGTTCGTGCCATCATTAGCGGGCTAAGCAAAAATCATCAAAAGGATATTATCGTGGCTGTGCGGCATTTTTTTCTGATTCTGATGGTGGTTTCAATCTGGGCCTTCAACAACGTTGCAGTGAAATGGGGCCTGCTGGAGCTGCCGCCTCTGTTTCTGACGTTTATGAGATTTGTGGTCGTGGCCATCGTGCTGGTGCCGTTTTGCCGGATTAATCGTCAACAGTTACGCTGGCTGCTGCTGCTGGCGTTTACGTTCGGCTTTATGCACTTCTCGCTGCTGTTTGTGGGCCTGCGCTACACCGATGCCGGCACCGGTGCGATTGTGGTGCAGCTGGGAACGCCCATTGCGATGCTGCTGGCAATGGTGGTGTTGAAAGAGAAGCTGAAGCTGGTGCAGTTGATGGGCATTATGATCTCGCTGAGCGGCGTGGTCGTGCTCTCCGGCAGCCCGACGATTCCGTCCTGGTGGGTGCTTTGTCTGCTGCTGTGCAGCGCCACCGGCTGGGCCGTCAGTAATCTGATTGTGAAGAAGTCACCGCCGATAAAGCCCTTAACCATGACCGGATGGATTGCGTTCCTGGCGATTCCAATCACAGGCGCGTCCAGCTTTGTGATGGAGTCGAACCAGCTCTATGCCCTGCAGCATGCAGGCTGGCACGGCTGGTTCGCGATTCTCTACAGCGCCATCGCCTCATCAATTGTGGCGTATACGCTGTGGTATATGCTGCTAAAGAAATATAACGTCAATCTGATCATGCCCTACTCGCTGCTGACGCCGGTTTTATCCGTGCTGATGGGGATTGTGGTACTCGGTGACAGCCTGAACAGCTTTAAGATTATCGGTGCTTCACTGGTGATCCTCGGCACGGCCATCGCGGTGATTAACCTGCGTAACCTGCGGATGCATGCCCGCTTCCCGCGCCTGCGGCGGCGTTAATCCGCGTGCTATGCTTGAGAAATGACCTTTCTCAGGGAGCACAACATGGACTTAAAGCTTGCCGCTTCTTTGTGGCAGCAGATGCAGCAGGGATTGCGGGGCGACGCCGACGCCTTGCCTCTTCCCGCTTTCGTTGATCGCGCCACCTTCTCTTCTGCTTTTGCCGTCAGTGAACTGGCGGCCACCAGCATTGGTCTGGCAACTCAGGCCACCGCCGCGCTCATCGCCGCCTCCCGCCCTGACTATTGCTCTCCGCCCGTCGCCGTTAATGTGCGCCTGGCATCGCGCTGGTTTCAGCAGAGTTTTTATCCGCTGAACCGTGCTGCACCCGCGATGTGGGATGCGTTTGCCGGTGACTATCGCAGCCGCGATGGCTGGATCCGCCTGCATACCAATGCCGCACATCACCGGCTGGCGATGGAGCAGGTGCTGGGCGCGCACGCCGATCGCGCGGCGCTGGCGATGCAGGTCCAGCAGTGGCAGGCCAGCGAACTGGAGCAGGCGATTATTGATGCCGGTGGCTGTGCCGCAGAGATGCGAAGCGCCGCTGCCTGGCAGCAGCATCCGCAGGGTCAGGCAGTGCAGCGCGAACCGCTGTTTAGCTGGCAGATCACCCAGCCAGCTCCTCTGCCCGACTGGCCGCTGGCCGAGGCGCGTCCGTTAATGGGTATAAAAGTTCTGGATCTGACGCGGATTATTGCCGGGCCGGTCGCTACCCGGATTCTTGCCAGCCTGGGGGCCCGCGTGCTGCGCATCGATCCGCCGGGCTGGCAGGAGCCGACACTGGATGAGGAGCTGAGCTGCGGCAAGCGCCGTGCGGTGCTCGACCTGACTCAGACTGCCGATCGCGAGCAGTTTATCCGCCTGCTGCGCGAGGCAGACGTGCTGGTGCATGGCTATCGGGCGGATGCGCTGGAACGGCTTGGGTTTGACGCAGAGACCCTTCAGGCGCTCTCACCTGGCCTTGTCCTTGCCGGGCTTAATGCGTGGGGCTGGCAGGGACCGTGGCGCAACCGCCGGGGGTTTGACAGTCTGGTGCAGATGGGATGTGGCATTGCTGAACGGGGTATGCAGTGGCAGCAGAGCGACAAACCGGTTCCGCTGCCAGTTCAGGCACTGGATCATGCCACTGGCTATCTGCTGGCGGCGGCGGTGCTGGAGGGATTGAGGCGACGCGTTACAGATGGTCACGGCAGCCAGGTTCGGCTGTCACTGGCGCGCACCGCATGGCTATTGCAGCAGCACCCACTCGGGCAGTGCGCAGGCGCTGGCATTGAGCCACAGGTTAAAGATAACCTGCCCTGTTACGAATTAACGCCGTGGGGATTGGGGGTAAGGCTGCGGGCAGCAGCCTGGCTCCCCGGCACCCCGCAGATGTTCGCGACATCTGGCTCCGCGCCGGGTACGCACCCGGCGACCTGGTGAATCAGGCGTCGGGCGTTTCTTCGCTGCTATCCAGCAATTCGTTGTACATCGCCTGAATCGCTTCGCGGCTCAGCATCGCGAGGGTGCGGTAGAACGCAGTGGTCGCGTGCGCTTCCACTTTACCCAGGAACGTACCGCACCACGGCAGCAGATACTCTTCAAACAGCGCCAGTTGCGCTGCGCTCTCATCTTCCGCGGACTGATCTTCCAGCCATGACGCGGCCAGCAGCAGCACACCAAAATGGTCAGCAGGCGCATCGCTCAGCGGCATTCCACGTGAGGTCAGAAATGCACGCACGTCCGCTTCAGCTTTGCCTTCCGGCCACTGTGACGCGTAAGGCGGGACATTACAGTCGCTGCCAACGAACAGCGCGTTGTAATCAGCAGCCAGCGCCTGCGGATCGCTGTTCTGTTGCAGACGCGTCAGCAGCTCATCCTGCTCCAGCGGCCACTGCGACTGCAGTTTGCCTTCACGCAGCAGTGTGAACAGCGGCACCAGCAGCGGGTCCTGCGGCTGACGATTAAACAGTGAGCCAATCACACGGCACAGAATGGAAAACTCATTCATGAGTCAGATTTCCTTGAGGCAAAATAAATTAAAAGTCAGCCAGTTCAGCAATAGATTTGCCGCTACGCATTTCCAGAAAGTCGAGCAGGCGACGCGGCGTGACATTTAACACCCGATCCTCAGGAAAATCCACCTCGCGGGCAATGCGCAGGTGCTTGTAGAGAGGACCGAGCCCTGGAAACAGTAGGGAAACCAGAGCCAAATGCCAGCCGTCCATCGACTTCAATGGTCTTAACAACGTCGCTGGTCTATTGTTTCAGAAACCCAATCTTAAACTCAACAATCTCAGCCAGGCAAAAAGTCAAAATGTCTAAAATATCTTAAAAAACGGCCAGTTCAGCAGAGAAAATTTCTTACTAATAAAAACGAAAATATTTTACGCTAATATAGATGATTAAGACAAACCACAGTAAAGCGAACAGCAAACCATAGTCAGGAAAAGCGTTTATAAATAAAATAGCGCCAACCACACCCACAACTGGTGGTATCAGCCCAAAGAAAGATTGACTCACCCAGGCGTAAAACCAGCGAATAATTTTTTTCATTTTATCAAAATATCTTCCATTAAATTTTAAAACCTGATCTTCATGAACAGGCATACCCCTCAATTTCAATAATGATATTCCTGCATAAATTCAGAAACTTCATCATGTTCAGCGTATCGATTACATGTTCCTGCCGCGTTGGTAAAGCACATAGTCTCAATCTTTGCTGTCCGTAATATAAAAGAGTCGATGAGAGAATTTACTGTAACTTTCATACCTTATGCTCACCTCTGACTTTACCCAGAAAGTAAGCGGCCCCATATCCCAGTAATACAGCCCCGAAGAAACAGCATAGTTTCAACGCCAGGCTATCGAACACAAAGATTGAAGCGAGAGCAACGAAGCTCATCACGACTGTAATCGTCCCTTCAATTACATGTGCCGAAAGTTTACCCAGCCTTTTTACAAATTTCATTACTGATCCTTTGAAAGGTCTGAGGGTGGCTACTGATATAATCCAGATCCTGATCGCCTCCTATCTTTCCGGCTCCATAGGCCAATTGATTGCGAACAGCCTCCTTACCTTGAGCATCAAGTTTCCAGTAAAACTCGGTAATTACGGTAGTGACTAATCTGCGTAATGGTTCTGCATTGCTGATTAATGATTTGACCACCTGATAAAACCATTCGTTTTCACGTTCGTTTCGCAACTTAAGGTCATCCCCGACTGTACCATTAGCTATATATGTACCTTTTACAGTCGGTTCAACTCGGGAACTCAACCGCAAATAAGATATTTCAGACCCACCGCTTACACCTGGTGCAGAAAGTCTGGCGGCATGTAGTCCCCGAAGTAATAAATTAAAAGTCAGCCAGTTCAGCAATATGTTTGCCGCTACGCATTTCCAGAAAGTCGAGCAGGCGACGCGGCGTGACATTTAACACCCGATCCTCAGGAAAATCCACCTCGCGGGCAATGCGCAGGCAATGCTCGAAATGGCCGAGCGTGAAAGCCGTATGGGAGTCGGAGCCAAATGCCAGTCGTCCACCTGCATCGCGCACGGCGGCGGCGATAGCCCGGCAGTTGGGTTCACTGCCCGGACGCGAGTGGGTAAAGGAGGAGTTATTCAGCTCCAGCGCCACATTGTAATGCGCTGCGGCCTCGGCAATCGCCGGGATATCGACAGGGAATTTCGGGTTGCCCGGATGGCTGATGATATGGACCAGACCACCTGCCATGGCGGCAATCATCGCGTCAGTGTGATGCTTTCTGTCCCGCGGCGCATAAACCGGCTCGTGAAAACCGGCGACGATTAAATCCAGCGCATCAAGCATCGGGCCAGAACAGTCGATCTCGCCCTGCTGATTTTTAATATTGGCTTCGATACCGCGAAGAATCCCTACGCCATCGATCACGCGCGGCCAGACGCGCATATTAATAAAGTGCCAGTAGTGCGGCGCGTCGGCCATGTCAGGGCCGTGATCGGTGATGGCAAACAGTTTCAGGCCGGTTTGCTTCGCCTGAGTCACGTAGTCATGCAGCGTGCTGTAAGCATGCGTGCTGGCGATGGTGTGCATATGCAGATCTACCGGATACATCCTCTTCTCCTGCTGAATGCCCCTGACGGGGCCGTTTCATTAATAGCCGCGCTGACGATCCACCCTGCCCTGCGGCGGCTCGCCTGCCTGATCCTGAATGATGGCACGGGCGATGTAGTCGATAGCTTCGTCGATTAAGGTTACCGCCGCATTATGGGGTGTGATCGTGACACGCGGATGGGACCATAGCGGATGTGCTTCGGGCAGCGGTTCCACCTGAAAGACATCCAGTGCTGCCGCTTTCAGCTGACCGCTGTTGAGCGCAGCCAGCAGATCCTCTTCCACCACCTGCGCGCCGCGTGCGATGTTAAGGAAGAACGCGCCGTGCGGCAGCTGCTGTAAAAAGTGCTGATCGATGAGATTGATTGTCTCGTGTGTGCTCGGCAGCAGGTTGATGATCACCCGCGTCTCCTGCAGAAACGCAGGCAAAGCATCGCGTCCGGCAAAGCTGGTTACGCCATCAATTTTTTTCGGTGAGCGGCTCCAGACACGCAGCGGAAATCCCCAGGGTTTCAGGCTCTCCGCCACGCTTTGTCCCAGTACGCCGACGCCCAGGATGCCGATGGTAAACGCTTCACGCGTGTAAGCGGGCAGCGGCTGCCAGCACTGTTGCTGCTGCTGAAGACGGTAGTCGTCAAAACGACGGAACCAGCTCAGCACGCTATGCACCGCGTACTCCTGCATCTGACGCGCCATCCCGGTATCTTCCAGCCGGTACAGCGGCACGCTGTCGGGCAGCATCTCAGGATGCTGCTGCAGCTGCTTAAGAATTTCGTCAACACCTGCGCCCAGTGCAAAAACGCCGCGCAGTGTGGCGCGTCCCTGCAGCATCTCTGCGGGCGGGGAGCGGACCAGCGCATAATCAGCCGGACCGTTGTCGCCTGGCTGCCAGGCGCGAACCCGCGCCTGAGGCAGGCGTTGTTGTAAACCGTTAATCCAGGCCGCTGCAGACTGCGACGGGTGATACCAGATGATCTCCATCCTGCTCTCCTTTTTTCTTTCAGCGTCGGGGAAAAGTGGGGTGAGAGCAAGAAAAAACCGGCGTGAAAAAGCGGTTTTTTCCATAAAAATAATTCCCGTGGCTTCACATTTCCGGCTCGCGTCAGGGTTAAATAGACAGATAAGGTCTAAAGTTGGTCCTGTGGTCAATGCGTTACGCGCGGCCGCATTTCGGACAAGGAGAAAAACCGATGACAAAAATTGAGGTAAACGCCAACCCACGGCGTCAGCGTTATGCGCCCTTTCTGCTCACGTTGCTGCTGAGCGTTCCCGCTTTCACCACCCATGCCGACGATAACAGCCGCATGCTGAACAATCAGCCGCAGCCGCCGGACGTTCGTTTAGGGCCGCTGTTTAACGCCGTGCAACAGGCGAAGTTCTATCCCGATCAAAAGACCTTTGCTGATGCCGTGCCGAAATTCGATCCCGCCTCGATTCTTGCCGACTGGCAGATGCAGAAGAAACAGCGCAATTTCGACCTGAAACGTTTTGTGGATACCAACTTTACGTTGCCCGCTGCGGGCGACAAATATGTCCCGCCCGCGGGACAAAACCTGCGTGAGCACATTGATGGCCTGTGGCCAGTACTGACCCGCACCACCAGCAGCGTGGGTCAGTACGACTCGCTGCTGCCATTGCCAAAACCCTACGTGGTGCCTGGCGGGCGTTTCCGCGAAGTTTATTACTGGGACAGCTACTTCACCATGCTGGGGCTGGCCGAGAGCGGACACTGGGATAAAGTCCAGGATATGACGGATAACTTCGCCTCGCTGCTTGACCGCTATGGCCACATTCCCAACGGCAACCGCAGCTACTACCTGAGCCGTTCACAGCCACCGTTCTTCAGCATGATGGTCGAGTTGCTGGCCACGCATGATGACGGCAAAGCCTATACCCGCTACCTGCCGCAATTGCAGAAAGAGTATGACTACTGGATGGCCGACAGCGATAAAGTCGCGGCCGGTGCCGCCAGCAAGCGGGTGATTAAACTGGCGGATGGTACGTTGCTCAATCGCTACTGGGATGCGCGCGACGTGCCACGTACTGAATCCTGGATGGATGATATTGCCACCGCGCAGAAAGCGCCGCAGCGCAATAAAGCCGAGCTCTACCGCGAGCTGCGTTCCGGTGCCGCGTCGGGCTGGGATTTCAGTTCCCGCTGGTTCACCGATGCGCATAATCTGTCGACAATCCGCACCACACAGCTGGCGCCCGTTGACCTTAACAGCCTGATGTTCCACCTGGAGCAGACGCTGTCAAAAGGCTACCAGATGAATAAGCAGAGCGATCTGGCAAAGCAGTTTGTCGATCGCGCAGAGAAGCGTCAGGCGGCAATCAACCGCTATCTGTGGGACAGCAAACAGAACTGGTACGCCGACTATGACTGGCAGAAAAAACAGGTCCATCCGCAGTTAACGGCTGCTGCGCTGTTCCCGCTCTATCTTCAGGTAGCCAGTGACAGGCAGGCTGAAAGCACCGCCAGCGCGGTAGAAAAACAGCTGCTGAAGCCGGGTGGTCTGGTAACAACCACCGTAAACAACGGTCAGCAGTGGGACGCACCGAATGGCTGGGCCCCGCTGCAGTGGGTTGCCGTGGAAGGTCTTGAGCACTATAACCAGCCGAAACTCGCAAAAGAGGTCGGCTTACGCTTCCTGCAAAACGTCCAGAACACCTATGACCGTGAGCATAAACTGGTAGAGAAATATGTCGTTGACGGCAAAAATCTTGGCGGCGGCGGTGGCGGTGAATATCCGCTGCAGGACGGCTTCGGCTGGACAAACGGCGTCACGCTGAAACTGCTCGATAAGTATTGCCCGAAAGATAAAACCTGTAACAGCGCCCACGATATTCCTCAGGCGTCTGCCTCACAAAACTAAGTCACTCTGGATACCTCTGGCCCCGCCGGAGGTATCCGCACTCCCTTTCAGCGAATTTTACTTGACCTTCTTTCATCTACAGGCAAAATTGCAGCCAATTTACAAAAGGTAATAGTTCTCATTATGATAATGAGATTGCCTATCAATAATTTTATTCCCCCGCCTGACCCTTTGCCAAGAAAGGAATTTTGATGAAACTGTCATTGTCGCTGAAAGGTTATGTTCACCTCTGCACCCTGGCGCTGACTGCGCCTGCTCTGAGTTTTGCTGCTGATATGGTCGTGACTGCCCAACCGCTGGAGGATTCGACCACGCCCACCCAGGGCTATCTGGCGACCACCAGCCAGGGCGCAACCAAGAGCGATCGTCCGTTGATCACCACGCCGCAATCGATATCCGTAGTCACCCGCCAGCAGATGCAGGATCAGGGCGCACTGACCCTGAATCAGGCGCTGGGTTACAGCTCAGGCGTCTTTACTAACTTCGGCGGGGCCGCTACCCGTTACGACACCATTGCCCTGCGCGGCTTCCACGGTGGCGATGTCGATAACACCTTCCTCGACGGGATGCGGCTGATGAGTGACGGCGGCAGTTTCAACATCTTGCAGGTGGATAATGCTTTCCTGGAACGCATCGACGTGATCAAAGGCCCCTCTTCCGCGCTCTATGGCCAGACAGTGCCGGGCGGACTGGTGAACATGGTGACTAAACGTCCTCAGTTCGCGGAAGAGGGTCACATTCAAGTGCAGGCGGGCAGCAACGCGACCACCGGCACGATGTTTGACTACACCAATGCCATTAATGACCAGTGGGCGTTTCGCCTGACCGGCGTAACCCGCAATAGCGATACCCAGTACGATCATACCCGTGAAGAGAAATATGCGCTGATGCCGCAGCTGATGTGGCAACCTGATGAAGATACCCATCTGATTCTGAAAGCCTACCTGCAAAAAGATCCGTCAGGCGGTTATCACGGTTCAGTGCCGGGTGACGGCAGCCTTACCGAACACAACGGCTATAAGTTGAGCAACGGCTTCTATGAGGGCAACAGCGATCTTGATCAGTTCAAACGCCACGAGCAGATCTACAGCTTCGATTTCGCCCATCGCTTTAACGACGTCTGGTCGTTCTCATCAACCGGCAGTTACAGCCACTCGAATGTCGATCTCGATCAGGTTTATCAGATTGGCTGGGATGAAAATAATCCCGATCTGCTGAATCGCTACTACTCTGGCGAGCGCTCGTCACTCTCCGCCTGGTCCACGGATAACCGCTTACAGGCGGAGTTCAACACCGGCGAACTGGAGCACCGCGTCACGCTGGGTGCCGAGTATCATCGTTACAAAAATGAGATTAGTGAGGCTGGCGGTCCGGCTAACCAGCTGAATGCCGTGACCGGCGATCAGGTGGGCGATATGCCTGAGCAGACCTGGGCAGATAGCACCCGCCGTTACTACCAGACCGGCCTCTATCTGCAGGATGAGATGAAGCTGGATCGCTGGCATCTCGATCTCTCCGGCCGTTACGATCGCATCGTCGCACAAAACAGCGGCAGCGATCGTCGTCAGGATGATCACATTAGCGGACGCGCGGCGCTGCTCTATGCCTTCGACAACGGCATTTCGCCTTATGTCAGCTGGAGCCAGGCGATTACCCCGACTGCGCTTACCGATCCCAACAATAACCTGCTGAAGCCGACCACCTCAGAGCAGTATGAAGCCGGGGTGAAATATCAGCCGGTGGGCACCCGCGATCTTTACAGCATGGCGGTTTATGACCTGACGCAGAAGGATGTGGCAAACCGTAATGTTAAAGACGGCACCTTTACGCCATCGGGCAAAGTCCATTCACAGGGTATTGAGCTGGAAGCACGTAATCAGTTAACCCCGCGTCTGAGCACCGTGGCGAGCTATACGCTGAACCATCTGCGCTTCAAAGATTCGGTGGATGGCAACAGCGGCCATACGCCGTATGTCACCCCTAACAGCATGGCTGCACTCTGGGGTCACTATCAGTTTGATTACGGTCTGAGTGCGGGCGCGGGCGTGCGTTACATCGGCAAACAGTGGGCGGACAATGAAAATACCACGCGCGTGCCGTCGGTGACGCTGTTTGATGCATCAGTGCGGGCCGATCTGGGTGTCTGGAACAGCAGCCTGAAAGGCGCATGGGTTCAGGTCAATGCCAATAACCTGACCGACCGCACCTATGTAGCGGGCTGTTACGGCACCGGCTATTGCTACTGGGGCGCGGAGCGCAGCGTGATGGCGACTGTCGGTTACGACTTCTGATAGCAGAGTAAAAGATAAAAAAAGGGGACGAATCGCTTCGTCCCCTTTTCTGTTAAAACTGTTACGGTTAACTGCGTACTTTGCGGTACACGAACAGCACCACGATGGCACCGATCACTGCGACCACAAAACTGCCGAAGTTAAACCCATCGACGCGGCCGAAGCCAAACAGCGTACTGATCCAGCCACCCACTACTGCACCGATAATACCCAGTACAACAGTCAGAATGAAACCGCCACCGTCTTTACCTGGCATAATCCACTTCGCCAGAATACCCGCGATCAAGCCAAAGACGATCCAGGAAATAATACCCATCTGTTGCTCCTTCCTTTTTATGATTAAATCGTGAACGCCTGATTTATCAAGCGGTTTACCGCGATAAGTATAGCCAGCATTTTGAAAATTGCTCGTCCGCTCACAGTTATTATTGATGACGAGCAAATTAAAGCTTTTTCCAGCCGCGCCGATAACCGTGACGAGGCAAAAAAAGAGTGTAAATACAGTAACCCCTTGTGGAGCAGGACGTGAAAGAAGCCGACCAGGAACAATATTTAAAACGTGGCACGCTGGCGGTTCTGGGCGTTATGAAAGATTTGCTGCGATTGCAGACGCCCTTACTGGTGCGCTTCCCGCGCGGGCAGTTTATCAGCCGGATGCTGACTGCCGATAAAGATCGCGTGGTGTTTGACCTCGGCAGTAATAACCTGGATAACGAGTACGCACTAACCAGCGATGATCTCAGTATCACCGCTGAAACCTTTGGTGCAAAAGTGGAGTTCAGCCTCACCTCACTGGAAAAAATTGAGTTTGAAGGCTTACCCGCTTTCAGCTCACCGCTGCCGGACCTGCTGTGGCAGATTCAGCGACGGGAATTTTTTCGGGTCTGCGCACCGATGGAGCCGCAGTTCTGGTGCCACACCCTGTGGCCGGATGGCAGTAAAACGCGTCTGCGATTACAGGATCTCTCTCTGGGCGGTATCGGTGTGCTGGTGGATGAACCGCTGCCGGAAGGCTTGCAGAATGGCGACAGCTTCAATCAGTTCCGGGTTGAGCTGGGCGAATATGGCATTTTTGAAGTGCCGGTGAAGCTGTTGAGTATTGGCGAACGCTGTGTCGTGAACCGCAAAAATGAAACCCTGATTACACCCCGCCTGAGCTTTCGTTTTGCCACGCTGAATCCGGCACAGGAGCGACAGCTTCAGCAGATTATCTTTGCTCTTGAGCGCCTGGCGCGCGATAAATCGACCCGATTCCAGTAACCGCTTTATGGATGCGCCACACAGGTGGGCCGCATCCAGGCTATGCTTCTTGCTTGTTTTCTTTTAAACCGGAACCCAGCAAGGAGACCCTCCCCAATGGAAAACTGGCTCTCTTCACGTCGTTTTCACGCCCTCTTTTTTAATCAGGAACTCTGGCTCAACAGCGCTATCGTTATCGTCTCTACCCTGCTGATTTACTGGGTATTACGTACCCTGATTCGCTTTATCTCCAACCGGATTGCCCTCTATAGCGAACATCGTCACGTCCGCGCCACTGCGATTCTGGTGGAGATATTGCGCAGCACCAGCCAGACACTGCTGCTGATCTTTTCGCTGCTGATTGCCCTGAAGTTTGTCGACCTGCCTGCTTCATGGAGCGTGACTATTGCGCACGGCTGGTTCCTGGCGCTGATTGTGCAGCTCGCGCTATGGATAGACTGCGGCATCCGGCTATGGCTGAAAAGCCTGCTGCGCGATCCGATTCATGTGCGTAATCCGGTGACGACGGTGATCCTGGGCATTCTGCTGCGGGTGGTGGTCTGGATCATGATGTTCCTGGCCATTCTGTCGAACATCGGCATTAACATTACGGCACTGGTTGCCAGCCTTGGCGTTGGCGGTATCGCGATTGCGCTGGCAATTCAGACCGTGCTGAGTGATGTGTTTGCGTCGCTGGCGATAGGCTTTGACAAGCCGTTTGAGCACGGCGACTTTATTGTGTTTGGTGATATTGCGGGCACTATTGAACATATTGGCCTGAAAACCACGCGTCTGCGCAGCCTGAGCGGTGAGCAGATTGTTTGCTCAAACACTATTCTGTTGCAGCAGACCATCCATAACTACAAACGCATGCAGCAGCGCCGCATCGTCTTTAAGTTTGGTATCAGCTATGCCACGCCCTCTGATCAGGTTCGGGCGATCAGCCCGCTGGTTAAAGAGATTATCCAGGACATTGAGACGACCCGTTTTGACCGCGCCCACTTCCTGGCCTTTGAAGACTCAAAGCTGACCTTTGAAGTGGTCTATTTTGTGCTCGATGCGGATTACAACAAATACATGGATATTCAGCAGGAAATTAACCTGCAGCTGATGGCGGCTCTTGAAGAGCGTAACATCCGCTTCGCCTTCCCGATTCGTCAGGTGGAGTTCAGCGGCGGCAATCTGCCTCCGGTGGATCTGGTTGCGGTGGAAAATGAAGATGGCGAGGTGCGCAGGATGGCGCGCTAAACCCAGGCCCGCCCTCCTGTATTGGGATGGCGGGCAGGGATACCGGTGCGGCCAGAACCGTAAGCGCATCGGCTGTCCCACCTTCCCCTATGGCGTTCTGCAATTCAGTCTCACCGTTTACTCATGCCGGTAACAACTTACACCGAGATACTCACTAAACGCTTCCTGCAGCACATCTGCCGTCGCTGAGTGATTCATCGCCACGTGATGCTCAAAGCCATTACGGCAGATCCACGCCAGCAATGTTTCCAGCTGCGGCACCTGAATCACCGCACGACAGCCCACCGTGTCCAGCGGATCGGTGACCGACATTCCCTCACCGACATAGGCTTTGATTTCGCCGCTAAAATCGTCGGTTGAAAGACGGAAGTAGGTCAGATCACCCTGCTTCATCCGGCCATGCACTGCACCGCAGGTGTTCTCTTTGCCCACCGTGGTGCCGATGATATCGGCCGTGCCCATCGTCGGTGACTCCAGGCTGGCACTGGCGAAGTTACCACAGTGAAACAGCACGCATTTGTCCCGTTCATCGCCAAAGTTGTTGTTCCAGTCCGCCAGTAAGGCAGGACTCAGCGAACAGCTGGCGAGCGCGTACATCGACAGCGCGCCCATCACGTCTACTTCGCAGGCGCTGGGCATCAGCTGGCCCGACATCACGCTCATGATTGAGCAGACGTTAATCCCCAGATTCTCCTGCAGTGAGGTCCAGCACTGAATAGCGGTGGTATCAATATCGTTGTCACTGATCCATTCGCTGATCACCACAAACAGTTTGGCCATGGTCACCAGTTTGTCACCCGGAATGCCGCGCGCATCAGCGTTAGCCTCCAGGATTTCACGCTTCTCTGCTACGCGGATATCATCATCGCGCAGCCGGTTGGTACGCGTAAAAATCTCCGATAAATCCAGGGTTTCCACCGCGATGCCCATCTTCTCCAGCAGCTTTTCGCTATAACGCACGGTGTTAAATCCGGCGGGCCGCGCACCAATGGCGCCGACGCGCACCCGACGCATAGCATTCACGACACGACAGAGCTGGCTAAACCGCTGCAGATCCTGCCTGAAGACCTCACCGCTCAGGGCGCAGACGTGCTGGCGGGTCAGGGTAAACGGAATACCATATTGCCGCAGGTTATTGCAGAGCGAAATTTTGCCGCAGAAGCTGTCGCGACGGGTCGCCAGCCCCATTTTATCGAGATTATCCTCTTCCGCCTGCACCAGCACTGGCACATTCAGGCCGGCCAGACGCAGTGCTTCTGCAATCGCTTTTTCATCACCAAAGTTAGGCAGCAGCACCACAATGCCGTGAATTTTTTCGCGGTGTTCGCGAAACAGTGCAGCGCAGATTTTTGCCTCCTGCCGCGTCTCTACGCCGCCCAGGTTGGTCTGGGTTTCGTCCAGCATGACGGTATTGATGTTCATTTTTTCAAACAGCGCGACCGCCTGCTGGCGCGCCTCGCCCACCAGATAGCTGGGAAAAAACCCCCGGTTGCCAATAATGACACCGAAGGTTAACTGCTGAGGAAGTGTTGACATGGCTCTGCTCCGGATAAGGATTAATGTGGCTGATAACGACAGCGTGCAACGGCATCGATCCAGCCTTTATAATTTTCCTGCATACGCTGCGCGTTCTCTTCACGCGGCAGGATGACGCTGCCGCCCTGTAAAGCCTGCATATCACTGCCCTGCTGCCACCACCCCAGCACTTTGCCTGCCAGCAGTGCCGCGCCCAGCGCGGAGACCTCAGCGGTCGGGACCCGCTGCAACGGCCGCTGCAACACATCGGCCTGTAACTGCATCAGCCAGCTATTTTCAGTGGCGCTGCCATCGACACAGAGCGCCGGAAGCTGCTGTCCGCTGGCCTGCTCCATCGCGAAAAAGACATCGGCGATTTGCCAGACGATCGACTCCAGTGCCACCCGCGCCAGCTCGTCGGGTGTTGCGGCATCCGTCAGTCCGCACACCATGCCGCGTGCCTGAAGATCCCACCAGGGCGCGCCCAGACCTGAGAGCGCAGGGACAAAATAGATGCCCTGATTGTCGTCGCAGCGTTGCGCCATCGCGGTCAGCTCACGTGGATCCTGTACGCCGAGCAGTTTACCCAGCCAGGCGGCACCGGAACCGGTGTGCGTGATGTTGCCTTCAAACGCATAACGCAGCGTGCCGTCATGCCAGGCCACCGTGGTGCTGAGGCCATTTTCCGTCAGCAGCGGCGTTGCCATGGACATCATCAATGAAGAGCCGGTGCCGTATGTGGCTTTCACCACTTCAGACTCGCCGCGGCGTTGCGCCTGCAGCGCGGCATGGGAATCACCAATACGCGCCAGAATCGGCGTGCCTGCCGCCAGACCGGGAATGTCATTTACCGCCACCACGCCCTGTTCACTGGCTGAAGAGGTGATGCGCGGCAGTGCGGCGCGCGGCAAGTGAAACAGCGTCAGCAGCTCGTCGTCCCAGTCGTTGAGGTGCAGACTGTAGAGCTGCGTGCGGGAGGCGTTGGCGTGATCGGTGATAAAGACTTCGCCCGCGCTGAGCTGCCAGGTGAGCCAGCTGTCGACCGTGCCGATGCAAAGCTCGCCGGCAGCCGCCCGCGCCGCGCCCTCGGGAATGGTGGCCAGCATCCCGGTCAGCTTGGCGGCCGGAAACATCGGATCAACAGCCAGCCCGGTCAGGCCGGTGATGCGAGGCGCTTTACCCGCCTGCCGAAGGTCGCGACAGAATGACTCGGAGCGTCGATCCTGCCAGCTCACCAGCGGTGTCAGCGGCTGACCATCACGCCGCTGCCAGATCATCACCGACTCACGCTGATTACTGATCGCCACCGCCGCGACAGGCGCACCTGCACACGACGCCAGACAATGGGCGATGGCCTGTTTTACCGCCTGCCAGATTGCCACAGGATCCTGCTCAGCCAGACCGGGCTGCGGGTGTTGCAGGGTTAAACTCTGGCTACCGCGTGCCACCACACGGCCGTCGCGATCAACCGCAATCGCCTTGGCATTGGTGGTGCCTTCGTCAATCGCCAGAATCAGAGGTCCCACCATGTTTATGCTCCTGCGCAGATGCGCGCTGCACTGTTGACCACGCTGCGGGCATCAATGCCGTGATGGGCGCGGGTGGAGGCGCGATCGCCTGCAATCGCATATTCCCCATCCGCAATGCCAAGCCGCAACAGCGGGATGCCACAACCGCCTTCCGCCAGCACCTCAGCCACAAGGCTGCCGACGCCGCCATTGACGTTGTGCTCTTCCACGGTAATCACCGCTGGATAGTGATTTAGCAGGTTGCGCAGCTGTTGGGTATCACAGGGTCGAATCGATGGAACCGCGATCACACCGGCTGAAATGCCCTGTTCAGTCAGTTGCTCGGCGGCGTGAACCACCTCGTGAACCGTTGAGCCCATCGCCACCAGCGCGATGTCACTGCCTTCCCGCAGCACATCGATCGCGCCTGGTCTGAACTGATAATTTTCATCGTGCAGCTGCGGCAGATCTTTGCCATCCAGACGGATATAGACCGGCCCGACATGCTCAAGGGCGTAGTCGATGATCTGGCGGCACTCCAGCGGGCAGGAAGGCGCATAGATCTCAATATTGCCGAATCCGCGCATCACCGCGATGTCATCAATGCTGTGATGGGTGCTGGCTAACGGGCCATAACTGGCCCCGGCATTCAGCCCGAACAGTTTGACGTTGGTGTTGTTGTAGCAGACATCGACTTTCACCTGCTCATTGGCACGTGACACCAGAAACGGCGCGGCGTTACAGGTCACCGCGACTTTGCCGCCCAGTGCCAGACCTGCCGCTGTTCCCACCAGCGTCTGCTCGGCGATGCCGACATTAATCAGCCGGTCGGGAAATGCCTTAATAAAGGGGGCAATTTTGGCGGTTGAGGTTGAGTCGGCCACCACAGGAACCAGATCCACGCCGCGATTCACCGCGTCGATAAAGGCCGTCACCATGACGCTTGCTAAATGTTGTGCATTACTCATCTTTCAGCTCCTCCAGTGCCAGTGCGATCTCTTCGCCTTTCGGCACCCGGTGATGCCATTCCGCCTTGCTCTGGATAAAGGAGACGCCAAAGCCTTTTTCGGTATGCGCCACAATCACCTGCGGTTTGCCGTTCTTCGGCAGGTTTTCAATGGTGTCGACCACTGATGCCATCGCATTGCCGTTGCACTCGGTGACCTCCAGCCCAAAGGCGCGCCATTTTTCCGGCAGCGGATCGGTGTTCATGATGTCGCGGGTCGCACCTGCCAGTTGCAGCTTGTTCTTGTCATTGATGATGATCAGGTTATCGAGGCCGTAATGCGCCGCCACCAGTGCCGCTTCCCAGTTACTGCCTTCCGCCAGCTCACCATCGCCGGTGACCACAAAGATGCGGCGCGAACTGTTATCTTTTTTCGCCGCGATAGCGATACCGACCGCCACAGGCAGGCCATGGCCCAGCGCGCCGGTATTGAGTTCGACGCCCGGCGTTTTCTGCCGGACCGGATGGCCGGGCAGATGCGAGTCCGCGTGCTGATAGGTCGCCAGCCAGTCGGTCGGGAAGTAGCCCGCTTCCGCCAGCACGCAGTAGTAGCCGCCCACCGCGTGCCCTTTCGACTGGATGTAGATGTCACGCTGATTATCATCCGTGCGATCCGGTGCGCAGTTCAGAATGCGAAAGTAGAGCGCAGTGAGGATCTCCACCTGCGACAGGTCAGCGCCGGTATGACCGCCTGCCGGGCTGCCTGCGTTAAGCTGGATGATGCGCCGACGGATAGCCCGCGCCCGGCGCTCAAGGTCTTCGACCGGAAGATTGAAAGGATTCATACACTACCTCTGAATTTTAAATCGGTTATGAATATATATTCACGCCAGTTAAAAAATTTTGTGCCTAAAAAAGTGTGTGGCTGATAAAGGTCTTGTCCTCTGTTCACCACACTGCCCGTCACTCCGGGCTGACTGCTGCCGCTTATGCAGAATCGCTTAGCGGTGCACCCTGCCCGGACGGCGATAAACCAGTCAGGATTTAGCCGGTGCCCCCTCCTCAATTAATGCTTTCTGCGCCGCGACCGCCGCCTTCTGCTGCATCCGGCTCTGAGTCTGGTCGATGATGACCGCGATGATGATGACGATGCCTTTGATCACCATCTGCCAGAATTCGCTGACGCCCATCATGATCAGACCATCCGCCAGAAAGCCGATGACGAACGCACCGATCAGCGTCCCGACAATCGTGCCACGTCCGCCCGCCAGTGAGGTGCCGCCCAGTACCACAGCCGCAATGGCGTTCATCTCAAACGCTGTGCCGTTTGCCGGATGGCTGGCGACCAGTTGTGATGAGACCACAATGCCGGCAATCGCTGCGCAGAATCCCGACAGGGTATAAACCAGAATCTTCACCTGACGGGTTTTCACGCCTGAGAGTTCAGCGGCGCGCTCGTTGTCGCCGATGGCATAAACCTGACGGCCAAACGGCAGGCGACGAGCGATATAGGCGATCACCAGCGCCAGCACCACCATCATCCAGATGGCATAAGGCAGCCCGAGAAAGGTGCCGGCCCCGATTCGATCGAAGCCGGTATTACCCAATAGCGGATTACCCTGCAAACCGGGAAAGGTTTCGCCACCGGAGGTCAGCATCGCCGCACCGCGCAGGATGTACATGGTGCCAAGGGTGCAGATAAAAGGTGCGACGTTGTAGCGGGTAATGATCCAGCCGTTGCCTGCGCCAATAAGCGCACCGATCAACAGCACGACCGGCACGATTACCCAGACGCTGGGGAAGATGGCGATGCCAAACATCGGCAGCACAATCCCTTTGGTGATCAGCCAGCCCGCGATCATGCCGCACAGCCCCAGCGTCGCCCCAATCGACAGGTCAATGCCGGCGGTGATAATGACAAAGGTGATACCCAGCGCCAGAAAGGCGTTGATGGCGATGTGTTTCACCATGATCACCAGACTGCCGGTGGCAAGAAAGTCCGGCACGGTGATGGCGAAGAAGCCGACAATCAGAATCAGCGCAATAAAAGTACGCAGCTTCAGAAGCAGCAGCAGAATGCTTTCGCGTGAACTAAACGCTTTCGCCGGAAGTGTGTTCAGCGCGACGCTGTTATTGCTTTTCATGCTCAGAACCCCTGCGCACTTGCTTTCACCAGCGCTGCCTCTTCCGCCTGGTCTCGCGGAAGGTCAGCCGTAAGTTTGCCGCCCGACATCACCAGGATGCGATCGGCTACCGCCATAATCTCTTTCAGGTCTGAGGTGGAGAACAGCACCGCAATACCCTGCTGCGACAGCGCCACCATCATGCGAAACACCTCCGCTTTAGCCCCGACATCAATGCCGCGACTCGGCTCATCCAGCAGCAGCAGACGCGGATTCGTCAGCAGCGCGCGGCCAATCACCACTTTCTGCTGGTTGCCACCACTCAGTGCGCTGATCGCGATGTCCGGCGAGGAGATTTTGATTGCCAGATTACCGACCGTCTGAGTCACTGCCTGCTGCTCCGCCCGGTGCGCAATGGCAAAGCGGTGCGACAATCGCCGCCACAGGCTGGCGATGGTGAGATTACTGGCAACTGACGAGACCGGGAAAATCCCGGCGCGTTTGCGATCCTCCGGCACCAGACTCATCCCCATGCGGATGCGATCGGCAGTGGGCAGGCGCGTAGGCAGCGGTTTACTGTCGAGCCACAGCTTGCCCAGATAGTGACGCTGGCTGCCGAGCAGACACTCAAACAGCTCCGTGCGACCCGCCCCCATCAGGCCGTAGATACCGACAATCTCCCCGGCCCGCACCTGAAAACTGACGTCATCAACCAGGGTATTGCCGTTGGGGCTGACGCAGGTGATGTGCTGCGCCTCAAGAACCGGCGCGCCAAACTCACGCTCGTCCGGCAGGAAGGTGGTAACCGGCTCACTGCCGAGCATCTCGCGAACGATCCACGGCACATCGATGGTGCTGACCGGCGCTTCTGCCTGAAAGCGTCCGTCGCGCAGAATCGTAATCACGTCGCCAATTGCCATCAGCTCTTCCAGCCGATGCGAAATATAAATGAGGGTAACGCCCTGCTGCGTCAGGTCGCGGATGACCCGGAAGAGGATCTCAACTTCGGTTTTACTCAGCGCCGAGGTGGGCTCGTCAAGAATCAGAATGTCTGCATCTTCCGCCAGCGCTTTAGCGATCTCCACTAGCTGCTGCTGACCCACTTTGAGATTGCCGACCCGCTCACCGGGCGGGATAGGCTGGTCAAGACGCGCCATCAGTGCGGCGGTGCGTCGTGCCTGCTCCGCCTCATTGATCGGCGCCAGGCCACGCTGGATCTCCCGGCCCAGAAACAGGTTCTCCGCCACGGTAAGGTTTTCAAACAGATTCAGCTCCTGATGCACCATGCCGATGCCGTGCCGGGCGGCATCGCGGGTGCTGCTCAGCGTCAGCGGCTCACCATTCAGAAACAGCGACCCGGCGGTAGGCTGCTGCACGCCCGCCAGAATCTTCATCAGCGTCGATTTGCCCGCGCCGTTTTCACCGATAATCACATTCACTTTGCCGCGCCAGACCCGGTAATCGACGCGATCCAGCGCCAGCGTGCCGGGAAACAGCATGGAGATCTGTTCGGCCCGCAGAATAATTTCATCTTCCATCAGGGCGTCCCCCGCTTCAGCTCAATCGCCACCACCTCTTCAACGCTGTTCTGCCCGATGCTTACGGCCAGCAGCGCCTGCACTGGCTGGTTGACCCAACTGGCATCCAGTGGCGGCAACTGCTTCACTGCATGACGGTTGAGTGCCCGGGTGAGCTGGGCGTACTGCACCTGATTAGTAAATTCTTCGAAACGGAAACCGGCGGCATCCCGGATAGCGTTGCTGCGCAGTACCGGGCCAACGCTGATCGCCACCGGCTTACCATTAATCATCAGCGTCAGCGTGCGTTCACGCGGGTTACTCTCATCAAAAGCGCTGGCCGTCCCGCTGGCCCGCACAAAGACACTTTCGCGGCCGCCAGATTTCACCGTCTGACTTTTCGCTTCCATGTCGGCCCAGCTCAGCGCGTGGCTGTTCGCAGTGGCCATAACACGCGGCTGCCAGGTTTCCTCCGCAATCTGCTGCGGCATCTGGGTGGTATAGCTGGGCTTCGCGTACGGATCTTTCGGCATGATCGGGTTACCGTCCGCATCCAGATCCACCACGGTGCAGGCGCTGAGCAACGCCATACCGATCAATACCGCCAGTATCCGTTTCATGATTATTTGGCCAGGTTGAAGTTTTTCAGCTTCGCGGCGTTGCTTTCGTCAATCAGCACGCAATCCATCAGCTGCTTCTCCTGCTTCTGCGCTTTGCCGTTCTTCAGGTAGTAATCCGCCTGCGAGACCGCCATCTGCGCCTGATCCCAGCCCGGCTGCAGCACCGTCGCTTTGATATTGCCTTTGTTGAGGATAGAATCGCGGGTGTAGTCACTGCCGTCGAAGCCCACCACGATCACCGATGTTTTTCCCGCGGCTTTCAGCGCCGCTTCTGCGCCCAGTGCCATGGTGTCGTTGCCGGAAATCACGCCCACGATGTTGGGGTGTTTTTGCAGCAGGGTTTCCATGCGGCTGAAGGCTTCGGTCTGACTCCAGTTGGCGCTCTGCTGCGCCACCATTTTCATGTCGGTATAATCATCCAGTACATCGTGATAACCCTGCGACCGCACGCCCGCATTGGTATCAGACTCCTTGCCGAGCAGTTCAATGTAGTCCCCTTTGCCGCCCAGCAATTTGGCAAATTTCTCTGCACCCAGCTGCGCGCCCTGATAGTTATTGGAGACGATCTGCGCCACGGCGATGCCGGTTTTATTAATTTCACGGTCAATCAGGAAAACCGGGATGCCGGCATCTTTGGCTTTCTGCACCGGTCCGACGGTGGCGTCCGCACCGGCGTTGTCCAGAATGATCGCTTTGGCTTTTCGTGCAATTGCGGTCTCAATCAGCTGGTTTTGCTTATTAACATCATCGTCATGCGACGCCACCAGCGTGGCGTAACCCAGCTCTTTGGCTTTGGCCAGAGCGCCTTCCGCCTCGGCTTTAAAGAAAGGGTTGTCATGGGATGGGGTGATAATCGCCAGCAGGCCTTGCTCCGCCGCCAGCGCCGTTGCAGAAAAAGCGATCATCGAAGCCAGCAGGGTCAGTTTAATCAGAGGACGAGTCATTATTATTCTCCGCTTGAATATATATTCACATGCGATTTTATATGCATAATGACTATGCGCCTGCGCGGACACGCCGTCCAATGCGCGATCTTTAAAAAGCGAAAACGATCACAAATTAGCCTGCGTTGTGATTTTGATCATCCTGGTTAACAATACCGGGCAGATTCAGAGAGGGAAAACCGATGGCAAAACAGGATGAACAACGACTGATGGTGAAGATTGCCACGCTTTACTATGTCGAAGGGATGAAGCAGTCCGACATTGCGCAGTCACTGACCTTATCGCAGTCGTTTGTCTCACGCATACTTAATCGCAGCGTGAAAGAAGGTGTGGTCAAGATCAGTGTGGTGCCACCGGCCAACGTCTATCCGGAGCTGGAAAAGGCCATTGAACAGACCTATAACCTGCCGCAGGCGATTGTGGTGGATGTGCCCGAGCAGGCGTCGTCGCTACAGATTAAACAGGCGATTGGATCGGCGGCTGCTCACTATCTGGAGACCCGGCTGCGTAATGATGAACTGATTGGCATTTCGTCATGGAGCGGCACTATCCGGGCGATGGTAGATGCGCTGCATCCGCTTAACAGCGCCTGTAAAGGGGTGATTCAGCTGCTGGGCGGCGTTGGGGCTAACGGCAACGTGCAGGCCACTATTCTGACGCAGAATCTGGCGGCGCTGCTGAACTGTCCCGCCTGGCTGTTGCCGTCGCAGTCAATTGAGCATTCGGTCACCGATCGTCAGCGACTATCAGCCAACGCAGAGGTCGCCGAAGTCCTGAGTAAATTTGATCAGGTAGACCTGGCGATTGTCGGTATTGGCGACCTGGAGCCGTCAGCACTGCTGCGCAACTCCGGCAACTACTACGATGGCAACATGCTGCAGACGCTGGCAGCGCGCGGCGCAGTAGGCGATATCTGCCTGCACTACTTTGATGCCTGTGGTCAGCCGGTGCTGAAAGCCGAGGAAGATCCGGTGATTGGGATGGAACTGGTGCAGGTTAAACAGTGCCCGCAGGTCGTGGGGCTGGCAGGCGGACGGGAAAAAGCGCAGGCGATTCGGGGCGCGTTGCTGGGAGGTTACATTAAGGTGCTGATTATCGATTATCCCACGGCGCGACTACTGCTCACGCCGCAGGAGTAATCACACCCCATCAGATTGTGCGGTAGGCTGTGGTCACTTTCCAGAGATAGCGCGGTGCCTGCGCCGCCGGATGCTTTTTCTGTACGTGCTGATAAAACTCATCCGGGGACATGGAATTAATCATCGCAATGGCCCGATCGCGATCGCTGGAAAACGTCCTCAGCAACGCCCCTGCACCGTTGGCATAAGAGACGATGGTGGCATAACGCAGTGTCAGCGGATCACGAATGCCTGACAGTGCTGAATTCTGCAGAATACGGATGTAGGCGGTGCCGATATCAATATTTTTGGCCGGATCGCGCAACTCAGCATTCGATGGCTGACCACGACGGCCCAGTGTGCGATAGACCTCGCGCCCGGCAGTTGACGCTTTAATCTGCATGAGACCCACCGCATTAGAACGGCTCACCACGCCCGGATTTCCTCCCGACTCGACACTGATAATGGCGCTGATCAACTTCTCATCAACGCCATAATGACTGGCGGCATCTTCGGTAAACATTGCCCAGGTCCCATTGACGCTGGACGGGGGTGCCTGAGTTAATGGCGTGTTGCGTTGCTTAACGACCTGATGCGGTGGCTCGCTGGCACAGCCGGTCAGGAGTAACGCCGGGAGTATAAGGTGTCGGATTTTCAGCAATTTTTCGTCTCTTAGCTGTTGTGGCGAATGCTATCATACCCAGGCAGCCTGAGAGCAAAATTACCGTTTATCCTAAATGCACTAAAATGCGGCGCGTACCGTGACTTCAGCGAGGCTTTTCGCCATCATCGCCGTTAGTCAGCCGCCAACAGCAGGAAAGTATGATGATTTCACGTTCAGTTCGTCTTATCTCCCCCTCCGGTTACTGTCACAACCAACCTGCGGCGCAGCAGGCTATTACGCGCCTGCGTGCGGCGGGCCATCAGATAGAGAACGAACAGGTGATCACCCGCCGTTTTCAGCGCTTTGCGGGAACAGATGCAGAACGCCTGGCGGATATCAATCAGCTTGCCAGCCTGAGCACCCTGCCCGATATCGTGCTGGCAGTGCGAGGCGGTTATGGGGCCAGCCGGTTACTGGAATCCATCGACTACATCGGCCTGCAGCGCCGTCTGATGAATCAGCCAGTAGCGCTGTGTGGCCACAGCGACTTCACCGTGATTCAGCTGGCGTTACTGGCGCAGGTCGGCCTGATTACCTTCAGCGCCCCCATGCTGGCGGGTAATTTCGGCGCCGCGACCTTATCTGAATTTACCCTCCACCACTTCTGGCAGGCACTAACATCGCCTACAGTAGAGGTGAAATGGCAGAGTGAAACGCCAGATCAGGGCGAATGGCAGGGTACGCTGTGGGGCGGAAATCTGGCGATGCTCTGCTCACTGATTGGCACGCCGTGGATGCCACAGATTGAGAACGGCATTCTGGTGATCGAAGATGTGAATGAACATCCGTTCCGCATTGAGCGCATGCTCATTCAGTTGCAGCAGAGCGGCATTCTGGCGCGCCAGCGGGCGATCGTCACAGGCAGCTTCACCAGCACGGCTCTGTCAGAGTATGACAATGGGTTTAATTTCGAGACCGTCTGGCAACACGTGCGTGACATCAGTGGTTTGCCAGTGATCAGTGGATTAGATTTTGGTCATGCTGCTGACACCGTCACACTGCCGCTGGGTACCCGCGCACGATTAGCGGTCAGTCAGGGCCACGCCCATTTACAGGCAACCGGCCACCCCGTCCTGCGGGAATAAAGTACGTTTCAGGAGATCGACATTGAAGCCGTTGTATGACGATTTGTGGATCTCGACCCCGGAATTTCCGGTGGAAGATGCCGTTAACGACCTGATGATGCATGGCTTTATGCTGCGTCACCCGCGCGGCAATCTGCTGATTGGCCGTGTAGAAAACCCGCTTGATCATGAAGTCATCGCCGATAGCGGCGGCGTCATCCGCCACTATCTGACCCACTGGCACGAATCTGCGCCCGGCGCGGCGGTGATTCAGCAACGCTTTAGTAGCGCGCTTTACTGCCATAGCCGGTCGCTGGGAGCGATAAGCCGTTTTGCTGAACCTGACGACACCTTTTCACAGCACGAGACGCACTTCGGGGATGTTCAATTACTGTCAACGCCAGGACACACACCAGGCAGTTGCAGTTATCTCTATACCTCGCCGCTGGGGCTGACCTATCTGTTTGTCGGCGACACTGTGACACGTTCTCATGATCAGTGGGTCACGGTGCTGGTGCCGGACAGTAATCTGGCTGAGCTGAGTCAAACGCTGGAGTTTTATCGATCGCTGCGTCCTGACGTGGTGCTGATGAGCACTACGCGTGGACATCTCTCCTGGAAAAAGGTCACGCTGCAGAGCTGGCTGGCGGCGATTGATGAGGCTGAACAGAATCCGCTGGATTTGCGTCAGCAACCCTTGTTTTGATTACAGGGCTTTCGTCAGATAGTGGCGCTGGTGATGCCGTGGATAGTTATCCAGACTGAAGCGCAGCGTATAGCCGAGCTTTTCATAAAACGGTCGCGCCTGAAAACTGGCGGTATCCACCTGCGCAAAACGACAGCCGCGATCCCGCGCCTCCTGCTCTGCCGCCTGCATCAGCTTGCTGCCCGCCCCCTGCCCGCGTAGCGCCTCACTCACCCACAGCATATCAATCCGCAGCCAGTTTCCGGCGGTTGATCCGGTCAGCCCGGCCAGCTTTCTGCCCTGGTCATCACGAATAAACACGCCGATCGACCTGATCTCATCAGTATTAATATATTTGCTGTTGAACGCAGTCAGACCCAGTCTGACTTCATCCAGGTCCTGCGCGGTGACGTTATCGGTAATCTCAGGTTGCATAGTGGCTCCAGGGCGGTTAACTGTCGGAACGCTGACGATCGTCATAGCGCTCCAGGCTCAGCGCATCCACATCGCGTTTTTCGGTGCGGCTGCAGGGCAGCAGTTTATCGCTGTCGTGATAGACAAAGAAACTGGCTTGAGTGCGCTGGTTTACAATCAGCTGATCGCCGTTGCGAAATCGGGTAATCGCCACCTTATCGCCCGCTTCCAGACGGGTACGCTGCTGACCGGCCGCAATCTGGAAATGATTTTCTGGCCACATCAGGGTGGTTAAACCATATTCAGCACGTGAAACGGTCATGGTCGCCCTGCCAGGGCAGTTAAGCTGAAATTCGGTTTCGCTCCAGGCGGGTGCAATGTGACAGGCCAGCAGGCCCAGGGCAATTAACGCTGCCTTCATGCTGTGTCTCCGCTGATTTTACTAAGAATTTTTAGCTTAACATATTAACGATCGCAGGTGGGTAGTGAGGCATTGACACTAAGACCATTAAAAAATGGAATCGGTGTGCGAAAAAAGCTGAAAGTTGAGAAAAGATAAAGTAATCCGGCTAGTCAGACAGGCAGCCATACTGGCCGGATAAGGATTATTCAGCCGCCACCTCGGCCGCCACTAACATCAGCGCCAGCCCCGCATTCTCGCTATCGTAAGCCTGCATTGCTGCACGAATATCCGCTGAGCAGGCGATCACTTGTTGCTTCTTATCGGCTTCAAGCTGGTCAACTGCATGGCGAATAATCATTAGACTTGCTTCTTCTTCTTTCATCATTTATCCCTGGATTTGCCTAAGTGGTGCGCAAAGGAGCCAAGAATAACGTTTATTGATAAGCAAAGTCACCCCTTTACATTCCTGTTGCTTAACGATTAAACAAATCTCAAACAGAAAGCGTAGTGGAAACTGCTATGATTAAGTCATTAGTGGCGCCGCAGGAAAGACGCGGTGTCATAAAACGCCCAGGGATTGAAGCAGGTAGAAAATCATGATGCGACTAAGCATGTTTATCCTCATCACGATGATGACTGGATGTTCATCTGGCCCGAAAGGGGTGGAGTGCCCAGGTGAGGTCTCGACAATTTATGGTCAGTCGATGGGGGAAACTCAGGGCGTGATTTTTGACCTGGTTAACAGCTTCACGGTGACCCGTGAGAATGTCAGCGTGAAGAGTGGTCCGCTGCAGTCGCTGGATCGATTTAAATATGTTCCCTCCGCCATTACGCCTGAAGGCTACTATGCGCAACGCTTGTCAGATAAGCAGTTCCGCCTGATTAATCCTTATCAGGACACCCAAATCACCTGGACCTGTCCATAGGGGATGAATCCTGCTGCCAGATCGTTTATTGTCAGGAAACGTCAAGCAGCAGGTCCCTCTGATGGAAAAGCGTCTGGATAACAACGGTTATATTGACTTCCCCTTCCCCGCCACCCGCAATGCAGATGGCTCAGTGAATCCGTGTGGTTTTGATCTGACGCTGGAAACCGGTCGGCTTGAGGAGATCGCGGTGCTGAACCGCTCAGTAAATCTTCGGCGGCTGGTCGAAGAGATCAATCTGCAGGAAGGGCTGTTTATGACGCTGGCTTGTGACTGGCAGCAGCAGGCTGATGCTATCTGCGGTTTTATCGATGTGGCCTTTCGACCCGATCTTCCGCAACACGGGCACGAGGAGGCATTGCAGCTGGAGGCGAGCTTCTACCGTTATCTGGCCGGGCAGGAGAAGCAGCATCAGATGCCCGCAGAGAGCCTGGTCAATTATGCCCGTTCTGTACTCGACTGGAGCTGGTCACCGCTGCGCCAGCGTCAGCGCGATTACGAAAAAATCACTATTCAGTTCTATTGTCCTCAGGCGGATGACGCCGAATGGTGTTTTGATCATCTTCGTCATTTTCTGGTGAGCGTCTATCCGGCCTGCGTTGCCGCTCGTTCACGCTGATCCCCTTTGCTTCCGGAGTCGCTATGCGTTCTGCTGCGCTGTCTGCTTTTACACTCGTCTGCTCGCTGTTTTTTGCCGCCGCTGCCCAGGCCGATCGTTGCCAGCAAATTCGCGCCGGCCTGGATATCGGTTCTGGCACCACGAAAGTTGCGGTTGCACGCGTCAACGTCTGCCAGCTACGCATTGAAAAAGTGCTGTATCAGGATCAGCGCGCCGTGGCCTGGAACGATGCATTAGCGCATTCAGCAGATAACCAGCTCAATCCGGCGATAACACAGGAAGGCGTAGCCGCACTGCAGCAGCTTGTTGCGCACGCAAAGCGCTTTCATCCACAGCGAATCAGCGGCGTCGCCACGGCGGTGTTCCGCAACGCCAGTAACGGTCAGGCAGTCATTGAACAGTTGCAGCGTCAGACCGGTGCGGAAATCAACATCATCTCGCAAGAGCAGGAAGCGAAACTCGGTTTCCTTTCCGCTAAAGCCGCGCTTAACGATCCGGCAATCCGTGATGAGCAGTTACTGGTCTGGGATATTGGCGGCGGGTCGATGCAGATGACCGCCTGGCGACAGCAGTCCGGCAAGCTGGTAGCCGATATCTATCAGGGTAAGCTGGCCTCGGTAACGTTAAAGAACTTTATTCTGACGGTGCTGAAGAATAGCCCGCAGGTCAGCTCCCCTAACCCGATTGGCTCATGGCGGCCGTCGGTGCTGCGCTTTGTGCAGTTTTACGCGACGAATGAGGTCAGCCCGCAGATTAAACAGGATGTGACGGGTCGTCGGGTCATTGGCATTGGAGGCGTACACGGTTTTTCGATCCGCAATCAGTTACCGGGAAAACCCCATCGCTATACGCTGACGGAATTACAGCAGCTTTCGCAGCAACAGGTCTGGAAAGGCGACAGTGAACTGTCGGGTGACTACCGCGCCACCGACGTCAGCAATCTGTTACTGGTGGAAGGGTTTATGCAGGCGCTGAAAATAGATCAGGTCACCCTTGTTGAGGCCAGCCTGATTCAGGGCGTGCTGCTGCAGTAGCGCGGCGCTCCCCCGCTATACGTCGGGTTTGACCAGCCGGATGGCATGATCCAGCCTCCGCTGTTCATCCCGTTCACTATGGGCGCGCTGCTGGCGCGTACGTTTTAGCAGGTCATAGATTTCGCCACGGCGGGTGTCATGACCGCGCTCCATCAGCACAATCACCGCATCACCAATCACCCGGCAGACTTCTTCATAGTCATCATCATTCAGTGTATCACGTTTCATCGCTTCTCCTCCGACTGTGGCTTCCTGTGCCGCCTTTTCAAAGGCCAGACAGGAAATGGCTGGCCCGCAAACACCACGCCATTAACAGCCAGAAATGATTTCTTAGCCCTAAATCTCCCGCCGGAAGAGCAGAATTCACTATCTTTGCTACGCTTTGAGGGTCTCACTCATAACCAAGGAGCAATAAATGTCAGGAAAAATCGAAGATAAAGTAAAAGAAGCCGCTGGCGCAGTTCAGGAACAATGGGGTGCAGCAACCGGTTCATCTGAGCATCAGGCTAAAGGCGCAGCACGCCGTTACACCAACCAGGCAACCTATGCTGCCCGCGACGCTGCTGAAACTATCCGCGATCAGGTTCAGTCTAATCCTGTCGCCGGTCTGGCCGTTGCTGCAGGCGTTGGCGTATTTATCGGCTTCCTGCTGGGCCGCAAGTAAACCCGCTGAACGCCAACAGAACGGAAGCCGCGCGCTTCCGTTTTTTTTGCTCCGACGCGTCTCGCCAGCTGAGATATATCTGAAAGATAAGCCTTTTCAGGTCAGCGTACCGGGAGACTCAGCGTTGAGTTACGTTCTGTTTCTGACAACATCAAGGTGACCTTATGAAAACACTTTCTGCTCTGCTGCTGGTTGCAGCGACGTTTACCTCTCTGGCAGGCTGCTCACAGAGGAGCGACGCGATTAAAGCGGATGGCCGTCCTCATGCGCCAAGCGGTCAGTCTTCACCGGGCGGTACGCTGGGCGCCGGACCCGTGGGGCAGCCTCAGTCATAATTCCCAGCCCCGGCACCTATGCCGGGGTTCATTCATGGCGTTGTATTATTCCTCAGTCACATAAAATATCTTCGCTAATGATTAATCTGCTAGTAGTCCTGCCTGAAATTAAAACCTGCCTAATTCATTAATAAAACTTCCCAGAAAATTTCAATTTGATCACAAATAATTAAATTGCATTTTTATTTAAGTAAAAAAATCGGCCAAAGTTCAAACGAAAATTCAACGACTCAGAAAAACATTCCGTATTAATGAACTTTATCTGTAGCGTCAATCTCTAACACTCCATAATATTTTCATTTTAATAACATTATTAAGTTCAAGAGAATTCTGACGTGAAGAAAAAAAAGATTTATCTGATAGACCGACTTTTAACGCTTTATTCTCGATTTTCCACCAGAAAAAAACCTCAGGACCTTAAGACGCTGACGCCCGATACGGTGGTGATCTACTCCACGACAGCGCTGGGGGATTTCCTGATGAACACCCCGGCTATCTGTAGCCTGAAAAAGCACTATCCTGAGAGCAAATTTGTTCTGGTCTCCAGCAAGAAAAATAAAGACCTTGTCAGCCGTTATGATTGGTTTGACAGGATCTATATATGGGATAACAAAATTGCGAATTTCCTGCCGCTGTTTTTCAAACTGCGTCGCCACAAACCTGACCTCTCAGTCATATTACACGCCCATTTCCCCTACGATATTATGAGTTCAGTACTGACGGGCAGTAAGGTCATTGTGCGCGACCATTATGGCAGCGAGTCGCCTGTGTTAAATAAATATCTGAATCACTATTCAGGCTATTTTGACGACCATACCATCAAGCGTAAGCTGAAACTGATTGAAGCCCTGGGTGCAGAGACCGAGCAGACCCGGATGCATCTGCCCGAGACGAATAGCAGCCTGCCCCCTAAAGCTAACCATCGCCGTATTGGTTTTCAGTTGGGCGCATCGAAAGATATTCGCCGCTGGCCGCTGGCCTCTTTCCAGCAGCTGGCAATGACCCTGCTGGAACGCTGGCCCGACACTGAGATTATCATTACGGGTACCGCCGCTGAACAGCCGCTGGAGCGGAAATTTATCGAAAGCCTGCCGCTGGACTACCGTAAGAATGTTACATCCATGGCTGGGAAAACTAATCTCAGTGGGTTGATTAACCTGATTCGCACACTGGACCTGCTGGTCACCGGTGATACCGGTCCACTGCACATCGCCGTAGCAGCGCAGACGCCAACGGTTAGCCTGTTCTCAACCGCCAATCCTCGCTATACCGGCCCATGCCAGGACAGCGATCGCCACATTATCATTCATCGCCCGGATAAAACGGCGTCACAGCATCCGATGGCAAATATCAGGGTCGAAGAGGTCGGGCAGGCCGTGGCTAAGCTGGTGGGTTAATGAACGATTTTTCTCAAGCCATTGTTGCGCTGATTGAGTATCACAATCAGCCAACCGCGCTGGGCTGGTTCCGGAAAGTGGATCGGAGAAATTTTCATCTGCAGCAATTACCGCTGAATGAGGTAGAGTTTGCCCTTCTGATGAGCGATTTCTTTAGCACTTTTGGCGTCAGCGCAGAGCACTACAATGAAGCGCGCTATTTTCCGGCCTCTGCCCCGCGGCGCTTCCTGCCTGACCGGTGGTTCAGCGCAGGCACATATTGTCCATTAACCGTTGCCATGCTGTGTGAAGCGGCCAGACAGGGACACTGGCCTGAAAATGATTAGGGAATAATGGTCTGGACGAAGGCGTCATAAACTTCGCGACTGCTCAGCGCGTTGACCTCACGTGACGCTGGTTGCAGAACCTGATAGTTAACCTGCCACGGATGCCAGCACGCCGGATCGCTGTCGCCAAACAGCGCCACCACCGGTAATCCCAGCGCGGCACCAATGTGCATTGCCCCACCATCACTGCTCACCAGCCCCTGACACAACGACATGGCTGCAATCAGCTGCGGCAGGCTGGTGGTTGACACCGCCTTGATCGGCAGGTGCGGGCAGAGCGCCATAATTTCATGCGCTTTTTCGTCATCACCTGGATGACGCGGATTATCGCGACTGCCGGGTGACCACAGCAGCATAATCTGACAGGCATGCCGCGTTGCAATCTTTTCAGCCAGTTCGGCAAATCGGGTGGCTTCCCACTGCTGGCTCGGCTTACGGGCGCTGATCTGTAAGGCATAGACCGGCACAGTGGAATCAATCGCACAGGTATCACGCAGGCTGGCGGCAATTGCCGTATCCGGCAACAGCGTCAGTTTGCCCGGCGCTATGGCGCTGAGACTGAAGGGCCGCCCCAGACTGAACAGGGTTTCGCTGATATGACACGGAGACTTGCCCGGCGGGGGCAACAGATCGGTAATTAGCGGATGCGACTGTTCACCTAAAGCAATCACTCTGGTGGGCCGCACCGTTTTAACCCACTTCATACCGTGCTGATCCCAGCGGCTTTTTGCCAGAATCACAGCGTCATAACGTTGCTTTTTCAGGGTCAGCATCAGCTTCAGTCGCTGTAAAACACAAGCCAGCCGGCTCTGCCCTGCCTCGCGGTGATGCAGCTTGGTGTAAAAGAAGAGCTGCCGGATATCGGGATTATGCTGCAACACGGGCGCAGCGTAATTGTTGGTCAGCACATCGACCTGATGCTGGCCAGATTGCGCCAGCGCACTAATGAGCGGCGTGGTCAGTAACGTGTCGCCAATATTATCCCGACAAATAATTAAAACCCGCATATCTGACATCCTCTGCGCACAGGCTACGCCGTACTGGCTGAATTAAAGTAAGACTTGCCCATTCAACGTTCTGAACGCGTTAACGTAACGGCACAAGTCAGCAAATTAGTCAGCGCAGATTGAGGTTGGTTCAATAGTCACGATATTCTGGAAAGACATTGGCCATTTTAAAATCCCGTTCTCTGACTGATTCATTAGCCGGACTGTTGATTGAAAAAGTAAATAACACTTCAAAACTCAATGCCAACAAACACGCAATGAATTTTTTCAGACATGACTTCATGACTATGAATTAATTACCCACTTATAACGCCGGCAAAACCTGAGCAGAAAAAAGGCGAAAGATATTCAGCGTCATTAACTATTTAACGTTCTGAAAACTTTTCTCTGAGTACGCTATTTCATTAATCATTATTCAGATGATGCTGGAGGGAAGATTGACGATCGCGGTGTTTCTTTTACCGTGTAATCAGGCAGAGGAACGTATAGAAATATTACCGTGATACGCAGCGATAAATGATTCATCCACACACTTACCTGAAAAGACACCTGCAGCATGCGGTGCGAAAGCAATAAATGCCGGTGGGTTTTCTGCGTCTTTAAAGCGTGCGTCTGCTGAATCTGTTATGACTAAAAATGATGCGGAAGAAAGCGCGAGGGGTGAAAGCAGAAACAAAAAAACCAGCACAGCGTTGAACGCTATGCTGGCTCAGGCAGACATTACATATTTTCGATGATCGCGTCACCAAACTCTGAACATTTCAGCAGCTTAGCGCCATCCATCAGGCGTTCGAAATCGTAAGTCACGGTCTTGTTAGCGATAGCGCCTTCAACACCTTTAACAATCAGGTCAGCCGCTTCGAACCACTCCATGTGACGCAGCATCATTTCCGCTGACAGAATGACTGAACCTGGGTTCACTTTATCCTGACCAGCATACTTAGGTGCTGTACCGTGGGTTGCTTCGAACAGTGCACATTCGTCACCGATGTTCGCGCCTGGGGCGATACCGATACCGCCAACCTGCGCCGCCAGGGCGTCAGAGATGTAGTCACCGTTCAGGTTCATACAGGCGATAACATCATATTCTGCCGGACGCAGCAGGATCTGTTGCAGGAACGCATCAGCAATCACATCTTTAACGATGATCTCTTTGCCGGTGTTCGGGTTCTTAAACTTCATCCACGGGCCGCCGTCGATCAGTTCGCCGCCGAACTCTTCTTTCACTAACTGGTATCCCCAGTCTTTGAAAGAGCCTTCGGTGAACTTCATGATGTTGCCTTTGTGAACCAGGGTCAGTGAATCACGATCGTTGGTGATGGTGTATTCTACTGCCGCGCGTACCAGACGTTTGGTACCCGCTTCTGAACACGGCTTAACGCCGATACCGCACTGCTCAGGGAAGCGAATTTTCTTCACGCCCATCTCTTCGCGCAGGAACTTGATCACTTTGTCCGCTTCGGCAGAGCCCGCTTTCCACTCGATACCCGCATAGATATCTTCGGAGTTTTCACGGAAGATCACCATGTCGGTCTCTTCAGGGCGTTTAACCGGGCTTGGCGTGCCTTTGTAGTAACGTACAGGACGCAGGCAGACGTAGAGGTCAAGCTCCTGACGCAGTGCCACGTTCAGTGAACGAATACCGCCGCCGACCGGGGTGGTCAGTGGGCCTTTGATGGCCACGCGATATTCTTTGATTAAGTCGAGCGTTTCCTGTGGCAGCCAGACGTCCTGGCCGTAGAGTTCAACTGACTTCTCACCGGTGTAAATCTCCATCCAGGAGATTTTACGCTCGCCGTTGTAGGCTTTCTTCACCGCCGCGTCGACGACTTTCAGCATGACCGGGGAAACATCAACACCGATACCGTCACCCTCAATGTAAGGAATGACTGGATTGTTTGGCACGGTAAGCTTGCCCTGATTCAGGGTGATTTTCTGACCTTCCGCCGGAACAACTACTTTGCTTTCCATTAACCTCTCCTGGGCGTTTGTTAATGATTTGTAAGATGCGCGTCAATACTACTTGAATATTTCGGCCACGCCAATCACCGCAATTTCACGTTATAATGCGCCGATTGTCTCTGACTGCAAAGCCCATGCGAAAAACAACTCAACGAATTCACCAGGATAAACGATTCAGCCGCCCGACGCGTGATGCGCGACGCCCCCCTGCTCGCCCTGCGATGCCGCGCCGTGTGATTTTGTTTAACAAACCGTTCGACGTGCTGCCACAATTCACCGATGAAGCAGGTCGCCGCACCCTGAAAGATTTTGTCAGCGTCGCAGAAGTCTATGCCGCAGGCCGCCTCGATCGCGACAGTGAAGGTTTGATGGTGCTGACCAACGACGGCGCGCTGCAGGCCGCGCTGACGCAGCCTGGTAAACGGACCGGCAAGGTCTATTATGTGCAGGTAGAAGGCGAGCCACAGGAGGCGGATCTGCAGCCGCTGCGGGATGGGGTTAATCTTAAAGATGGCATGACCCTGCCCGCTGGCATAGAGAAAGTGCCTGAGCCTCAGTGGCTTTGGCCACGTCAGCCGCCGATCCGCGAACGTAAAAATATCCCGACGCAGTGGCTGAAAGTCACACTGTATGAAGGCCGTAATCGTCAGGTACGCCGGATGACAGCCCATATTGGTTTCCCCACCTTACGGTTAATTCGCTACGCGATGGGACAGTATTCACTCGACGATCTGGCTCCCGGTGCATGGCGCGAACTCAGCAATATTGCACCTTGAGCTTCTATCTTTTATAACCTCAGGTTAACAATTGCGGAGAAGAGATGTTTAAACCTCATGTTACTGTCGCCTGTCTGGTTCAGGCTGAAGGTGAACTGCTGGTGGTAGAAGAGACGATTAACGGTCGTGCCACCTGGAACCAGCCAGCCGGACATCTCGAAGCGGATGAAACGCTGCTGGAAGCTGCCGAACGTGAACTCTATGAAGAGACCGGCATCGCCGCTTCGATGCACTATTTCATCGGAATAAACCAGTGGATCGCGCCCGACAGTACGCCTTTTGTGCGTTTTTTATTTGGCGTCGATCTGGCGGAGAAAGCACCAACCCAGCCGCAGGACAGCGACATCGATTGTTGCTGGTGGCTGCCGCCAGCGCAGATTCTCACTGCCTCCAACCTGCGTTCGCCGCTGGTTGCGGAAAGCGTACGGCTGTGGCAACAGGGCACGCGATACCCGCTACATCTGGTCAGCCCGTTCCAGTGGCCGTTTCACGAGGGTGCGCGCCTGCCTTCTGCATGATAGAATGCGCCGCCTGTTTTTTTATCGTAATGCGAGCGTGTCATGTCTGACAACAGCCAGAAAAAAGTGATCGTCGGTATGTCCGGCGGCGTCGATTCTTCCGTTTCCGCCTGGTTACTGCAGCAGCAGGGTTACCAGGTTGAAGGCCTGTTCATGAAGAACTGGGAGGAGGACGATGGCGAGGAGTATTGTACCGCCGCGGACGATCTGGCGGATGCGCAAGCGGTCTGCGACAAGCTGGGTATGAAGCTGCACAAAGTTAACTTTGCGGCTGAATACTGGGATAACGTCTTTGAGCATTTCCTCGAAGAGTACAAAGCGGGCCGCACGCCTAACCCCGATATTCTCTGCAACAAAGAGATCAAATTCAAAGCGTTCCTGGAGTTCGCCGCAGAGGACCTGGGCGCAGATTTCATCGCCACAGGTCACTACGTGCGCCGCCATGACGTGGACGGCCAGAGCCAGCTGTTACGCGGTCTGGATGGCAACAAAGACCAGAGCTATTTCCTCTATACGCTGAGCCACCAGCAGATCGCCCAGAGTCTGTTCCCGGTCGGCGAGCTGGAAAAACCGGAAGTGCGCCGCATTGCCGAACAGCTGGACCTGATCACCGCGAAGAAGAAAGATTCTACCGGCATCTGCTTTATCGGCGAACGCAAATTCCGCGACTTCCTGGCGCGCTATCTCCCCGCTCAGCCTGGCGAGATTGAAACCACGGAAGGCCAGATTGTCGGTGAACATCAGGGGCTGATGTACCATACTCTGGGACAGCGTAAAGGCCTGGGGATTGGCGGCCTGAAAGAGAGCAAAGATGATCCCTGGTATGTTGTCGACAAAGATGTGGCACGTAACCGCCTGATTGTCGCCCAGGGCGGCGATCATCCGCGGCTGATGTCCGTAGGCCTGATTGCACAGCAGTTGCACTGGGTTGATCGCCAGCCGATTACCGCCCCGCTTCGCTGCACCGTGAAAACCCGCTATCGTCAGACCGATATTCCCTGTGAGATTATTCCACACGGCGACGATCGCATTGAAGTGCGTTTCGATGAACCCGTCGCTGCGGTCACGCCGGGTCAGTCTGCGGTGTTTTACCTTGGTGACGTTTGCCTCGGTGGCGGTATTATCGAACAGCGCCTGCCGTTAGTGGCGGAGTAAGCGGGAACAGCCCGCGTTGATGACGCGTAAACAGGAGTAACCGTGGCGAAAAATTATCAGGAAATTACGCTGGCGCTGGCGGGCATCTGTCAGTCCGCCCATCTGGTGCAGCAGCTGGCTCAGCAGGGTCACTGCCAGCCAGAGGCGCTGACCGTGTCGCTGCGCAGCGTGCTGGACCTTAATCCTGGCTCCACGCTGGCGGTGTTTGGCAACAATGAAGCCAACCTGCGCCTCGGGCTCGAAACCCTGATGGCGGTGCTGAACAGCAGCAGTCGCCAGGGTGCAGGCGCAGAACTGACGCGTTATACCCTGAGCATGATGGTGCTGGAGCGCAAGCTTAGCGCCAGTAAATCCGCCATGGCCACACTGGCACAGCGCATTACTCAGCTGGATCGCCAGCTGGCGCATTATGAACTTGAGTCCGACACCATACTGAGCGCGATGGCGGCCATCTATGTAGATGTGATCAGCCCGCTTGGCCCACGTATTCAGGTTACCGGTTCGCCTGCGGTGCTGCAGAATACGCAGGTGCAGAGTAAAGTGCGCGCCACGCTGTTAGCCGGTATCCGTGCGGCTGTCTTGTGGCAGCAGGTCGGTGGTGGCCGACTGCAACTGATGTTCTCGCGTCAGCGTTTGCTGCGTGAAGCAAAAACCCTCTTATCCCGGCTGCCACTGACTTACTAAGTCGGTGCGGCAAAACACGCTAAATGATTCAGGAGTTGCACTGATGGAATTATCCTCTCTGACCGCCGTTTCACCTGTCGATGGTCGTTACGGCGATAAAGTCAGCCCGCTGCGTGCGATTTTCAGCGAATACGGTTTGCTGAAATTCCGCGTTGAGGTTGAAGTTCGCTGGTTACAAAAACTGGCCGGGACCGCAGAGATCAAGGAAGTTCCTGCATTTGATGCCGACGCAAACGCTTTCCTTGATGCGATTGTCGCCGGTTTTTCTGAAGATGATGCGGCACGCATTAAAGCTATCGAGCGCACCACTAACCACGATGTGAAAGCGGTAGAGTATTTCCTGAAAGAGAAAGTCGCCGATCTGCCTGCCCTGCACGCCGTTTCTGAATTTATCCACTTCGCCTGCACTTCAGAAGATATTAACAATCTGTCGCACGCGCTGATGCTGGAAACCGCCCGTCGTGACGTCATCCTGCCCTACTGGCAGCAGCTGATCAGCGCTGTCAAAGGCCTTGCCAGCGAATACCGTGATATCCCGCTGCTCTCCCGCACCCACGGCCAGCCAGCCACGCCGTCGACCATGGGTAAAGAGATGGCTAACGTGGCTTACCGTCTGGAGCGTCAGTTACGTCAGCTGAAGCAGATCGAGGTGCTGGGCAAAATCAACGGCGCGGTCGGTAACTACAATGCCCACATTGCCGCCTATCCGGAAGTGGACTGGCATGAACTGAGCGAGAACTTTGTCACCTCGCTGGGGATCACGTGGAACCCCTACACCACGCAGATTGAGCCGCACGACTATATCGCTGAGATGTTCGACTGTATCGCCCGCTTTAACACCATCCTGATCGATTTCGATCGCGATATCTGGGGCTATGTGGCACTGAACCATTTTAAACAGAAAACCATTGCGGGCGAGATTGGTTCATCCACCATGCCGCATAAAGTGAACCCTATCGACTTCGAAAACTCGGAAGGCAATCTGGGTCTGGCGAATGCCGTAATGCAGCATCTGGCCAGCAAGCTGCCGGTTTCACGCTGGCAGCGCGATCTGACCGACTCCACCGTGCTGCGTAACCTCGGTGTGGGCGTCGGTTATGCGCTGATCGCCTATCAGGCCACCCTGAAAGGCATCTCGAAGCTGGAAGTGAACCGTGACCGCCTGCTGGATGAGCTGGACCACAACTGGGAAGTGCTGGCAGAACCGATTCAGACGGTGATGCGCCGTTACGGTATTGAAAAACCTTATGAGAAGTTGAAAGAGCTGACGCGTGGTAAACGCGTGGATGCCGCTGGTATGCAGGCGTTTATCGACAGTCTGGCGTTGCCAGAAGAAGAAAAAGTCCGTCTTAAGCAGATGACGCCAGCAAACTATATTGGCCGCGCTATTCAGATGGTTGACGATCTGAAATAATACCCGCCGCAGACCGGCCCCGTCCGGTCTGCGTTAACATCTTGTTTAATACATTTCGCGTATACTTTCTGCAGGTTGACTCAAACAGAGTGTAAGGAATTTCTATGCGTGTTCTGGTTGTTGAAGACAATGCCCTGCTGCGCCATCATCTCGCCGTCCAGTTACGTGACATGGGCCATCAGGTCGATGCCGCCGAAGACGCCAAAGAAGCCGACTATTTTCTTCGCGAACATCTGCCCGATATCGCCCTGGTCGATCTCGGCCTGCCGGATGAAGATGGCATGTCGCTGATTCGCCGCTGGCGCAGTGATGCCGTGCGTCAGCCGATTCTGGTGCTAACCGCCCGCGAAGGCTGGCAGGCGAAAGTGGAAGCGCTGGAAGCCGGAGCGGATGACTACGTCACCAAGCCGTTTCACATTGAAGAGGTCGCGGCACGTCTGCAGGCGCTGATGCGCCGTAACAGTGGGCATGCGTCGCAGATCATCGATATGGCACCGTTTCAGGTGGATCTCTCGCGCCGTGAACTCACGGTCAATGAAGAGCCGGTGAAGCTTACCGCCTTTGAATACACCATTGTCGAGACGCTGATCCGTAACGCGGGCAAAGTGGTCAGTAAAGACTCGCTGATGCTGCAGCTTTATCCTGACGCTGAACTGCGTGAAAGCCACACCATCGATGTTCTGATGGGGCGTCTGCGCAAAAAAATTCTGGCGTTGCACCCAACCGACGTCATCGCCACTGTCCGTGGCCAGGGTTACCGCTTTGATCTCTGACCATGTCCTGGTTTAACCGTTATCGCCCTATCTCGCTGCGCGCCCGCTTTCTGCTGGCGTCTGCAGCAATAGTTCTCTTCCTCTCGCTCTCTTACGGCATGGTCGCCGTGATTGGCTATGTGGTGAGTTTCGATAAAAACACCTACCGCGTCATGCGCGGCGAGAGCAATCTGTTCTTTACGCTGGCGCAATGGCATGACAACACGCTCACCATCGCCCAGCCGGAACGGATGACACTCAATTTCCCGACACTGGTGTTCATTTACGATGAGCACGGTAAGCTGCTGTGGCAGCAACGCGATGTGCCTGAGATCCGCAAAAAAATCCGTCGTGAATGGCTGCTGAAGCCCGACTTTTACGAGATTGATACCAGCAACCGCACCAGCATGGTGGCGATGGGCAATAACGTGAATGCTAAGCAGCGGCTCAACGACTGGGACACGGACAGCAACGACACCTTTACCCACTCAGTTGCCGTTAACCGTTACGATGCCACCACCAATCTCCCTGCGCTCACCATCGTGGTCGTCGATTCGATCCCGCAGGAGCTGCAGCATTCTGATGTGGTCTGGTCATGGTTCAGCTATGTGCTGGCGGCCAACCTGATACTGATTATTCCGCTGTTATGGCTGGCGGCGCACTGGAGTCTGCGACCGATTGGCGCGCTGACACAGCAGGTGCGTGAACTGGAGACCAGTCAGCGCGAGAACCTGGCAGATAATCCACCGCAGGAGCTGCGCAGTCTGGTGCGCAACCTCAATCTGTTACTGACGAATGAGCGGCAGCGTTATACCCGCTATCGCACAACGCTTTCGGATCTGACCCACAGCCTGAAAACCCCGCTGGCCGTCTTACAGAGCACCCTGCGGTCGCTGCGAAACGGCAAAGAGCTGACAATAGAGCAGGCTGAGCCGGTCATGCTGGAGCAGATCAGCCGTATCTCGCAGCAGGTCGGATATTATCTGCATCGCGCCAGTATGCAGGCCGACCACAACCCCTTGCAGCGCGACATCCATTCCGTGTCCGGTTTGCTCGACAGCCTCTGTTCGGCACTGAATAAAGTCTATCAGCGCAAGGGTGTGGCGATTTCGCTGGATATATCCCCGGAGCTGACCTTTGTGGGCGACCAGAATGATTTTATGGAAGTGCTGGGCAACGTGCTGGATAACGCCTGCAAGTACTGCCTGGAGTTTATCGAAGTCAGCGCTTATCAGAGCGAAAATGCACTGCATCTCTATATCGACGATGATGGTCCGGGCATTCCTGAAAGCAAGCGTGATTTAGTCTTCGTCCGGGGTCAGCGCGCCGATACCCTGCGTCCCGGTCAGGGGCTGGGTCTGGCGGTGGTGCGCGACATTCTGGAGCAGTATGAAGGCAACGTGATTGCCTCCAGCAGCGCACTTGGCGGAACACGCATGGAAGTAGTCTTTCAGCGCCAGGAAGTCGAACATCGCCGCGAGTAGAAAACCCTCAGGGCTGTTATACTTGCTGGCATTTACAGCCCTAAGCGGAACCCTTTTATGGACTATCAGCTCGATATTAACTGGCCCGATTTTATTCAGCGCTACTGGCAGAAACGCCCGGTAGTGCTGAAGCGTGGTTTTAAAAACTTTGTCGATCCTCTTTCACCGGATGAACTTGCTGGTCTGGCGATGGAAAACGAGGTGGACAGCCGCCTCGTCAGTCATCAGGATGGCAAATGGCAGGTCAGCCACGGCCCGTTCGAGAGCTACGATCATCTGGGAGAGAATAACTGGTCGCTGCTGGTCCAGGCGGTCAATCACTGGCATGAGCCTTCTGCCGCGCTGATGCGCCCTTTCCGTTTCCTGCCTGACTGGCGCGTTGATGACCTGATGGTGTCATTTGCCGTGCCTGGCGGCGGTGTCGGCCCGCATTTCGATCAGTATGATGTATTTATCATTCAGGGTACCGGTCGCCGTCGCTGGCGCGTTGGTGAGAAAGTGCCGATGAAGCAGCACTGCCCGCACCCGGATCTGCTGCAGGTTGAACCGTTCGATGCCATCATTGATGAAGAAATGGAGCCGGGCGATATTCTCTACATCCCGCCAGGATTCCCGCACGAAGGTTACTCACTGGAAAACGCCCTGAACTACTCCGTGGGTTTCCGCGCTCCAAGCGGCCGGGAGTTAATTAGCGGCTTTGCTGATTACGCGCTGGCCAATGAGCTGGGCAGCCTGCGCTTTAGCGATCCGGATGTGCCTTCTCGCGACTGTCCATCACAGATCCTGCCGCAGGAGATTGAAGGCGTTCGTCAGCTGATGCTGGATGTGGTCAATCAGCCAGAGCATTTTGAGCAGTGGTTTGGCGAATTTATTTCGCAGTCGCGTCACGAACTCGACGTCGCGCCGCCGGAACCGCCTTATCAGCCTGACGAAATTTATGATGCGCTGCAACAGGGTGATACCCTGAGTCGGTTAGGTGGCCTGCGTGTTCTGACCCTTGGCGACTCGGTTTATATCAACGGCGAGCGGGTTGAGTGTTCACGCCCCGATGTGATGGCAGTGCTGGCGAATCACTATCGCATCACACTCGACGATCTGGGTGATGCGCTGGATGATCCCGCCGTACTGGCGCAGATCGCCGGTCTGGTGAATGCCGGTTACTGGTTCTTTGGCGACGACGAATAATCAACACAGCGCTATCGGGCGCTGCTGCTGAATCAGGCTCTCTGACCCTTGTGGCAGAGAGCCTTTTTATTTAACTCTTCTTCTGCGCTGCCAGCTCTGACAGACGCACAATCACTTCCACCGACTTCGCCATGATATTCAGCGAGGCGAATTCATGCTTGCCGTGATAGTTATAGCCGCCGGTAAAAATATTCGGGCAAGGCAACCCTTTCCACGACAGTGACGAGCCATCTGTACCACCGCGAATCGGTTTCACCACCGGTTCAATGTCACAGTCACGCATCGCCTGTAAAGCCAGGTCGATAATGTGCGGGAACGGCTCGACCTTTTCACGCATGTTGCGATAGCTGTTAGTGATCTCAACCGTGACGGAGCAGTCCGGGTGCAACGTTTTGTTAATCTCCGCTGCAATCTGCAGCAGCGTCTGTTTACGCTGTTCAAAACTCTCTGTTTCGAAGTCACGAATGATATAGAGCATCTCAGCGTGTTCTACACTGCCTTTGATCTGATGCAGATGATAGAAGCCCTCATAGCCGTCGGTATATTGCGGTTTTTCACTGGCCGGAACGGCAGCATGGAACTGATTTGCCAGCTCCAGCGCATTGACCATCACGCCTTTTGCGGAGCCCGGGTGCACGTTATTACCGACAATTTTGACGGTGGCGGAGGCGGCATTGAAGTTCTCATACTCGAACTCGCCCAGATCGCTGCCATCAATGGTGTAGGCCCAGTCAGCCGCGAACGCGTCCACATCAAAATGTGAGGTGCCACGACCAATCTCTTCATCGGGCGTAAAGGCGACGCGGATCGCACCGTGCGGCGTGTCGCTTTTTGCCAGGTGCGCCATCGCCGTCATGATCTCGGCAATACCCGCTTTATCGTCCGCACCCAGCAGGGTTTTGCCATCGGTGGTAACGAGCGTGTGTCCAATCAGCTTGTGCAGCACCGGGAACATCACCGGCGAGAGAATCTCGTTGCCATTACCCAGGGCAATGTCTCCGCCGCGATAATTTTCGATAATCTGGGGGTTCACATGTTTTGCCGTAAAGTCAGGCGATGTATCCATGTGTGAGATAAAACCGATGACCGGCGTCGGCCAGTCGACATTGGCGGGCAGTGTGCCCATGACGCAGCAGTGATCGCTTAGGGTGACATCGACAAAACCCAGCGCCAGCAGCTCTTCCTGAAGCTGACGCGCCAGCGTCCACTGCCCTTCACTGCTGGGGACCTGACGAGCCTGCGGCTTAGCCTGCGTCTCAACTGCCACATAACTTAAAAAGCGCTCAAGTAACTGTTCCATAGCCCATCCTTTAAAAGTGCCGTCCGATATTATTCACAGACCCGGCGGTTATAACGTTGCGTAAAATCATCTGGAGACAGGTTAGCGCTGTCGATAACCTTTGGGAAAGCAATAAGCCCGAAATAAACGCCTTATTACAAGATTGTTGCAGCAAACCTCGCAATGTTAATAACAAAGAGGCGGTTTGACCCGGCGAGAAAATCACCGCAGCGTGCAGACTCAATACAACAGTTACAGGGTCAGAGGAGAAAAGCGTCCCGTGGCTGAGCCAAAAAGCCGGGCGCGTTTTGAATAACGTAAGCGTTGGCCTGTTTACAGGCGCACCTCAGGGATGAGGTGCGTCATCGTGCGGGCCAGGCAGTCATGGATGACGGTTTTACAGCGTTCCGATCTGACCGTGTTCCCGATGCAGGCTGGATCTCACCGCTAATCGGGCCAGATTTTGTCTGTAACCTCGGGACCGGTCATAGCCGCCCCACTTACTTATAAAGCCCGCGCAGCAGCTTATGCACAAACTCCGGCACCACTTCGCTCGCCAGACCATAGTGACGCTCAGCAAATTCATTGCCTACCTGGCTCGGTTCCAGATTCAGCTCAACGGTATGCGCGCCCTGAATTTTGGCTTCATGGACAAAGCCTGCGGCCGGATAAACGTGGCCTGAAGTGCCGATAGCAATAAAGTAGTCCGCCTGTTCCAGCGCCTGATAAATCTGCTCCATGCCCAGCGGCATTTCGCCAAACCACACCACATGCGGCCGCAGTGCAGAGGGGAACTGGCAACAGGTGCAGCGATCGTCCGGCGTGATATCACCGGTCCACTCAATCACCTGACCGCTGGTGACACAGCGCACTTTTAACAGCTCACCGTGCATGTGCAGCACCCGACTGTTTCCGGCTCGCTCATGCAGATTGTCGATGTTTTGCGTAACCAGCAGGAAATTTTCGCCTAATACCTGCTCCAGTTCTGCCAGCGCCAGATGAGCGGCATTGGGCTGAATCTCCGCCTCCTGTAACTGCTGGCGGCGCGCATTATAGAAGCGCTGCACCAGCGCGGGATCGCGCCTGAAGCCTTCAGGCGTTGCAACATCTTCCACGTGGTGCTCTTCCCACAGGCCGTCAGCCGCGCGGAAGGTCCGGATGCCGGACTCCGCTGAAATGCCTGCGCCGGTCAGCACCACAACATGCGGCTGAGGATGGGCGGCAAGTTCGGCCTGACGATCGCGCTCAAAAATGCGCTGGCGAAAGCGCTGATGCACTTTTCTCCGGGTTTTCTTCAGGCGGGCAAGTCGTATGCGGCGACGTGGTGTACGCATAAAATCTCCTGGCGTAGCGGCTGCGGTGAGCCGCTCTAAACAGATTCCGGGTCAACATCACCCGATAGTAACGGTTGCTGAGGGCACAACCCAACAGCAAAGGTCTTAAACAGATGCGGCGCGAAAACCTCTCGCGCCGCATTTTTTCACTGACCGCTTAATACCCGAGCCGGGTCAATGCGGCTGGCACGTCTGGCGGGATACCAGCTCGCCAGCAGGCTCAGCAGAATCGCCGTAATCAGTACTGAGAACACATCAATCCAGTGCAGTTCCGACGGCAGGAAATCAATGAAGTAAATATCCCCCGCCAGCAGATGATGGCCGGTAATCGACTCCAGTCCGCGCACCAGCGAGGTCAGGTTAAGCGCCACCAGCACGCCCACGACCACGCCGCTGACGCTGCCCAGCAGACCCGCCAGCAAACCGTACCAGATAAAGATGGCGCGGATCAGCCGATCTTTAGCGCCGAGTGTGCGCAGCACTGCAATGTCACTGCTTTTGTCTTTTACCGCCATTACCAGCGTGGAAACGATGTTAAAACAGGCAACGCCAATCACCAGCACCATCGCCAGATACATGATCGCGCGGATCATCTGAATGTCGCGATACATATAGCCGTAAGTGCCAATCCAGCTCTTGATGTAGACGTAAGAGCGGGTCGCCTCACCCGCATCGCGCACCAGTTTGACCGCCTGGAAGGGGTCGGTCATCTTCAGGGCGATGCCCGACACGCTGTCACCCATCTCCAGATAGTGCTGCGCATCGGCCAGCGGCATCAGCGCCAGACTGTGATCGAGCATGCCGCTCAATTGCAGGATACCGCTGACCTGAAGCCGGATACGTTTTGGCTGCAGCAGTTTGTTATCACCATCGTTATTGGGGATCATAATGGTGATCCAGTCGCCCTGCTTCACATTCAGCGATTTCGCGATGCCGCCGCCCAGAATGATTTGCTGCTTACCGGCGGCAAAAGTGGACCAGGCGTTATTGGCGACAAACTGTGGCAGTGCGCTGAGACGCGGCTCTTGTGCGGGATCAACGCCTTTAACCTGCAGCGCTTCCAGCCGGGCACCGCTCTCAATCAGGCCAGTGAAGTTCACATAGGGCGCTGCCGCTGCAATGCCGGGCACCTTTTCAATCGGGGCAATCATCGACTGCCAGTGCTGAAACGGCTGATTGACCGCCTCGATCTCACCGTGCGGCACCACCGCCAGAATGCGATTGTTCAGCTCACGCTCAAAACCGTTCATGGCGCTCAGACCGATAATCAGCACCGCCACGCCCAGCGCAATCCCGATAGTAGAGATCACCGAAATCAGCGAGACCATGCCGCCACGACGGCGGCCGCGGCTAAAGCGCAGGCCCAGCAACAGGGATAACGACGAGCCCATTACAGCGCTCCTGCCATAGTAAGCTGCTCGCTTAACTGACCGTCACGCATCTCCATCTTTCGCGTCATGCGTTTTGCCAGCATCAGATCGTGCGTGACCACCAGAAACGCGGTGCCCTGACGCACGTTCAGTTCGCCCAGCAGTTCAAAAATAGCGTCAGCGTTGCGCGCATCCAGGTTGCCGGTTGGCTCATCCGCCATCACCAGACGAGGACGGTTGACCAGCGCACGGGCAATCGCCACGCGCTGGCGTTCGCCGCCTGACAATTCAGAAGGCCGGTGCGCGGCGCGATGGTCCAGACCGACTGCCGCCAGCATCTCACGGGCGCGATCCTGCGCTTCCGCTTTCGCAGTTTTGCCTATGAGCAGCGGCATCGCCACGTTCTCCAGCGCACTGAAGTCCGGCAACAGATGGTGAAACTGATAAATAAAGCCCAGCTCGCGATTACGCAGTTCGGCTTTGGCCGATGAGGACATGGCATTCAGTGACTGACCATCAAACACCACGTCACCCGAGGTCGGCGCATCCAGTCCGCCCAGCAGATGCAGCAGCGTACTTTTACCCGAGCCGGAGCTGCCGACAATAGCCGTCAGTTCACCGGGCTGGAGGCTGAAAGCCACATTGCGCAGCACATCGGTCTGCACGCTGCCTTCCTGATAGCGTTTGCACAGGTCGCGGCACTGCAACAAAGGAGTGTTACTCATAACGTAAAGCCTCAGCAGGTTGAACGGCGGCAGCGCGCCACGAAGGATAGAGCGTAGACAACAGCGCCACAATCATCGCGCTGAGGGCGATAGTGACCACCTGCCACACATTAATATCAACCGGCAACGCGGCCCCATCAAGGAACAGGCCAATTACCGGCATTAAGTTGTTGAGCTGGCTGGCGAGCAGGACGCCGAGCAGCGTGCCGAGCAGCGTGCCGATAATCCCGGCGCTGGCACCCTGAACCATAAACACCGCCACGATTTGCCGGCGTGTCAGGCCCTGGGTCTGGAGGATCGCCACTTCGCCCTGCTTCTCCATGATCAGCAGGCCTAATGACGTGATGATGTTAAAGGCGGCCACGGCGATGATCAGGCTCAGCAGCAGGCCCATCATGTTTTTCTCCATGCGCACGGCCTGGAAAAGATCGCCTTTGCGCTCACGCCAGTCTTTCCAGATAAGGCCCGCAGGCAATGTCTGCTGACTCAGACTGTCGACTGATAGCGGTTTATCCAGCCACAGTCGCCAGCCAGTAATATTCCCGGCCGGATAACGCATGACGCGCGACGCATCCTGCAGATTGACCAGAATCTGATACCCGTCGACTTCGCTATTGGCAGCATAGGTGCCCGCTACCGTAAACAGACGCTGACTCGGCACCCGCCCCATTGGCGTGAACTGGCTGACAGACGGCACCATCAGACGCAGCTGATCGCCACGTTTTACGCCAAGTTGTGATGCCAGCTGTTCGCCGAGAATGACATTGTACTGTCCGGGCTGCAGCACGCTCTGCTGGGTATTCACCAGGAACGGCGTCAGCGGATCTTTTTCATCCGGATTAATGCCCAGCATTACGCCAACGGAGACGCTGCGCGGGCTTTGCAGCACCACATTGGCGGTGGTCAGCGGCGCGATGCGGTTAACGCCCTGCAGATTCAGCGAGGCGGCGGGTTGCTGTTGGGGATTGAGACTGCCTTTGTCGCTGGTAATCAGCGCCTGCGGCATCAGCCCAAGAATATTGCCTTCGAGTTCACGCTCAAAACCGTTCATCACCGATAACACGGTGACCATCGCCAGCACGCCAAGCGTAATGCCAATCGTTGAGAGCCAGGAGACAAAGCGACCGAAGCGATCCGATGCTCGTCCGCGCATGTAACGCAGACCGATAAATAGCGCGACAGGTTGATACATGGAATCCAGTAAGCCGTTGCCTGAAAATAGGTAGTGGGATGATAAAGGAGCGGCTGGCTTTATGAAACCTCTAACCCTCTGAGTCGGCAGCAAAGTTGCATCCGGATGCGTCATCTCTTGCCCCAAAGCCGCGGAATAGCCGATAAAGCCGCCGCTTATTGGCTGATTATTCAGCGCAGGTGGGGTGTAGACTATAATCAGTAACAGGATAAGGGGTGAATTTATCGCACAGCGGTAGAGGTAGAGGTAGAGGTAGAGGTAGCGACCATGTTGAAATTTCCCAAAGGCAGTATCGTCAAACATAAATCCGGGGAGATCAGAGGCGAAATTATCAATGTCTTTGAGCAGGGAAACGCACCCGCCGGCTACTACGTAAAGTGGGACGACGGCAACCTCAGCTACCATCCTGAGCAGGAACTATCCTGGGCAAATATCGACCGCCCACGCATGCATTACACACAGCAATCCATAAAATAAAATGCCCGCTTAACCCCGTCGCTGCATAGCGACGGCGGTTTTTTATGTTGCCTCGCCAGACTCCGTCTATTCTCTCTCTATCCGCTGCATTACCGCTGACGCCAGGTAATGGCTGACCAATCCCTGGATTCAGCGCGGCGCGGCAGGAAAATTGTGCCGCAAAGGTGATCCCCCTGACATAATATGGAATGATTACGTCCTGGAAAAATGGAGCAACCCCGAGATCCCATGCCCGAACAGACTCGTTATACCCTGCCCGTTAAATCCGGCGACCACCGTCAGCTTGGCCAGATTATAGGCGCAGCGCACGCGGTGGAGTGTGCCAGCATTACCGAACACCATGCGGGTCCGGTATTGATGATTACCCCCGATACCCAAACCGCCCTGCGTCTGCTGGATGAGATCCGTCAGTTTACCGATCTGCCGGTGACGCACCTCGCTGACTGGGAGACACTCCCCTACGACAGCTTCTCGCCGCATCAGGATATTATCTCCGCGCGCCTGTCGACACTCTACCAGCTGCCGGTGATGCAGCGCGGTATGCTGATCATGCCGGTCAACACCCTGATGCAGCGCGTCTGCCCGCACAGTTTCCTGCATGGCCATGCGCTGGTGATGAAGCAGGGACAAAAACTGTCACGCGACCGGCTGCGCGACCAGCTTGAGCAGGCCGGTTATCGCCATGTCGATCAGGTGATGGAGCACGGTGAATACGCCACGCGCGGCGCCCTGCTCGACCTGTTCCCGATGGGCAGCGATCAGCCTTATCGCATCGACTTTTTCGATGATGAGATTGATAGCCTGCGCCTGTTCGACGTCGACAGTCAGCGTACGCTGGAAGCCGTCCCGGAAATTAACCTGTTGCCGGCCCATGAGTTTCCCAGCGACAAAGCGGCTATTGAGCTTTTTCGCAGCCGCTGGCGCGAAATTTTTGATGTGCGCCGCGAGTCGGAGCATGTCTATCAGCAGGTAAGTAAAGGCACGCTGCCTGCGGGCATTGAATACTGGCAGCCGCTCTTTTTTGAACAGCCATTACCGAGTCTGTTCAGCTATCTGCCAGATAACACCCTGATTGTGAACTGTGGCGATCTGGAAGGCAGCGCCCGCCGCTTCTGGCAGGATGCTGAGGTGCGTTATGAGAATCGCCGCGTTGATCCGATGCGTCCGCTGCTGGAGCCGGTTACCCTGTGGCTGCGTCCAGATGCCCTGATGGGTGAGTTGAAAGCCTGGCCACGCATTCAGATGACCAATGAAGTGCTGCCCGACAAAGCGGCGAATACCAATCTCGGTTACACCCCGCTGCCCGACCTTGCCGTTCAGGCGCAGGCGAAAGCGCCGCTCGACCATCTGCGTCAGTTTATTGAAACCTTCAGCGGTGCTGTCGTCTTCTCGGTTGAAAGCGAAGGCCGCCGCGAGACCCTGCAGGAACTGCTGGCCCGGATTAAACTGCGCCCTCAGCCGGTACATCGTTTCGATGAAACTGTCGACGATCGTTTCAGTCTGATGATTGGCGCCAGCGAGCGCGGTTTCATTGATACCCAGGGTAACCGGGCACTGATTTGCGAAAGCGATCTGCTGGGCGAACGCGTCAGCCGTCGCCGTCAGGATACCCGTCGCACTATCAATCCGGACATTCTGATCCGTAACCTGGCGGAGCTGAGCCCCGGCCAGCCGGTGGTGCATCTGGAGCACGGTGTGGGGCGCTATATCGGCCTGACGACGCTGGAAGCGGGTGGTATTCAGGCGGAATACCTGATGCTCTCCTACGCCAATGACGCCAAACTCTATGTGCCGGTTTCGTCGCTGCACCTGATCAGTCGCTACGCGGGTGGCGCGGACGATAACGCCCCACTGCATAAACTGGGCAGCGATGCCTGGTCACGCGCCCGGCAGAAAGCGGCTGAGAAAGTGCGTGATGTGGCGGCGGAACTGCTGGATATCTATGCCCAGCGCGCCGCCAAATCCGGCTTTGCCTTTAAGCATAATCGTGAACAGTATCAGCTGTTCTGCGAAAGCTTCCCCTTTGAAACCACACCGGACCAGGCGCAGGCAATCAATGCGGTGCTGAGTGATATGTGCCAGCCGCTGGCCATGGACCGCCTGGTGTGCGGCGACGTCGGCTTCGGTAAAACCGAAGTGGCAATGCGCGCGGCGTTTCTGGCGATTGAGAACCATAAACAGGTGGCCGTGCTGGTGCCGACCACCCTGCTGGCACAGCAGCACTACGATAACTTCCGCGATCGCTTCGCCAACTGGCCGGTCCGCATTGAGATGCTCTCCCGTTTCCGTACCGCCAAAGAGCAGGCACAGGTGCTGGAACAGGCCAGTGACGGCAAGATCGACATTTTAATCGGCACCCATAAGCTGCTGATGAGCGATCTCAAATGGCACGATCTCGGCCTGCTGATTGTTGATGAAGAGCACCGCTTCGGGGTGCGTCACAAAGAGCGCATCAAGGCGATGCGTGCCGATGTGGACATTCTGACCCTGACCGCCACGCCGATCCCGCGTACGCTGAATATGGCCATGAGCGGCATGCGCGATCTCTCGATTATCGCCACACCGCCTGCCCGCCGTTTAGCGGTAAAAACCTTTGTGCGTGAATTTGACGATCTGGTGATCCGTGAAGCGATCCTGCGTGAAGTTCTGCGTGGCGGACAGGTCTACTATCTTTACAACGACGTTGAAAATATTGAGAAAGCGGCGCAGCGTCTCAGCGAACTGGTGCCGGAAGCGCGTGTGGCGATTGGTCATGGCCAGATGCGTGAGCGCGATCTGGAACGGGTGATGAACGATTTCCATCATCAGCGTTTTAACGTGCTGGTCTGTACCACCATTATCGAGACCGGTATCGACATTCCGACTGCCAATACCATCATCATTGAGCGGGCCGATCACTTTGGTCTGGCACAGCTGCATCAGCTGCGTGGTCGCGTTGGCCGTTCGCATCATCAGGCTTATGCCTGGCTGTTAACGCCGCATCCAAAATCGATGACCGCCGATGCACATAAGCGACTGGAAGCGATCGCCTCTCTGGAAGATCTGGGAGCCGGTTTTGCGCTGGCTACGCACGACCTGGAGATTCGCGGTGCCGGCGAGCTACTGGGTGATGAGCAGAGCGGACAGATGGAGACGCTGGGCTTCACACTCTATATGGAACTGCTGGAGAATGCGGTCGACGCGCTAAAAGCGGGTCGCGAGCCGTCACTGGAAGATCTCACCAGTAATCAGACAGAGGTAGAGCTGCGGATGCCCGCCCTGCTGCCAGAGACGTTTATCCCGGATGTCAGCACCCGTCTTTCGCTCTATAAGCGCATCGCCAGCGCAGAGGTTGAAGAGGAATTACAGGAGCTGAAAGTGGAGATGATCGACCGATTTGGCCTGCTGCCCGATCCAGCCCGAAATCTGCTGGACGTGGCGATTCTCCGTCTGAAGGCCCGTGCTGTCGGTCTGCGTAAGATCGAAGCCAGCGACAAAGGCGGTTATTTCGATTTTGCGCCGAAGAACAATGTGGATCCAGCATGGCTGATCGGCCTGTTGCAGAAAGAGCCACAGCAGTGGAAGCTGGATGGCCCGACACGCCTGCGGTTTACCCGCGAGCTGTCGGAAAGAAAGATTCGCATGGAGTGGGTGCAGGGCTTTGTTTCACAACTGGCTGAGCATCAGGCGTAACACCTCTGCCCGCGCGCTACTGAGCTAATCGGTAAAGCGCGGGAAATGGCGATAAAAAAAGGCGCATCATACGATGCGCCTTTTTCATTATTTCACTATTACGTCGTGCTGTGTGGCCGCGAGTGCAGCAAAGCTTTGCCCAATTACGCCTGGTCGCCGTTGAGAACCAGCTGACCATTGCGATCCAGAGGAATACGCGTGCCGGGGTCATTTTCCATGCGGATTTTACCCTGCTGATCGCCTATTTTATAGGTCACGTCATATCCCAGTTTTTTCTCTTGTTTATCATAAACTGTTTTGCAGCGCTGTTCGGTTGTGGTGTAGGTATCCCGATCCTGCAGTCCACCCTGGACCTGATTACCGGCATAACCGCCCGCTACCGCACCCGCTACTGTCGCCACATCCCTGCCGCGACCGCCACCAAACTGGTGACCCAGCACCCCACCTGCCACTGCACCTAATACAGAGCCAGCAAGACGGTTTTCATCCTGTACGGCCCGACGGTGGGTCAGTGTGACGTTCCGGCACTCCTGACGTGGCTGTTTGATGCTCTCTTTGATTGGTGTTGCAGAGAGTACCTGAGCGTATTGAGGACCGCGATCAAACACATTCATGCCTGCTACGGCTGCAACACCCAGCGCTGCTGCCACACCAATACCGATACCCGCTAACATTGATTTATTCACAGGAAGTTCCTCCTGAAAAGTGTTACCGCGCAATCCTGCTGTTAAAGCATCCTCGTTAACTGAGGTATAACCGGCGTGCGCGACGCGCCGTGTTTGTTGAGATGAAGTTTTACAGATGGACCGAAAATGCAACATCAGATAAATGGAGGAAATTGGTCACTTTGCTATCAGGGCCAGTTTTTAGGAGAGTTCTGATGAGATGTAAGCCAGAAGTAATCGACACCAGAATTTACTTTAATCACTTCAAATTCAATACATTAAGAGATGACCAATATTGGCGCTACGCCCTGATCATATTGACACATGAACCCTGTCAGATTCGATACAGTGAGCCGATTCGCAGGAACAATAAGCGGCTGTAAACCAGTCAGACTGGTGATATCCCATTCACGCTGACGCCTCAGGGTTCGCGCGGCATAGCTGACTGAACGGGGCTCCAGCGCGACGAATAAACCGTTGCACGGCTGTCCGCCAGCCGCGACTCCCCACCAGTCTGGCGCAAAAAAAAAGCCCCCTCAATATCGAGGAGGCTTAGCCTTGACCAGACTGATTACGCTTGCTTAGTGCAGCTTAAGCCGGGGACGGATCACCCGGTTAATGCTGCCCACCAGCATCATCAGGCCAGTTTTAAAGTAGCCGTGCAGCGCGACCTGGTGCATACGGTAGAGTGAGATGTAGACAAAGCGTGCAATACGCCCTTCCACCATCATCGAGCCACGCATCAGGTTACCCATCAGGCTGCCGACCGTACTGAAGCGGGAAAGCGACACCAGCGAGCCATGGTCTTTATAGACATAGGCTTTCAGCGGTTTACCGTGACGCTGCGCCAGGATGTTTTCCATCGCGCGTGAGGCCATCTGGTGCGCCGACTGGGCACGTGGCGGAACAAAACCGCCGCCTGGCAGGGCGCAGGAGGCACAGTCGCCAATGGCGTAAATGTCATCGTCCAGCGTGGTCTGCAAGGTCTCTTTCACCACCAGCTGGTTGATACGGTTGGTTTCCAGTCCGCCAATCTCTTTCAGGAAGTCAGGCGCTTTGATCCCTGCTGCCCAGACCATCAGGTCGGCTTCGATAAACTCGCCGCCTTTGGTATTCAGGCCATTACGCTCAGCGCTGGTGACCATGGTCTGCGTCAGAACGCGCACGCCCAGTTTGGTCAGCTCCTGGTGCGCAGCAGCAGAGATGCGCGGTGGGAGTGCAGGCAGAATACGTTCGCCCGCCTCCACCAGCGTCACGTTCAGCGCTTCGCGTCCGAGGCCTTTGAAGCCGTAGCTGTGCAGCTGTTTCACCGCGTTGTGCAGCTCCGCTGACAGCTCAACGCCTGTTGCGCCGCCGCCCACGATAGCGATGTTCACTTTCTCGACCTTGCCTTCGCTGGCAGAGAATTTCAGGAACAGGTTGAGCATTTCGTTGTGGAAACGACGCGCCTGATGTGGATTGTCCAGGAAGATGCAGTGATCTTTGACACCCGGCGTTCCGAAATCATTGGAGGTGCTGCCCAGCGCCATGACCAGCTGGTCGTAGGCCACTTCACGCTGTGGCACCAGCACTTCGCCCTGTGCGTTCAGCACTTCGGCCAGGCGGATCACTTTGCGGCTGCGATCAATATCGGTGAGCGAACCCAACTGGAACTCAAAACCGTGGTTGCGGGCATGGGCCAGATAGCTCAGTGCGTCAATGCCTTCATCCATCGAACCCGTGGCCACTTCGTGCAGCAGCGGCTTCCACAAATGGCTATGGTTACGATCAACCAGGATAATCTCGGCTTTCTTTTTACGACCCAGTTTATGGCCCAATTGCGTCGCCATTTCCAGGCCGCCCGCTCCCCCGCCGACAATAACAATTCTCTTAACAGACGTAGTCAACAAAGACCCCCTCAAATTGTGAACCAAAAGTTAACCAAAGGTTAAATTAAACCTTAAGAAACATAGGGTTGGCGAAGTTAAAATCGCAATCTGCGGCCAGAATAGCATGGCGGGAAGAGGAGAACATAAGAATATTGATATACATCAAAGCGGAGAAATAAAACTCAGATAATTACGTAACGAAAACAGGCACCTTGCGGTGCCTGACAGGTTTAACCTGATGTTTTAAAAGATTTTATCCGCTGAAGGTGTGGGGATATGTTTTTGAATTTGTGCCCTTCTGTCTCATCCCAGACGATGTCATAAAACGGATGCAGCTGGTCGGCGATGCGCTGGCTGTCCAGCGCCTCATCATGACGGGAGAGGAAGGTCAGACAGCGGTCACGATTGCGCTCGCGAAAATCGCTGACGCATTTGGTGGCGATGTCCTGATACTCCTCGGGACGGTCAATCTTCCCTTCCATATTCTCCTGCGGAAAGAGGTTGGGATTGAAGATCGCCTGGCGGATGCCGCACAAAAACCCGATGCGCTCTGACCAGAAGCCGCCCAGCCCGACACCGCAAATCAGAGGGCGGTCATCGTCGGACAGCGTCAGCATCTTATCGGTCTCTTTCAGCAGAAACTGCATATCATGTTTAGGATGGCGGGTGCTGTAACTGATCAACCTGACGTCAGGATCGATAAATTGCAGTTGCAGCACCTTTTCGTGATTGCCCGGACTGTTGGAATCAAAACCGTGCAGATAAATGATCATGATAATCCTCAGGGTTGAGATAGCGCCGGGCAGTCACTGCTTACCACGACGCCTTGTGAGCCAGCCAGCGTTCCTGAAGCGCACTCAGTTGCTGGGCATTGGTTTTCCAGCGATGCGTAGCCTGCAGCTCACCGCGGGTAAACCTGCCCTGATGATACAGCTGCGTCATGCGCTCTGACCCGACCGGGATCAGGTTATCCAGCACACTGATGGCTCCCTGGCGCTGATTGCAGACCAGAATCATGTCGCAACCGGCAGAAAGGGACTGCTGCGCCCGCTCAGAATAGCTTCCCATCACGGCGGCGCCCTCCATCGACAAATCGTCGGAGAAAATCACGCCATTAAAGCCCAGTTGCTCGCGCAACACGGTTTTCAGCCAGTATGGCGAGCCGCTGGCGGGCAGCGGATCAACGTCGGTGTAGATGACGTGAGCAGGCATGATGGCATCCAGCGCCTGCTCGGTGATCAGCTTGCTGAAGATCGCCATGTCATGCTCACGCAGCGTTTTTTCTTCGCGCGGATCCCGTGGCGTCTCTTTATGCGAATCGGCGCTGACCGCACCATGCCCCGGGAAATGTTTACCTGTGGTCTTCATGCCTGCCTCGTGCATCCCCGCAATAAAGCGGCGGGCAACAGCAAGAGCAATGGCCGGATTGGCGTGGAAAGAGCGGTCGCCGATGGCAGCGCTGATATGACCAATGTCGAGCACCGGCGCAAAGCTGATATCGATATCCATCGCGATCATTTCGGCCGCCATCTGCCAGCCCGCCTGCTGCGCCATCTCACCTGCGGTGTCTGCATCGTGAAGCGCGGCGAAGGATTGCATCGCGGGCAGTTGAGTAAAGCCGTCACGGAAACGCTGAACGCGACCGCCCTCCTGGTCCACCGCAACCACCAGCCGGGAGTGAGAGGCCGCGCGGATCTGCCGCACCAGCTCTGCCAGCTGAGCCGGGTCGTGATAATTTCGGGCAAATAAAATTAAGCCGCCGACCAGCGGATGCTTCAGGATGTCGCGCTCTTCGCCATCCAGTTCATAGCCCTCAACGTCAAGCATCAGCGGGCCGGGTAAATGTGTTCTCATAACCTGAATCCTGTGGCGTTATGCAGCTGCATAACGCGATTAAATCTGTTCCCAGCTCTGTCGGGCCAGCTGGTGTAATGTTTCGTTTTCACTCTGACTGGCACGCAGCTGATACCAGCTGGCCATCAGCAAGCGCAGCCAGGGTTGCCAGCGTCTGACCTGCTGCACCAGCGCGGGAAGCGGCAGCTGCATCGCCGCTGCATACTCTGCCAGCCATTCGGCATCGTGCTGCGGATCGCTGGCACAGACGGCCGCCAGTTCCAGCGCCACGTCGCCATCGGCGGCATATTCCCAGTCAATCAGACGCAGGCCTTCGGGACCTTGTATGACATTACCGGCATGCAGATCCATGTGCAGCGGTGCCAGCCTCAGCGGCCGGGGCTCACCCTGCTGCGTCAGGCGCCTGAGCGCTCGCAGCCAGCGATGATGCCGCTGAGGTGTAAGCTGCCAGTAATCCCACAGTAGCGATAACATCGACAGTTGATAGCCGGTCAGCGGCTGCTGGTGCAGTTGCTTCAGAAGGGCCACGATCTGCGGACGTTGCTCGCCGAAGCGTTGTGCATCCAGCGCCTCGCCCGCGCACCAGGTCAGGATAATTCCCTGACGATGTGACGCTACGGGCTGCGGCGCCAGCCCCGTGGTTCTCAACTTTCGTAACAGTCGGAATTCTCGCTGCCGGTCCACAAAGGGAATAGCCGGTTGCGGTGTCGCCCGAACGATAAAGGTGCCGGACGGGCTGACAATCTTCTGGCTGTGTCCGGTCAGACCGGCCAGCGGCATAATCAATGCTTTGTCTGGTTCGCCCGTGACCTGTTCAATGATCCGCTGGAATGCCGGATTAATTCTGAGCAATGCCGTTGCCGGACCAGATGATCTCGCCGGTCTGAACCAGCATCAGCTGCATCTGCAGGGTCGGTGTTTTAACATCGCCACGCGCGTTACTGTAGAGCACATACTGTGCGTTGAGGTTACGCGCCAGGCCAATGGCTTTACTGCGCGAGTTCAGGCTGTCATCCGGCGATAATCCCAGCGTCTGCTTGGCCTGTGCCAGTTGATCTGCAGAGACGAGGGTGAATTTACCGTTATTATTCAGCGCATTCTGGATTGCTGCCGTGGCTTTGTCGCTTTGCAGCGAGCCATTGGTGCTGTTTTTGATCCGATCGACCAGCAGCACGCTGCCAGGCTCGGCGCTGGCGGCCTGTAACATCTGCGCCACCAGCGGCTGAACGGTGGCATCCCAGTTGATAGTCACCAGTTTTGGCGGCTGCGGCACAGGCTGCGGTTGCGGTACCGGTTCAGGTTGCGGAACGGGCTGGGTTGGCTCAGCGGGCTGGGTCGGTTCAACCGGTGCAGGCTGCTGCTGCTGTTTCACAACACAGCCGGTCAGAATGAGCGCCATCAGAAGCGTTCCGGTACGATTAAAACTGCGTATCACGATGAAAATCCTTAAAGATAGAGATAAAGACGAACCTTACTGGCAGTCAGGTTACCCATTTGCGAGGCGGCGACTATGCTGCCCTGCGCCGGAACGGTGACGGTCTGCGCCGGTTCCTGCGGGGTGATTTCCAGCCCTTTGTCGTCATACCAGTAATAACGGTAGTGCACAACGACCGGTGTTTCGCGCTGATTATAGAGCACGCTGGTGGCACGTTTGAGTCCATCGTTCTCATCCAGCGTCGGCTCATCGGTAATAATCCCTGCCGACAGCACAGAGGACTCCATCACCAGTGACTGTGACGTATTGATCATCGGTTTATCACTGCTGCAAGCCGTCAGGCAGAGCAGGATCGGCAGGCCAGTCAGCCAGGATCGCATAGCACGTTTCCGTTATCAGTTAGAGAGCATCGGACCCAGCGGTTCGCCGCCCAGCAGATGCATATGAATGTGATAAACCTCCTGACCACCATGTTGATTGCAGTTCACAATCAGACGATAACCATTTTGGTCGATACCTTCCTGGCGGGCGATTTTCGCCGCGGTGGTAAACATGCGTCCCAGCGCGTGCTCGTGCGCGGCTTCCACCTCGTTGACCGTGGGGATCAGCACATTCGGCACGATTAAAATATGCGTCGGTGCTTTAGGCGAAATATCACGGAAGGCCGTGACCAGCTCGTCCTGGTAAACCACATCAGCGGGGATTTCGCGGCGGATAATTTTACTAAAAATGGTTTCTTCAGCCATGGTGCAATTCCTTTAGCCTGAGTCGTAATCAATCAGTATGCGGGAGAAATTTGTTTTCTTTCAACCTCAGTACCACTTTTCTTGCATTGTTCGCGTGCCTTTGCAGCAGCCCCTCATTCCCCTGCCTGAAACCCCAGTATGAATACCCATAAAGCAGCCGCCATCACATAAAAATGAAACGCTGTTTTATAAATTAGAATTATGCCCCCCTTTTCTTTGCCTGATTGCCACTTCAACGCTTTTGGTTGCCAGATTGCGAAGGTTTAACCGCCGCGTCAGCTCTACTTTGCTAATCAGTCCGGGGGAGATGTCTGGCGTCACCCGGTCAAATTGCCCCATAACATTAAGGAGCCTCACACATGCGCTCACGTAAAATTGGTCCTGGCCACTATCTGGCCTATGGATCTGGCGATTTTCTCGGAGCAGGCACAACGGCGCTGACTGCCGCCTGGTTACTCTATTTTTACACGACCTTTTGTGGATTAACCCCCATTCAGGCCACGCTGATTTTCGCCGCCGCTCGCGTGCTGGACGCCGTGGTCAGCCCGCTGATGGGCTTCCTTACCGACAACTTCGGTTCAACCTGGCTGGGCAAACGTTTTGGCCGCCGGAAATTCTTTATCCTGCTCGGCATACCCTGTGTCTTCAGTTATAGCCTGATGTGGGTTAGCGACATGAGTTTCTGGTGGTATCTCTGCACTTACCTGCTGTTTGATATCGTCTACACCATGATTCTGGTGCCTTATGAAACGCTGGTGCCGGAAATGACCGACGACTTTAAACAGAAGACCCGCTTTTCCGGGGCGCGAATTGGTCTGGCACAATTATCAGCGATACTGGCCGCATTCTTACCCGGTATTTTGCTGAGCATGCTGGGCAAAGAAAATCCCCTCTCCTTTTTCTATGCCAGCCTGGTGTTCTCAGTAATTTGCGCGCTGGTACTGACGCTGGTGTGGTGCTTTACCTGGGAACGTCACCCCGATGACTTTTCTGCCGAATCACGCCGTGCGGAGCAGGAAAAGCAGCAGCTGACGCTGATGCAGAGTCTTAAACGGCTCTATGTCGAACTGGCCTCAACCTTACGTATCCGTATCTTCCGGCAACACCTTGGCATGTATCTCGGCGGCTATATTGCTCAGGATGTGTTTAACGCCGTCTTTACATGGTACGTGGTGTTTGTGCTGATGCAGAGTGCACAGGTTGCCTCCAGCCTGATGGGCACAATGGCAGTCTTGCAGTTTATTGCTGTGATGGTGATGATCCCGCTCTGTATCCGTATGGGACCGGCCCCTGCCTATCGTCTGGTCGCCATACTCTTTGGCCTCGCCGCGCTCTCCTATGCCGGTCTTTGGTATACCGGAATGAACGACAACATGTCTCTGCTGCTGGTGATCTCTGCCGTCGCAGGCCTGGGGCGTGGCGGCATCAACTATGTGCCGTGGAACACCTACACCTATATCGCCGATGTGGATGAGGTGATCACCGGTCAGCGCCGTGAAGGGATATTTGCCGGCATCATGACCCTGACGCGTAAAGCGTCCCAGGCGGGTGCCGTCATGCTGGTGGGCATCGTGCTGCAGCTCTCCGGCTTTGTCTCTGGCCAGGCCACGCAGGCGCCGGGCGTCAGCCACACTATTCTGGCGATTCTCAGCATCGGCACGGTGGCCGTGCTGACCTGCGGCTTTATTGTCTCACTGCGTTTTAAACTGAATTTGCAGACGCACACCGTGCTGCGCCAGGAGACGCTGAAGATGCGCGAGGCAGGCCGTATCGTGCCGGAAAGTCTCACCCCGGAAGCACGGAGCATTGTCGAAACGCTGGCAGGCATGCCTTACGAGAATCTGTGGGGTAATAACAACATTGGCTTCCTTAATCGCAACAAGCCCGCGCCGGAAAAACTTACCGCACATCCCGTATTAACCCCTTCTTTAAACACCACCTTAAAACGACAGGAATAAACCATGACTGTATTTCCCGTTAAACACAGCAAGTTATTGTGCCAGCCTGAGTATCTGCTGCCACGCAGCGAACTGGTTCAGCTGATTCAGAAACTGACTCAGAATCTGGTCAATATCACGGATGAAACAGGCGAATTTTTATTACGGCTGGACGATGGCCGGGTGATTGATACTAAAGGCTGGGCGGGCTGGGAGTGGACACACGGCATCGGCCTGTACGGCATGCTGCACTACTATCAGCAGACCGGTGACGCGCAGACGCTGGCCATCATTGACAGGTGGTTTACGCAGCGTCTGGCGGAAGGCACGCCGACCAAAAACGTGAATACCGTGTGCCCCTTTCTGACGCTGGCTTATCGTTACGAAGAGACCAGAAACCCGGCCTGGGTGCCGGTGCTGGAGCGCTGGGCAGAATGGGTCATGTATGAGATGCCGCGTACTGAACAGGGCGGCCTGCAGCATATTGTCTATAACAATGAGAACACCCAGCAGCTCTGGGACGATACGCTGATGATGAGCGTAATGGCACTGGCTAAAATTGGTCAGTTGCTGAAGCGCGTTGAGTGGGTTGAAGAAGCGAGCTATCAGTTTCTGCTGCATACCCAGTATCTGATGGATCGCGAAACCGGCTTATGGTTTCACGGCTGGAACTTTGATGGCCGCCATAACTTCGCCAATGCGCGCTGGGCGCGCGGCAACAGCTGGGTGACGATTGTCATTCCCGACTTCCTGGAGATGATGAACTGGCCTGAACATCACGCGACCCGTCGCTTTCTGCAGCAGGTGCTGGAGAGCCAGGTCAACGCGTTGAAGGCCTGTCAGCACAGCAGCGGATTGTGGCACACCCTGCTCGATGATCCGCACAGCTATCCGGAAGCGTCTGCCACCGCCGGGTTTGCCTATGGCATCCTGAAAGCGGTGCGCAAGCGTTATCTGCCCGCTGCGTATCGAGAGGTGGCAGAAAAAGCGCTGCACGGCGTAATTGCCAATATTGATGAAGATGGCGAGCTGAAGCAGGTCTCTTTTGGTACTGCAATGGGCAGTGACCTGGACTACTACCGCACGGTTCCCCTGACCTCCATGCCGTACGGTCAGGCGATGGCCCTGCTCTGTCTGACTGAGTATCTGCGTGTTTACCTCTGAGTCCTGGCCAAAAAAAAGCCCCGCTTAGCGGGGCTTTTTCATCTCTTAATGATTACATGCTGCGGATGTAATCATCCATATCGGTTTTCAGGTTATCGGATTTGGTTCCGAAAATTGCCTGTACACCGGAACCCGCAACCACCACGCCACGAGCGCCGAGGTTTTTCAGCTCAGACTGATCCACTTTCGCTACATCAGCAACGCTGACACGTAAACGGGTGATACAGGCATCCAGGTTGGTGATGTTCTCTTTACCACCAAACGCAGCTACCAGTTTGCCCGCCATCTCCGTTCCGGTCGCGGTAGACTGCTCGCTGCTGCTGCTCTCTTCACGGCCAGGCGTTTTCAGATCCAGTTTCGCAATCAGGACGCGGAATACGGTGTAGTAAACCAGGCCGTAGATGATGCCGATAATCGGGAACAGCCAGATTTTGCTGCTGTTGCCGCTCAGCACGATGAAGTCGATCAGACCGTGTGAGAAGCTGGTGCCATCACGCATTCCGAGCAGGATACAGATTGGGAAGGCCAGACCTGCCAGCAGCGCATGGATCACATACAGAATCGGCGCCACGAACATGAATGAGAATTCAATCGGTTCGGTGATACCGGTCAGGAATGAGGTCAGCGCAGCTGAGATCATGATGCCGCCAACTTTGGCACGGTTTTCAGGTTTCGCTGAATGCCAGATAGCAATCGCGGCCGCTGGCAGACCGTACATTTTGAACAGGAAGCCACCTGAGAGTTTACCTGCGGTCGGGTCACCTGCCATGTAACGTGGGATGTCGCCGTGGAATACCTGACCTGCCGCATTGGTATATTCACCAATCTGCATCTGGAAAGGTACGTTCCAGATGTGATGCAGACCAAATGGCACCAGCGCGCGCTCAACAACGCCGTAGATACCAAAGGCAACAACCGGGTTCTGATAGGCCGCCCACTGTGAGAACTCCTGAATCGCAGCACCGACGGGTGGCCAGATAAAGGAGAGCAGCACACCCAGCACAATCGCCGCCAGGCCAGAGATAATCGGCACAAAGCGTTTACCGGCAAAGAAGCCCAGATATTCTGGCAGCTTGATGCGGTAGAAGCGGTTGAACATGTAAGCGGCGATGGAACCGGCGATGATACCGCCCAGCACCCCGGTATCGGCGAGGTGTTTCGCCTCGATCTCTGCCGCTGGCAGATGCAGCACCAGCGGTGCAACGACCGCCATGGTTTTCACCATGATGCCATACGCGACAACGGCGGCCAGTGCCGAAACGCCGTCGTTGTTAGTAAAGCCCAGCGCCACGCCGATAGCAAAAATCAGTGGCATGTTGGCGAACACCGATCCACCCGCTTCTGCCATTACATGGGAAACCACTGCTGGTAACCAGCTGAAATTGGCTGAACCGACCCCTAACAAAATACCGGCAATCGGCAGAACCGATACCGGCAGCATCAGCGATTTACCGACCTTTTGAAGGTTGGCAAAAGCATTTTTGAACATAGCGTGAAGCTCCTGAGTATGAGTGCATATTTGCGCAGAGCGCGTGGCAAAGAGGGAGGATTCTTTGCCGGGCTGGCGGTGACCGCCTTTTGATTTATTACGAAGGGTAAAATAAATCCCGAATTGTTACTTTGACGGCTATCACGTTTCAACAAACAGAGCCGCGCACTTTACGAAATTTCTGACTGATCCGCACGAGTAATCGACGATAAAAAGCTGACCCTGGCTGAATAGACAGGGTCATATAAGCAGGTTGCAGATTAATTACAGAGAGTGAAATAAAAGACGGTTATCCGCCCAGCTTACTCATGGGGATATGAAACAGCGTTGAAAAGTTTTGAGTGGTGGCAGCGGCCAGCGTTTCCATATCCACGCCTTTTAATACGGCCAGATATTCGGCAACATCGCGCGTATAAGCGGGCTGATTCTCTTTACCGCGATACGGCACGGGTGCCAGATAAGGTGAATCCGTTTCCACCAGCATCCTGTCCAGCGGCACATAACGCGCAGCTTCGCGTAACTGTTCAGCATTGCGGAAGGTGACAATACCGGAAAATGAGATGTAAAAGCCCATATCCAGCAGCTTTGCGGCGGTGGGCTGATCCTCGGTGAAGCAATGCAGCACGCCGCCACAACGCTCGACCTGCTCTTCACGCAAAATCGCCAGCGTATCTTCGCGTGCATCCCGGGTATGAACAATAATCGGTTTATTCAGCGCGATGCCGGTACGGATATGTTCCCGGAATGAGCGCTGCTGCTGATCTTTGGTCTCTGGCTGATAGTGATAATCCAGCCCGGTTTCACCCAGAGCCACGACCTGAGGATCGGCAGAGAGCCGGCGAAACTCCTCAACGTCATAGGCCTCTTCCTGATTCAGCGGATGCACGCCGCAGGAGAGCGCAATGTTTTTTCGATCGCCAACCAGACTTTTCAGGGTGTGAAAACCCGGCAGCGTGGTGGCAATAGCCAGCATAAATTTCACATCACGCGCTGCTGCTTTAGCGATCACATCATCAAGGTCACGGTGGTGCTTTTCATAATCCAGGCCATCAAGATGGCAATGGGAATCAACAATAAACATAATTACTCTCAGGTAGGTTTAGCCGACCAGCGTGGGCTTCTGTAGGTCCGCCCAGCTCAGGAGCTGATCGGTCAGCAATAATTCGCGATTGACTGACGCCACATGCAGTAACTGCTCACGACAGCGCATCCATGCCTGGGTGCTGCTGTTGAGCGCACTGGCGGAAAAGTAACCGGCCAGGAGCTGCACCACATCCTGGCGATCAATATTACTCAGCCATTGTCCCGCATTTTGCTGCCATTTCATGGCATCCAGCAATAACGAGAGCAGCCAGCCGATGCGTGCGGCCGCGTCGTCCGCGTTCAGTGCAGGCAGCAGTTGCAGGATGTCCTGCTGTAACGCAGCGGGCAGCGCATCACAGAGCTTCTGACGGGCTTGCCACGGTCCGGTCTCCAGCAGGCTCAGTGCCGCACCGGGTGCGCCCGCGCCCAGGCGCAACGCCGCCAGCAGCATCTGTTCATCGTGGGAGGATTGCTTCTTCAGCCAAAGCAGACTTTGTCCTTCGTCCGGCGGTGTCAGATGAAGCGTCATGCAGCGGCTGCGCAGCGTGGCCAAAAGGCGTGAGGGGTCACGGCTGCTGAGGAAGAACCAGCTGTTGGCAGGCGGCTCTTCAAGGGTTTTCAGCAGTGCGTTAGCTGCGGCTTCCGAAAGCTGCGCAGCATCTGGCAGCCAGACCACTTTCGCGCCGCCCTGCTGACCAAAGTGATACATCTTTTCCGTCACCTGACGCACCGCATCAATGCCCAGGGTACTTTTGCCCTTCTCTGCCTCAAGCCGATACCAGTCAGGATGGGTGTTGGCCTGCATCAGCTGACAACCGTGGCACTCTCCGCAACTTTTCAGGCCATCCCGCTGCTGGCACATCAGCCAGCGGCTCATTCCCCAGACCAGTGCCTCATCGCCCATGCCCGCCATCGCCTGGATCATCAGCGCATGGTGCGCGCGATTTTCCTGGTGCTGACTGATCACCTGACGGTAAGGCTGATTCAGCCACGGATACCAGTTCATCACGCCTGCTCCGCCAGCCAGCTATCCAGCGTCGCTTTAAGTGACGCGGTCACTTCTTCCAGCGACTGAGTGGCATCAATGGTAAGAATGGTGGGATCGTCTGCTGCCAGCGTCAGATAGCGCGCGCGGGTGCGCTCAAAGAAGCGCAATGACTCCTGCTCAATACGATCCAGCTCGCCACGTGCACGGGCACGCTGGAGACCAATATCAGGTGTCACATCCAGATAGAGCGTCAGGTCGGGACGGAAATCGCCTAAGACAGCATCACGCAGCGTCTGCATCAGTTCACTGTCGAGTCCCCGACCGCCGCCCTGGTAAGCCTGAGAAGAGAGATCGTGTCGATCGCCAATCACCCAGGCACCGCGAGCCAGCGCAGGTTTGATGACGGTCTCCACCAGCTGAACGCGCGCTGCATAGAGCATCAGCAGCTCTGCTTTATCCGTAACCTGCTCACCCTCAATCCCCTGCTTGACCAGTGTCCGCAGCTGTTCTGCCAGCGGCGTGCCGCCCGGTTCACGGGTAAAGACCAGATCGTTGATGCCCCGGGCGCGCAGCGTGGCAACAATAGCATCACGCGCAGTGGTCTTTCCGGCGCCTTCCAGGCCTTCAATGACGATAAACTTACTGTTCATTTTTTTCCTTCAGTGTCTGCCGGTAAATCTGCACCGCTTTGTTATGGCTGGCAAGGTTGGTGGTGAACGTATGTCCACCCTTCCCGTCTGCAACGAAGTAGAGATAGTTCGTTTTTTCAGGATGCGCTGCTGCCTGAAGTGACGCTTTGCCCGGCATGGCAATCGGGCCAGGCGGCAGCCCGTTAATCGTGTAAGTATTGTACGCGCTGGCGGTTTCAAGATCTTTGCGGGTCAGCGTGCCGTTATAACTGTCACCCATGCCATAGATGACGGTGGGATCGGTCTGTAACCGCATTCCCGTGCGCAGGCGATTAATAAACACCGAGGCGACACGTGCGCGCTCTTCGCTGACACCGGTCTCTTTCTCAATGATGGAGGCCATCGTCACCATATCCTGTGGCGTTTTATAGGGCAGATTGTCCGCCCGTCCCTGCCACACCGCATCAATGGTCTTTTTCATCCGATCATGCGCCCGCTGCAACAGCGCCATATCGGTGGTGTTCGCCGTGTAGAGATAGGTATCCGGGAAGAAGTTGCCTTCCAGTTGTTCAGGCTCCACCTTGAGTGCGCTGGCCAGGGTGGCGAACTGATCGTCTTTCAGGGTGTGCCGGATGTAGGGCGCTTTACGCAGTTCACTCAGCCACTCTTTGAGCCGCTGACCTTCGACGAACCGCACCGGGAATTGCGCCTCTTTGCCGCTGGCCAGCAGCTGTAACAGCGAGCGTACGGTCATGGTTGGCTCAAGGCGATAAGTGCCCGCCTTAAAGGTCGCCAGTTCCGGCTCCAGACGCAGCAGCGCACCAAACCAGATACTGTGGGGAATAATTTTCTGCTCTTCCAGCTGCGCTTCAAGCGCAACCCGCCCCGTGCCGGCAGGCAGCGTATAAATCGTTTCCTGTTTCAGCGTCAATGGGGTGGCAGCAAACTGCTTAACCTGCCAGTAACTCAGCACCGCTGCGAGAACGACGATTGCCAGCAGGCTGACGAGAATCTTTTTACTTCGAATCATGATGCATCCATTATTTGTTCACAGCTTGCCAGCAGCTGCTTAAACAGCGAGCGCTCAGTAAACTGCACCGCTTCTATCTGTCGGACCGGCAGAACCGGCATCAGCGCGTTACATATCACCACTTCATCGGCGGCCAGCAGTTGCGCCGGTTCGCTTTTCACTATCTGGCAAGCCTGACCTGCGGCAGCAAGTTGCGCCATAAGACTCCGCCGCATAATGCCATCGACACCCGATGCCGAGAGATCGGGCGTGAAAATCTGCGTGCCCTGACGCCAGAATAAATTGGCCGCACAGCATTCCACCACCCAACCTTCAGTGTCAAGCACCAGCGCCTCGTCGGCGTCTGTCTGGTCAAGATGAGCCCGGATCATCACCTGCTCCACGCGGTTCAGGTGCTTGATACCGGCAAATTGCGGGTTTCGCGCCAGACGAATCGGACTAAGCCGGAGTCGGGCACCACGCTGCTGTATATCGGTGTAGTGTTGTGGCCAGGCGGTCAGAGAGACGATTCGCACAGGTTCACCACAGCCGCGACGGCTGTAACCCCGCCCGCCGCTGCCCGCGCTGATAATCACTTTCAGCACCGCCTGGGTTTGTTCATAAGCGGCCTGCTTCATCTCGGTCTCAAGCTGATGCCAGTCGACGCCAGCGATCCATAACCGCTCACAGCCCTCTTTAAGGCGCTGAATATGGCTTTCCAGCATCACAATTTTACCCTGACGCACGGCGGCGGTAGTAAAACAGCCATCGCCGAACTGCAGTGCGCGGTCGCTGGCGGCCACTGTCGATTGTCTGAACCCGTTAATCCACATCGTTCTCTCCTGAGCGTGACCTCTGATTTCACCGCATTTTGCAGGATAAAAAAAGGCCCGCATCGCGGGCCTTTTTAGCAATCAGCAACGATTACACTTTACGGAAAATCAATGAACCGTTGGTTCCGCCGAATCCGAAAGAGTTACACAGCGTGTATTCCAGACCAGAAACCTGACGCGCGGTGTGAGGTACGAAGTCAAGATCGCAGCCCTCATCCGGATTGTCGAGATTGATAGTCGGAGGAACAGCCTGGTCGCGCAGTGCCAGAATCGAGTAAATCGCTTCAACAGCGCCTGCGGCACCCAGCAAGTGCCCGGTCATTGATTTGGTTGAGCTGACCATCACACTGCTGGCCGCTGCCCCGAAGACCGATTTCACCGCCTGCGCTTCCGCTTTATCACCCGCTGGCGTGGACGTACCGTGCGCGTTGACATAGCCAATCTGCTCTGGCGTCATTTGGGCATCGCGCAGCGCATTGATCATGGCCGCCGCGGCACCTGAACCATCTTCTGGTGGTGAAGTCATGTGGTAGGCATCGCTGCTCATACCAAAACCTACGATTTCAGCGTAGATTTTTGCGCCACGCTTCTTCGCATGCTCGTACTCTTCGAGTACCACAATGCCGGCACCGTCACCCAGCACAAAACCGTCGCGATCTTTATCCCACGGGCGGCTGGCCGCTTGCGGGTTTTCGTTTCGGGTTGAGAGGGCACGTGCTGCACCAAAACCACCCACGCCTAATGGCGTACTGGCTTTCTCTGCGCCACCCGCCAGCATCACGTCAGCATCGTTATAAGCGATGATACGTGCAGCATGACCGATGTTGTGCACACCAGAGGTACAGGCTGTCGCGATAGAGATGCTTGGACCTTTCAGGCCATACATGATGCTGAGATGCCCCGCCACCATGTTAACGATGGTTGAAGGCACAAAGAATGGGCTGATTTTGCGCGGACCGCCGTTGACCAGTGAAGTATGATTCTCTTCAATCAGACCTAAACCACCGATGCCGGAGCCAATTGCCGCGCCAACACGGCCTGCATTTTCGTCGGTGACAACCAGACCACTGTCCTGCATGGCCTGCATACCGGCTACAATGCCGTACTGGATGAAGGCATCCATCTTGCGCTGATCTTTGCGCGAGATGTAGTCATCACAATTAAAACCTCTTACCAGACCTGCAAAACGCGTTGCATAAGCACTGGTATCAAAATGGTCGATCAGGGTAATGCCGCTCTGACCGGCAAGGAGAGCACTCCAGGTAGACTCTACGGTATTGCCGACAGGAGACAACATGCCAAGACCAGTCACAACTACACGACGCTTAGACACGTTCGTCCTCCAGGGAGGGGAAATAGGGAACTATGTGGGACAAACAAAAAAATCAGGCGGTCGAGCGACCGCCTGAAGATATTCATTAGCCTTTATGGCTATTGATATAGTCGATCGCTGCCTGAACGGTAGTGATTTTCTCAGCTTCTTCGTCTGGAATCTCAGTATCAAACTCTTCTTCCAGAGCCATCACCAGCTCAACGGTATCAAGAGAATCGGCACCCAGGTCTTCTACGAAAGATGCAGAGTTGGTGACTTCTTCCTCTTTCACACCCAGCTGCTCACTGATGATTTTCTTAACGCGTTGTTCGATATCGCTCATACTATTTAATTTCCTATCAAAACTCGCTTTCGCGATGGTTTTCGTAGTGTATAAAATGGTGAAAAAGATGCAACAAAATCCCGGCTGGTCGAACCACGATTTTGCGTTATTTTGCGGTTTTAACCGCAAATAAAGCAAATGATTTCGTGATTTATCAGACCATGTACATTCCGCCATTGACGTGCAGCGTTTCACCTGTGATGTAGGCTGCTTCGTCAGAGGCTAAAAATGCGACAGCATTGGCGATTTCCTGTGCATCGCCTAAGCGACCCGCAGGGACTTCCGCCAAAATACCGGAACGTTGATCTTCGTTCAGTGCCCGCGTCATGTCAGTCTCAATAAAGCCTGGAGCCACGACGTTGACGGTAATGCCACGTGACGCGATTTCGCGCGCCAGTGATTTGCTAAAACCAATCAAACCCGCTTTAGCTGCCGCGTAGTTTGCCTGGCCCGCATTACCCATGGTTCCAACAACGGAACCAATGGTGATGATACGGCCCACGCGCTTTTTCATCATGGCACGCAGGACCGCCTTAGAAAGGCGGAATACCGATGTGAGGTTAGTATCTAAGATATCCTCCCACTCATCGTCCTTCATGCGCATGAGGAGATTATCACGCGTAATGCCTGCATTATTGACTAAAATATCCACTTCGCCAAATTCCGCGCGAATATTCTCTAAAACGCTGCTGATGGAGTCAGCATCTGTCACATTCAGTAACAGGCCTTTACCCTTGTCGCCAAGGTAAGCACTGATGGCGTCGGCGCCATTCTGGCTGGTTGCAGTACCCACAACTTTAGCACCACGTGCCGCCAGGGTTTCTGCAATCGCACGACCAATGCCGCGACTCGCGCCGGTAACCAGCGCAACTTTACCTTCAAAGCTCATGATTTTCCTCTTATTCCTTACCGAGTGCAGCTGTCAGGGATGCTGTATCGTTAACGGCAGCCGCTGTCAGACTATCGACAATACGTTTCGTCAGACCGGTCAGGACTTTACCTGGACCCATCTCCAGGAGTTGCGTAACGCCCTGTTCTGCCATCGCTTCCACACTCTCAGTCCAGCGAACCGGGCTGTAAAGCTGACGAACCAGCGCATGCCGGATTGCCGCAGCATCGGTTTCTGCTTTCACATCGACGTTATTAATCACTGGCACCGCAGGCGCAGCAAACGTAATGTTTTCCAGCGCGACCGCCAGTTTATCCGCTGCGGGCTTCATCAGTGCGCAGTGGGAAGGCACGCTGACGGGCAGTGGCAGGGCACGTTTAGCGCCCGCGGCTTTACAGGCAGCACCTGCACGCTCAACGGCTTCTTTGTTACCCGCAATGACCACCTGGCCCGGCGAATTGAAGTTAACCGGTGAAACCACCTGTCCCTGCGCGCTCTCCTCGCAGGCTTTGCGAATAGCTGCGTCATCCAGGCCAATAATCGCCTGCATCGCGCCAGTGCCTTCTGGCACGGCTTCCTGCATCAGTTTGCCGCGCAGCTCAACCAGCTTCACGGCATCAGCAAAGCTGAGCACACCGGCGCAAACCAGCGCAGAGTATTCACCCAGGCTGTGACCGGCCATCAGGACTGGCTGTTGACCGCCCTGCTGCTGCCAGACACGATAGATAGCCACCGAGGCGGCAAGCAATGCAGGCTGAGTCTGCCAGGTTTTATTCAGCTCTTCAGCCGGACCCTGACTCACTAACTGCCACAGATCATATCCCAGCGCGTCCGAGGCTTCACGAAAGGTCTCTTCAACCAGCGGATAGGTCGCGGCTAATTCAGTCAGCATGCCCACGGTCTGTGAACCCTGACCTGGAAAAACAAATGCAATTTGCGTCATCTTTCGTTCCTGTCAATCAAAAGCGAACCAGCGCAGAACCCCAGGTGAATCCACCACCAAAGGCTTCCAGCAAAATAAGGTGTCCGGGTTTGATGCGGCCATCACGAACCGCTTCATCCAGTGCACTTGGCACCGATGCGGCAGAGGTATTGCCGTGACGATCCAGTGTAACGACTACTTTATCCATGGTCATACCGAGTTTTTTCGCGGTGGCGCTGATGATGCGCAGATTAGCCTGATGCGGCACCAGCCAGTCCAGCATTTCGCGATCGAGATTATTGGCCTGAAGCGTTTCGTCAACGATGTGAGCCAGCTCGGTAACCGCGACTTTGAAGACTTCGTTGCCTGCCATTGTGACATAAGCAGGCTGATCCTGATGAGCGCGATCCTGATAAGGCAGCGTCAGCAACTGGGCATAGCGACCATCAGCATGAAGATGAGTTGAGATAATCCCCTGCTCTTCGCTCTGACCCAGCACGACCGCACCAGCGCCATCACCGAACAGGATGATGGTACCGCGATCTTCAGGATCCAGCGCGCGCGCCAGAACATCAGCACCAATCACCAGAGCGTGTTTAACCGCGCCATTTTTAATGTATTGATCGGCCACGCTCAGCGCATAGGTAAAACCTGCACAGGCGGCAGCAAGGTCAAATGCCGCACAGTCTTTGATCTCCAGCATTTGCTGGATCATGCAGGCGGAGCTTGGGAAGGCGTGGCTGGAAGAGGTTGTGGCGACAATAATCAGCCCAATCTCGTTCGCGTCAACGCCGGCCATTTCAAGGGCGCGTTGCGCCGCACTGAATCCCATGGTGGCGACGGTTTCGTCAGGCGCAGCAATGCGGCGCTCACGGATGCCCGTACGGGTCACAATCCACTCGTCCGACGTCTCCACCATTTTTTCCAGATCGGCATTGGTGCGAACCTGGCTGGGCAGATAACTGCCCGTACCGATAATTTTGGTATACATCTAGGCTTTGTCACTCCTGGCTAATACAGCATCAAGGCGCGCAGCAATTCGCTCGGGAATTTGCTGCCTCACCGCCTGCTCTGCCTGTTCTATCGCCACGGCGAAAGCGTGTTGATTTGCTGCGCCGTGACTCTTGATCACTGTTCCGCGCAATCCTAACAGACAAGCGCCATTGTACTGGTCAGGGTTGAGTTGCCCGAAGCGCTTCGCCAGGCGTTTCTGGATTAAGCGTCCCAGCAACGTCAGCCACCATGACCGTTTTTTACCTTCCCCTGATGACTTCAGCAGAGAAAGAAACATTCTTACCACGCCTTCCATTGTCTTCAGCGTGACGTTTCCGACAAAACCGTCACAGACCATCACATCCGTTTTACCGGTAAGCAGGTCATTGCCTTCGAGGTAACCAATATAGTTGATTTGCGGTGATTCTCGCAGTACTACTGCGGCATCGCGAATAGTTTCCAGCCCTTTAGTCTCTTCATGACCAATATTGAGCAACGCGACACGGGGCCGTGAAATACCAAGCACATGCTCAGCCATTACCGACCCCATCACAGCAAACTGCACCAGCATGGCACTGTCTGAGTCAACATTCGCGCCCAAATCCAGTACCACCGTTTTACCCTGCTGCTGGTGCGGTAAAACGGACATCAGCGCCGGGCGTTTGATACCGTCCAGCGGTTTTAATAAGAGTGTTGATAGCCCCATCAGTGCACCGGTATTACCGGCGCTGATACAGGCCTGTGCACGTCCCTCTTTGACCATCTCCAGCGCGACACGCATTGAACTGCCGCGACTGTTCCGGATGGCCTGAGCAGGCCGCGCATCACTTGCAATAACCGATTCGGCAGGGATAACCTGCAAACGCCCCGTCAGGGAGGAATCCGCTTTGGCAAGCAATGGCATGAGGGTGTCGGGATTGCCGACCAGAAGAAGGAAAAGTTCCGAATGAGAGGCCAGTGCCTGCAATGCTGCAGGCACTGTCACGCAGGGACCGAAGTCCCCGCCCATGGCATCAATCGCCAGGGTCAAACGTGTCAAGGTATCGCCTTGCTAAGCAAGAAACTTACTTAACGATAACCTTGCGACCGCGGTAGTAACCATCCGCAGTGATGTGGTGACGCAGATGAGTTTCGCCAGAAACTTTATCTACTGACAGAGCAGCAGTGGTCAGCGCATCGTGCGAACGACGCATACCACGCTTAGAACGGGTGGGTTTATTCTGTTGTACGGCCATGGACCTTACTCCTATTACTTACGCTTTAAACTGGCTAATACGGCAAATGGATTTGGTTTCTCCGCCTCTGCAGGCAGTTTACCAAAGACCATGTCCGCCTCGGACACTTCACAGTGTTCAGAATCGTGCACCGGAACGACCGGCAGCGCGAGAATCAGTTCATCCTCGACAACCGCCAGCAAATCGATCTCACCAAACTCGTTGACATCGACCGGCTCGTACGCTTCCGGTAATGCTTCGGCCTGCTCTTCAGAAGAGACAGGGCTGAAGCAGTAACTCACTTTTACGTGATGGGGAAAGGTCTGGTTGCAGCGCTGACAACGCAACGTCACCTGTACTTCAGCAGTACCCGTCAGTACCGCCAGACGCTGGTTATCAACCGCAAACGACATGGCACAATCCACATCACTGTCCACACTAACGACCGACTCGGCCACACGCTCCACCTGTACAGATGTGTAGACACCCTGATAATCAAGGCGCTTCTGAGCGGTGCGGACAGGGTCCAGCGTTAGGGGTAATTTTACCTTTTGCATAGGGCGCGCATATTAACTTTGTAATGTCATAGAGTCAAAGAAAAAGGCCGTTAAACAGCATCTTTCAACCACTATTCGCATCCAGTGCGGCGCACAGTTTAAAATGACTGCCACCAATTCGCTATCACTATTGAAAAAAAATGACACCATCGATTCTTTTAGCTTCAACGTCGCCCTTCCGGCAGGCTTTACTGCATAAGCTTGGCTTGCCATTTATGACCGCCGCGCCGGAGGTTGATGAGTCCCCCGTGCCAGGTGAAACCGCCGAAGCGCTGGTAACACGCCTGGCCGTGGCAAAAGCGCAGGCGCTGGCAAAAACCTGGCCCAGCCACTGGATCATCGGCTCGGATCAGGTCTGCGTGCTGGATGGCACGATCACCGGAAAGCCTCACACGGCGGAGAATGCATGCGCGCAACTGCGTGCCGCCAGCGGTAAAGCCATTACCTTCTATACCGGTCTGGCCCTTTTTCATCCGGGCAGTGGCAGACTGCTGCAGTGCTGTGAGCCCTTTGTGGTGCATTTCCGCACCTTAACCGACGCCGAAATCGCTGGATACGTGGAAAAAGAACAGCCGCTGCAGTGTGCCGGCAGTTTTAAAAGTGAAGGGCTGGGAATTTGTCTGTTTGATCGACTGGAGGGCCGCGATCCCAATACGCTGATTGGGCTGCCGCTGATTGCGCTGAATGAGATGTTGCAGCAGGCCGGTATCAATCCTTTAACGGACTGATACCGGAGAGCCGTTACGCCTTCATCTGACGCAGTTTATTCAGGCATTGCTTCAGCCCGTCATCGAGTGGCGCTTCGACCCGCATTACTTCGCCCGTGCCAGGATGGGTAAAGGTCAGCGCCGCTGCGTGCAGGAACAGCCGTTTTAATCCGGTTGAGGCCAGCTGACTGTCAAAGTCACGTTCGCCGTAACGATCGTCAAAGGCGATGGGATGCCCGGCATGCAGTGTATGAACGCGAATCTGATGTGTGCGTCCGGTGACCGGACTCGCTTTTACCAGGGTGGCAAAGTCGAACCGCTCTTCCACTTTAAAGCGGGTTTCCGACGCCTTGCCTTCACTGCTGACGCGCACAACACGCTCTCCGCTCTGCAGGATGTTTTTCAGCAGCGGTGCCTGAACCACCTTCAGATGTGAGGGCCAGTTACCGCGCACCAGAGCCAGGTAATCTTTCTGCATGCCCTTTTCACGCAGTTGCTCATGCAGAGAACGCAGCGCCGAGCGCTTTTTAGCAACCAGCAGAATACCTGAGGTATCGCGATCGAGGCGATGCACTAATTCCAGAAAGCGCGCTTCAGGTCGCAGGGCGCGTAACCCTTCAATGACGCCAAAGCTAAGTCCGCTGCCCCCATGCACGGCGGTACCGGAAGGCTTATTCATTACCAGCAGCGACTCATCCTCAAACAGGATGGCATCAGCCAGTGAGGCAACCTTTGCCAGTTTAGGGGAAACAGCGTCTTCATCGCGTTCCGCTACCCGAACAGGCGGAATGCGTACCTCATCGCCCTCCTCCAGCTTGTACTCTGGCTTAACGCGCTTTTTATTCACCCGCACCTCGCCTTTGCGTACGATGCGATAAATCATGCTCTTTGGCACACCCTTAAGCTGGGTGCGCAAAAAGTTATCAATGCGTTGTCCGGCATTTTCAGCCGTGATGGCGACAAAATGTACGCCGGGATTCTCTGTTTTCATGGCGGCGATTCTAAATAGTGTCCCCTGATAGCGCCACCCCTTTTTCTGTGCTTAACTCAGGAGTTGGTGTGACGGCAAGTCGCCTCTCTGCTGGCTTTTTCAGCAAAACGCTGCATTGTCGGACACATTAACGCGTTAAATGTAAAGAAACTTCACAAGCTGGCTAAAGTCGCCTTGCTATATGAAGGTTAGCAATGGAATAATGCCTGAGTTTCCTAACTGATGCATTTCAGGGCAGAAACCGAGCGAAATTGTCATTTTGCCGGATTGAGCAGACACGCAGCAATGGCGTAAGACGTAATGCGAAATCAGGCACTTAGCGGGCTGCGGGTTGCGGCCTGGACAGCAGTATGGGATGCACGGGTTTTCTTTATTCTCTCAGGCATTTCCACTATCTGGTGCTGTTTTCCCTTATGAAAAACAGGCCACCGACGTTATTTGCGCCCCTCGCGCGGTCGACAGCCGTGAGGTTGACGACATTGCACTAAGTCACGGGGCCATCGGTTGATACTCGTCCAGGGTAATTATGCCCGCAGCTGTAATCACTCATGAAAGAATAACGAGTAAGTCACGATGAAAAGAATGTTAATAAACGCAACTCAGCAGGAGGAGTTGCGCGTTGCCCTGGTTGACGGTCAGCGTCTGTACGATCTGGATATTGAAAGTCCTGGACACGAACAGAAAAAAGCCAACATCTACAAAGGTAAAATCACGCGCATTGAACCCAGCCTTGAAGCTGCGTTTGTCGATTATGGCGCAGAGCGTCACGGTTTCCTCCCGTTAAAAGAAATCTCCCGCGAATACTTCCCCTCCAGCTATAACGCGCATGGTCGTCCGAATATTAAAGACGTGCTGCGTGAAGGTCAGGAAGTTATTGTTCAGATTGATAAAGAAGAACGCGGCAACAAAGGCGCTGCGCTGACCACCTTTATCTCTCTGGCGGGCAGCTACCTGGTCCTGATGCCGAATAACCCACGTGCAGGCGGTATCTCTCGCCGCATCGAAGGTGACGACCGTACAGAATTAAAAGAAGCGCTGTCGGCGCTTGACCTGCCGGAAGGCATGGGACTGATTGTCCGCACCGCCGGCGTCGGCAAATCTGCCGAATCGCTGCAGTGGGATTTAAGCTTCCGCCTTAAGCATTGGGAAGCGATCAAGAAAGCCGCTGAAAACCGTCCTGCTCCGTTCCTGATCCATCAGGAGAGTAACGTGATTGTCCGCGCTTTCCGCGACTATCTGCGTCAGGACATCGGTGAAATCCTTATCGATAATCCTAAAGTTCTGGAACTGGCACGTCAGCATATTGCTGCGCTGGGCCGTCCGGACTTCAGCAGCAAAATTAAGCTCTACACCGGTGAAATCCCGCTGTTCAGCCATTATCAGATTGAATCGCAAATCGAATCCGCTTTTCAGCGTGAAGTCCGCCTGCCTTCCGGTGGCTCGATTGTCATCGACAGCACTGAAGCGCTGACCGCGATCGATATCAACTCAGCACGCGCAACGCGCGGCGGTGACATCGAAGAGACGGCGTTCAACACTAACCTTGAAGCCGCTGACGAGATCGCCCGTCAGCTGCGCCTGCGTGACCTGGGCGGCCTGATCGTTATCGACTATATCGATATGACGCCGGTACGCCATCAGCGCGCAGTTGAAAACCGTCTTCGCGAAGCTGTTCGTCAGGACCGCGCCCGTATTCAGATCAGCCACATTTCGCGTTTCGGCCTGCTGGAGATGTCCCGTCAGCGCCTGAGCCCATCATTAGGTGAATCCAGTCATCACGTTTGCCCACGCTGTAGCGGCACCGGCACCATCCGTGATAACGAGTCACTTGCTTTGTCGATTCTGCGTCTGATTGAAGAAGAAGCACTGAAAGACAACACCAAAGAAGTTCACGCTATTGTTCCGGTTCAGGTTGCCTCCTACCTGCTGAACGAAAAACGTGAAGCGGTCAACGCGATTGAAAAACGCCAGGGCGGCGTGCGGGCAATCATCGTTCCTGATGACAAGATGCAGACCCCGCACTACTCCGTGCTGCGCGTACGTAAAGGCGAAGAGACCCAGACCCTGAGCTATCATCTGCCGAAGCTGCACGAAGCCGAAATGGCGATGCCGTCGGAAGAAGAGCATGCAGAGCGTCGTCGTCCTGAGCAGCCTGCTCTGGCCGCGTTTGTGATGCCTGATGCACCGCCGGCTCCGGTAGAAGTTGAGCCGGAAGCGCAGCGTGCTGAAGTTCAGCCAGCGGCAAAAGCTAAACCTGCGGTGGCTGCACCTGCGACGGCCAGCACCGGTTTCTTCGGGCGTCTGCTTGGCGGCCTGAAAAAAATGTTTGCCAGCGAAGAAGCGCCTGCTGCTAAACCTGTGACCGCTGAGGTTGCTGAACCGCAAAAAGCGCCTGAAGGTGAGCAGGAAAACAACAACGGTCGTGGCGAACGACGCAGCAACAATAACAACCGTCGCAATAACAATCGTCGTGAGCGTACGCCGCGTAACGGGGATAACGCACAGTCGCGTGAGGGCCGTGAGCCTCGCGAAAGTCGTGAACCGCGTGAGAGCCGTGAACCGCGCGAAAGCCGCGAGCCACGTGAAAATCGTGAGCCGCGCGAGGGCAATAATAACAACCGCCGCAACAAGCGTGAGTCTCAGTCAGGTGAAGTACGCGAAGAGCGTCCGGCACTGAGCGAAGAAGCGCGCCAGCAGCGTGATGAGCAGCAGCAACAGCGCCGTGAACAGCGCGCTGAACGTCAGCGTCGTCGTCAGGAAGAGAAACGCGCCGGTGAAGAAGCCGCCAAAGTAGCTGAGCAGCCAGCAGTGGTCGCAGAAGCCCTGGACGCGACCGAGGTGCAGGATGATGAGCGCGTACAGGTTATGCCGCGTCGTAAGCCGCGTCAGCTGAACCAGAAGGTGCGTGTTGATGATAACCGTCAACCTATGCCAGCCGAAGCCAGCGACTTTGTCCAGCCTGCCGAAGTGCGTCAGCCTCAGCCAGCTGAAGTTGCACAGCCGCAGCCTGAGTTCCAGGCGCAGCAGAGTGACGAACAGGATGACAGCGACAACCGTGATAACGCCAATATGCCACGTCGCTCACGTCGTTCGCCACGCCATCTGCGTGTGAGCGGACAGCGTCGTCGTCGTTACCGTGATGAGCGTTACCCGACGCAGTCAGCCATGCCTCTGGCCGCAGCAGCAGCGTCTCCCGAGATGGCCTCTGGTAAAGTCTGGATTCGCTATCCGGTGAGCCAGGCCAGCGAAGAGCAGGTGCAGAATGTGACACACCAGACACCCGCGTACAGCGCGGAAGAAACAGCAGTGGCTACCCATGGCCTGCCCGTGGCTGCCGCTGTGGAATCGGGTGTGCAGGACGCGCCAGTGCAGCATGCTGAGCCGCAGGCAGAAACGCCAGTGCCGGTCGTCAACACTGATGATACCCGTGCTATTGACGCCCCGGTTGACGAACAGCCTTCTGTGGTTCCGGCTGCCGATGAAGTGAAAGCAGACGCTGTCGCGGCTGAAGCCGTGCCTGCTGAACCCGTCACTGAAGCGCCGGTTATGACACCTGCTGTTGAGACGGTACAGCCTGCAGAGGTTGCACAATCATCAGAGGTTGAACAGCCTGCGGACGTTACTGAGCAGTCAGCCACTGATGTCAGTGAAGAGATCGCAGCCGAGGTTGAAGAAGTGCTGAATGCGCCAGTCGCAGCAGAGGCTGAAACAGCACCGGTTCGTGAACCTCATGCTCCGGTTGCTGCACGTGATATCGCGCCGGCGGAACCTGTGAAGGCGACCGAACCTGCAGTGTCATTGCCTGCCGACGCATCTGTGCCAGCAGCTGCAGCTGTACCGAACGACGGTACACGCTGGAAGCATTTTGCTTCTGCGCCAATGACCAAAGCGCCTGCGCCAGTCTGGCAGTCAGAACCGGCTCCGCACAGTGATTGGGTGCGTGCACCGTATGAGTTCGACGGTCGCGGTTCTGCAGGAGCGCATAGCGCCACCCATCAGGCCACTGCACCGGCAACCAAGCCGTAACGCATAAGCTGTTGTGAACCGAACCCCGGCCTTAAAGCCGGGGTTTTTTTATGGCTGCAATTCTGCCCGCCAGCCGGATTACGGATAAACAGTCTCTGCAGGGGTCTCGTCAGGCAACAACGAAGGTTTACTCCGGCATTTCGGCAGGTAGGCTGTTGGGCTGTGGTGGGTGATTCCGGAGTCCGTGCGGTGAATACGTGAAAGCAGGATAACCATGCGAATTATTTTCCGCTGTCACAGAACCTGGTTTAAAAGCTAATGTTCCCGCCCGCCATCAACCGAATCGCAGGCAAAAAAATCCCACCCTCCTTTATCGGGAGAGTGGGGAAAAGTAAGCGCATCCGGTTAAAGTACGCCTAAAATTTCAGGTCAGACTACGAATTCATCTGGAACAGTGACATCTTGGACATATCAGTAAAGGTCTTGTACGACGCCTGAAGGGCTGTCTGCTGCATGGTATAGCTGGACGCCGCCTCGGTTAAATCTACGTTAACCAGGTCACTCATCTGCGAGTTATAGATCACACTGCGGTCATCGCCCTGGGCATTCAGCGTATCAATCTCGCCAAGCTGAGTACCAATTTCAGAAACCACTTTTGAAACATTATTCAGCGCATTACCCAGACCACGGTTAGTTTTATCCATCGCATCCTGGAAGGTCTGTTTGGTTGCGGCGTCTGCGTTATCCTGCGGCACCTTCAGTGCCGCAATGGCACTGTCCAGCATCGTAAAAACATTGGTTTCGCTGGCGCTGCCATCCGGCTCTTTGGTGGCATTGCCGGTGATCGACATAAAGATGCTGTCACCGGTATGCGCCACGGTCATGGTACGACTGGTGTCGACCTTCTGGGTGATTGCCTCGTTACCGCCTGTGTAGCTGACGCCGGTGCCTGCCGTATCAACAAACGGCGCGCTGTCGGTTTTATAACCGGCAAAAATATAGCGTCCATTGGCATCTTTGCTGTTGGCCTGGTTCAGCAACTGGGCGCGAATGCCCTCCAGCTGGGTGGCAATCGAACCACGGTCATCGTCGCTCAGCGTTCCGGTTGAACCGTTAACGATCAGTCCCTGCGCCGCAATGATCCCATTGGTTACGCCTTTCAGCGTATTATCTTCCAGTGATAAACCCTGTTCGGCAAACGTCCGCGCCAGCGCAAACTGTTTACCCTGCTGCTGAGTCTGGGTCAACACCACAGCGCGTGACGCCGCAATGGGATCGTCCGAAGGGTTAGTTACGCGGCGGCCGCTGGAGAGCTGCTCGCCCACTTTCAGCCAGGAGGCCTGTGAGTCAGTGATGCCACGCACCTGCTGCTCAAAAATCATATTTGTACTGATTCGCATGTTATCTCCTGCCCTTAGCGAATATTGATCAATGCATTAAACACGGTGCTGGCGGTCTGCAGCACCTGCGCATTAGCCATGTAATATTGCTGATATTTAGTCAGGTTGGCGTACTCCTCATCAAGGTTTACGCCTGAGACCGATTGCTGACGTTGGGTCAGCTGACTGACCACGCTTTTCTGTGTATCGCTGGTGGTCTGCAGTGAACTGGTTTTGTTACCCACGGTACTGACGATAGCCGCGTAAGCCTGCGACAGCGTGGCGTTGCCACCGACCAGCTTCGCATCCTGCAGACTCAGCAGTTTTTGCGCATTACGGTTATCACTTTCACCGCCAACGGCACCTGCTGCGGCCACCTGAGATTCATTGGTGATCGCGACGGACATGTCGTTGATCACGTTCTGGACCGGCTTCACCAGAAAACTGTCTTTAGCAGCCGGTGCAGGCGTGCCGGGAACGGTCAGCTTCAGGCCATCAAAGCTCAGCGTGGTGTTGCCACTGGCGTCTTTAACCTGTGCAATGGTCACAGCGGTGCTGTCAGAGGCACGGGTGGCGCTCCAGTTCGTGCCATCAAAGCTGACGTTATAGTTGGTCGCTTTCAGCGCACTGGTATCGGTCCACTCAGCGGTAACGGAGGCGGCGGTGCTGTTTTTACTGTTGCTTACCACCAGCGGGCTGCCGATATTAAAGAAATCAACGCCCTGATCGCCGTTACTGTCGAAGCCCTGCTTGTGAACATCGTTAAAGCTGGTCGTAAACGCAGCTGCTAACTGACCCAGCTGGTTCTGCGCCAGATCCAAATCCTGACTACGGAATGCCAGCAGACCGCCCAGCGAGCCGGTGGTGATCAGCTTTTCCGGAATCTCGACGTTGCCCGCCTGTTTATCGACATAGCCGATAGTAGTGCGTGTCGGATCGCTGCTGGAAGGCATCGCCACCAGATCGTGAGATTTGTCGCCGTTTACCAGCGTCAGGCCATTCGCCATGGAGACCGTGTAGCCGCCATCCTGCTGCGACACTGTGACGCCAACTACGTTATTCAGGGTATTCACCAGCTGATCGCGCTTATCAAGCAGATCGTTAGGAGCGGCACCGTTAGCGGTACTCAGTTTGCCAATCTGCTTGTTCAGATCGGCGATCTGGCTGGTAATGGTGTTGACCTGCTTGATGCTGGAACCGACGTCTGCATTGACGCTGTTCTGCATATTGTTCAGGTATTGCGCCGAGGTCTGGAACTGGCTGACCAGACCCTGTGCATTGCTGAGCATTGACTGACGTGCTGACGGATCGTTGGCATTGCTGACCACGTTCTGCAGGTTAGTAAAGAAGCCCTGCAGCGAGGTTGACAGGCTGGTCGTCGAAGTCGACAGCAGATCGTCAATGTTTGAAATCTGGCTGTGCTGGGTGCTTACCGCGCTGTAGTTCGCGCTGGAACCGCGTAACTGCGTGGCAATAAATGCATCATATTCACGTTGTACACCGGTGATATTCACGCCGTTACCATAATAGCTGTTGCCCTGCAGGGTACTGTTTGCCTGCGCCAGGACCGTGGTCTGACGTGAATAGCCAGCCACGGTGTAATTGGAAATATTGTTACTGGTGGTGCTCAGAGCGGCCTGCGCGGCACTCAGTCCGCTCATCGCGGAGTTAATTATGCTGGACATCTCGGTTCCTTACGTTCCCCCGTTAACCGGGCTGGCAGACATCAAAGTGGGCGCCAGCAGGCGAAAACGCATCTGGCTATAGGGATGTTATCGGCTTGCTTAAGTGAAACTTGAGGCGCAATGATCAGAACAGGTCACCCATATCCTGGCTGTACGCTTTGACGACTTTGTCGCCCATACTTTTGAATTGCTGAATCATTCCCACCAGCTTTTGCGCATATTTCGGATCGGTGGCATATCCTGCCGCCTGTAATGCCTGCGCGCCCTGCTCTGCAGATGTGGCATTGGTCACCGCCGCATAGCGTGGGTTTTTGGTGAGAAGTTTGACGTAGTCTGTCAGCGCCTCGAAGTAGGAGTTATAAACACGGAAGCTGGCACGGACTTTCTTCGCTTCACCCTGCTCATATTCGGTAGTCATGATATCGGTGGTGTCACCTTTCCAGTCGCCGCTGGCTTTAATCCCGAACACGTTGTAGCTCGGTTTGCCGTCGCGGGTCAGGATCTGACGCTGGCCCCAGCCCGACTCCAGCGCAGCCTGCGCCAGAATCAGGTGATGCGGAATGCCACTCTGCTGACTGGCAGCCTGCGCCGGTTGCGTCAGCTGAGCGATGAACTCGCGGCTGTCGCTGGGCAGGCCTGTGGGTGACGCAACCGGCGGCAGACGCGGCATCGCCTTACGCACAATCTGCTCCAGCTGCTCCGCGGCCATGGGTTTTGCCCCGCTGGTGCTGAGAATAAAGCTGTTATCCAGCTTCATCGGCACCGTACCGGCTTTTTCATCCGGCGCGGTGGCAGGCTGCATCTGTTTGACGATGGTTTCCGCCAGGCCAAGGCCGCGCTTACCCATCTCCTGTGCAATCTGCTGATCATACATTGAGGTGAAAAGTTTGGTCTGTTCGTTGCCCATAATCCCGTCCTGCGGCAACGCCTCGCGCATACTCTTCAGCATCATTTGTACAAACATCCCTTCGACCTGACGCGCGACCTGCAACGCATGTGCTTTCGGATCGTTGCTGGCCTGGCGTTTCAGTTCATTCAGGGAGCGGCTGTCAAAAGCCGAACTTGTCAGAGATTGCATGTCAGCCATCAGATAATTTCCAGTTTGGCACGCAGACAGCCGGCACTCTGCATCGACTGCAGAATCGACATCAGTTCGATTGGTGACGCACCCAGCGCATTCAGTGCACGCACCACGTTATTCAGGTTGGCGCTGGCGTTAACACGTTGCAGCGCACCGCCGGTCTGGCGCAGATCGATCTGCGTCTGCGTCGTCGCGACCGTCTGACCACCGGCCAACGGTGTATCAGGCTGACTCACGTTCTGCTGCTGGTTAACCGTCACCGACAGGTTGCCCTGGGCTACCGCACACTGATTCAGCGTCACTTCACGGTTCATAACGACTGAGCCGGTACGGGAGTTGATGATCACTTTGGCATCTTCTACCGGAATCGACACATTAATGTTCTGGATCTCAGCCAGCAGGCGCACCTGCGCACCATTATTAGGTGACACGCGGATCTGCACAGTACGGGCATCCAGCGGCTGTGCCGCGCCGTAACCGCCACGGGCGTTGATTGCATCAGCAATACGCTGTGCCATTGAGAAATCTTCGCTGTTAAGCTGCAGGTTGATGGTGTTCTGCGTACCAAAGTTGCTCTGCAGTTCACGCTCTACGGTTGCCCCGCCGGTGATACGTCCACCGTTCAGCTGGTTAACCTGAACACTGCTGCCGCCTGCTGATGCACCGGCACCGCCGACCAGAATATTACCCTGCGCCAGCGCGTAAACCTGGTTATCAACCCCTTTCATCGGCGTCATTAACAGCGTGCCACCACGCAGGCTTTTGGCGTTACCCAGCGAGGAGACCACCACATCCAGCGTCTGTCCCTGACGGGCAAACGAAGGCAGTTTGGCGGTGACCATGACGGCCGCCACGTTTTTCAGCTGCATGTTGGTGCCGGCAGGCACGGTAATACCCAGCTGTGACAGCATGTTGCTCACTGTCTGCGTAGTAAATGGCGTCTGGGTGGTCTGGTCACCCGTGCCATCCAGACCCACCACCAGGCCGTAGCCCAGCAGCTGGTTGTCACGCACGCCCTGTACCGTGGTTAAATCACGAATCAAATCGGCTTTGGCCAGCAGGCTGACGCCCAGCAGCAGCGCCAGCCCGGCGCGTAACAGCGTTAACTTTTTCATTGAAACCTCTTACATCGGCGAGATGTTCAGGAAGAAACGCTGGAACCAGCCCATGGTCTGCGCCTCATTGATATAACCATTTCCGACGTACTCAATACGTGCATCGGCGACAGCGGTAGATAACACGGCGTTACTGGCGCTGATGGTGCGCGGATTGACCACGCCCGAGAAGCGAATGAACTCCGTGCCCTGATTAATGGCGATCTGTTTTTCGCCCACCACGTGCAGGTTGCCGTTTGACAATACCTGGTCCACGGTGACGGTAATGGTGCCGGTAAAGGTATTATTGGCAGATGCGCCGCCTTTACCTGCGAAATCGTTTTTGCCTTCGGCGCTGAGATTGGCTTTTTCGCCACCTGCACCGACCAGACCGGCCAGACCAGTCGGCACCCCGGTTATACCCAGGCTGTTGCTGCCATCGCGGCTGGCACTGGCCGAGGAGCTTTTGCTGGCGCTGACGTTTTCCTGCAGCGTAATGGTCAGGGTATCGCCGATGTTGCGCGGACGACGATCTTCAAACAGCGGCTGATAGCCGTAGTTAAGCGGCGCGACGCCCTGGAATATGGAGCCGTTGACCACCGGTGGCGCGGACGGCATGGGTTGCGCTGTGGTTGCACCTTCGACCAGCGGGGTACGCGGGACCAGAGCACATCCGTTAAGAGTTAGCAGCAACGAGGCGACTAACCAATGTCCAGGCTTGAGAATCTGTTGCTTCGCCACGGTGTCACGACCTTATTAATGTCTGTCATTCAGGCCAGCACGGGCTGGCCCTGTTCGGGATTAAAGCTGCGTTAATTTCGCCAGCATCTGATCGGAAGTGCTGATCGCCTTGCTGTTGATTTCGTAGGCACGCTGCGTCTGGATCATGGTGACCAGCTCTTCCGCTACGTTAACGTTTGAGGTTTCGGTGTAGCCCTGATAGAGCAGACCCGCGCCGTTCTGGCCTGGGGTGCTGTCTGTCGGTGCGCCCGATGCCTGTGTTTCTTTGTAGAGGTTTTCACCCACGCTATCGAGACCGGCATCATTCATAAAGGTGCTCAGGGTTAACTGACCAACCTGCGCGGCCTGAGCCTGACCCTGCTGCGTCACGCTGACCACACCGTCACGCGACACCGTAATGCTGGTGGCGTTAGCGGGAATGGTAATACCTGGCTGCACCGGGAAGCCGGAGTTGGTCACCAGCTGGCCGTTCTGATCAACCTGAAACGCGCCGTCACGGGTATAAGCCGAGGTGCCATCCGGCATCTGAATCTGGAAATAACCCTGGCCATTAATGGCGATATCTTTCGAGTTGCTGGTCTGCGACAGGTTGCCCTGAGTATGCAGACGCTCCGTCGTCACCGGACGGACACCGGTACCAATCTGCAAACCCGATGGCAGCGTCGTCTGTTCTGATGACTGGGTGCCCGGCTGGCGCATGGTCTGGTACATCAGGTCTTCGAACACGGCACGTGAACGCTTAAAGCCGTTGGTGCTGACGTTTGCCAGGTTGTTGGCAATGACGTCCATGTTCATCTGCTGCGCATCAAGACCGGTCTTAGCGATCCATAAAGAACGAATCATGTTGTTATCCTCGTGCCTCAGCCCATGCTCAGGAGCTGGTTGGCTTTTTGTTCATTTTCGTCGACGTTGGTGATGACTTTCATCTGCATCTCAAAACGTCGGGCGTTGGCGATCATATCGACCATGGTTTCTACCGGTTTGACGTTGCTGCCTTCCAGTACGCCAGGCATAACCTGCATGGTGGGATCCGCCTGTAACGCGGCTCCGCGGGTCGCCTGCGTCGACGCAGTAGGACGGAACATGCCGTCATCACTGCGCTGCAGCTCCTGCCCGGTTGCCCTGACCAGCTTCAGCTTGCCCAGCTGGACCGTGGCGTTCGGGGAATCACCGGCATTCAGCCCGGTGATCGAACCGTCAGCAGCAATGGTGATTTCAGTGCCCTGCGGGATCACAATCGGACCGCCATCGCCCATCACAGGATTGCCCTGAACCGTCAGCGTACCGGTCGGACTGATTTGCATATTGCCGTTACGCGTGTAGGCTTCGCTGCCGTCAGGGGTGCGTACCGCCAGCCAGCCATCCTGCTGCACCGCCACATCGAGCGGACGCTCGGTGTAATCCATCGCGCCCTGACTCATGTCGGCGCCAGGTGTAGAGGCGGCGACCAGCGTGCGGGTCGGCAGCGACCAGCCACTCACCGGTACTGCGCGCAGCGCATTCAGCTGCGCACGAAAACCCGGTGTAGAGGCGTTGGCGAGGTTGCTGGCGGTCACCGCCTGCTGGTCCAGCGTCTGGCTGGCCGCGCCCATCGCGGTATATATCGCGTGATCCATATGGCAATCCTGTTAGCGAATTAACGTAAGTTAACCAGCGTGTTGAGAATCTGGTCCTGAGTTTTGATGGTCTGCGCATTCGCCTGATAGTTACGCTGCGCCACGATCATGTTCACCAGCTCTTTACTCATGTCGACGTTGGAAGATTCCAGTGCGCCGGCGGTCAGTGAACCAAAGGTGCCGGTGTTAGCCAGACCAATGGCTGCCTGACCGGATGCGCTTGACGCCTGCCAGACGTTATCGCCTTTCGACTGCAGACCTTCCGGGTTCGAGAAGCTCGACAGGACGATCTGACCCAGCAACTGGGTTTTCTGGTTTGAGTAGCTGCCAGTGATGGTGCCATCATTATTAATCGCGTAGCTGGTCAGATCGCCAGGGGCATAACCATCCTGGGTCGGGCTGCCAAAGTTGGTGGCGCCGGTGTTCTGCTGCAGGCTGCCCAGCATGCTCATAGTGATGGGCTGATTGGCGACCGCGCCATTGGCACCGCCCACGTTCAGCGTCAGGCCAACAGTGCCATCGGTGGTGGTGCTCGCTACCGTACCGTTTGCATTCAGTTTAGAGACGCTGGTCAGCTTACCGCTGGTGTCAAACGCCATTCTGAAATCGCCCGCTGAAAGGCCGGTATTGGCATCAATGGTGCGCACGGTCCAGCTGTTGCTGGCGGTGTCTTTCGCGAAATACATGTCGAGCGCGTGGTCATTACCCTGCGAGTCAAACACGGTGGCCGTGGTTTTCTTGTTGTAGCTGTCCGCGTTCGCCGTCGAGAAGGTAGGCACGGATGGCGTGGTATCCGTTGAGTTCAGGTTGGCAACCAGACCGGCAGTGGTAGTCGCACGGGCGGGCATCTGCTCAGTAGGAATACGCAGTGCAACCGGGTTAGCACCTGCCTGGATGGTAGCCGGTGAACCGCTGGCCGGATAGCCGGTCACGTTCAGACCCTGGGTGTTGACCAGGTTACGGTTGGCATCCAGCGTTAACTGGCCATTACGTGAATAGAAGACGCCGCCGCTGCTGTCGGTCATACGGAAGAAACCGTTACCGCTCAGCGCAACGTCCAGGCCACGGCTGGTGGTGGTGGTCGCGCCATCGTTAAAGTTCTGGATTACCGCAGCGACTTTGGTGCCGAGGCCAACGTTAGAACCGGCAAACATATCGGCAAACGCGATGGTGCTCGATTTAAAGCCCGCAGTGGCGGAGTTAGCAATGTTGTTACCGATGACATCAAGGTTACTTGAAGCAGCACCAAGGCCGCTGACCGCTTGGGAAAATGACATGTGTTTGTTTCCTGTCTACAGGTTAATCAGAGAATCTGACGTACGTCGTCAAGGGTGGCGGAGCCCATGGTGCCGAGATCCAGTTTTGTGGTGTTGTTCGCTGTACTCACCCCATTGACGTAGGCGTAGTTAAGCGGTTGTGCCACCAGTTGTGTGTTGCCATTGCTTGCGGCAATCGCAACGCTGTATTTACCATCTGGCGCGACAGAGCCATCGGTGAGCTTGCCGTCCCACGAGAAGGTGTGCACACCCGCGCTCAGCGCGCCCAGATCGACGGTGTTGATTACCGAGCCATTGGCATCTGTAATGGTGGCGGTTGCGCCGGTTGAGGCAGAGGCCAGTTCAACGCCAAATGGCGTCGTGGTGCCTTTGCCAACCAGAATCTGTCCGCCATTGACCATTACGCCATGCCCAATCAGCGTGGAGCTCTGCAGTGACTGGCTGGTGTTGATCTGGCCGGAGATCGATCCCAGCGTGGTATTCAGTTTTTCAATGCCGCTCAGGGTATTGATCTGTGCCAGCTGCGTGGTGAGCTGGCTGTTATCCATAGGATTCGTAGGATCCTGGTTCTTTAACTGCGTCACCAGCATGGTCAGGAACTGGTTCTGCAGATCCTGTGCATTGTTGCCCGTGCCACTGGTGTTAGAAGAGCTAAGAACCGTGGGGTCCAGCTTGTCGTTAACGCCTACCGCGATAGCCATAAATTTTCTCCGTTATTGCCCAAGGGTCAGGGTTTTCATCATCATCGACTTCACGGTGTTGAGCACTTCAACGTTGGCCTGGTAACTGCGTGACGCCGACATGGTGTTGACGCTTTCAGAAACCACATCCACGTTCGGCATCTTCACGTAGCCTTTAGCATCAGCCATGGGATTGCCCGGGTCATACACTAGCTTCGCGGGTGTGGGATCATCCACGACCTTTGCCACTTTCACACCGCCGGTGGCGGAGCCGGGTGCCGCATCGGTCTGGAAGACCACCTGCTTAGCAACATAAGGCTTACCATCTGGGCCGGTGACGCTGTCGGCGTTCGCCAGGTTACTGGCACTGACGTTTAATCGCTGTGATTGCGCGGTCATCGCTGAGCCGGCAATGTCAAAAATATTCAGCAAGGCCATAATTATTGCCCTTGTAACACGCTCATCATGCCTTTGATCTGGCTACTGATGAGGGTGAGGTCGGTTTGATATTTCAGGCTGTTATCCGCGAACTGCGTACGCTCACGGTCCATATCTACGGTGTTGCCGTCGGCAGAAGGCTGATCGGGAATGCGATAAAGCATATCCATCGATGGTGCGCCGTTTGTCTGTGCTTCAATGTGCCGGGCTGACGTGACTTTTAGCGCCATGCTGCTGCCTTCCGCACGACCATTGGACATCACCCGACTCAGCTCGCTTGCAAAGTCGATATCCCGGGCCTGATATCCAGGGGTATCGGCGTTGGCAATATTTGACGCCAGGATCTCCTGACGTTGAGCACGCAGGTTGAGGGCCTCCGTACCAAATTTCAGCGCCGCATCCAGTTTGTCGAGCATGTTTCCTCCGCGTATGAGAATTTCGAGCTCGCAGCTTAATTTGAAAAAGCAAGACGTCATCGTCTGAATAGCGACTTAAATGGCCGCTATTTTGACAATTGAGGATTTTTCTTAAAGGTTACACTCGTCGCCATCATCAGTGAGGAAATGCACAATGCGTCGATATCTGACCCTGCTGACCAGTCTGCTGGTCGTGATTGCCCTGCCAGCTTCTGCCGGGGATCTCAATGCACAACTGAATCAATTTTTTAAAGCGCGTGACGCCCAGCATGCTGCTGGCATGGTCGTAGTGGTTCGCACGCCGAAAGAACAGTGGCCAGCCTGTGAGGCGCCACAGTTCACGCTGCCCGGCAACAGCCGGTTGTGGGGCAATATGAGCGTGGCGGCAAATTGCGGTGAGAATCGCCGTTATATCCAGGTACAGGTCCAGGTCACCGGCTCTTATCTGGTGGCGAACCGGCTGCTGAGTCAGGGCAGTAGCGTTAGCGAGAGTGATTTCACGCTGCAGACCGGCCGCCTGGACACCCTGCCCGCCCGCGCCCTGCTGAATGCGGACTCGGTCGCCGATGCTGTGGTGCTGCGCGATATCCAGCCCGGACAGCCGATTAATCCGTCCACGCTGCGTCAGCCGTGGCGGGTTAAGGCGGGTCAGAATGTGATGGTGATTGCCAGCGGTGATGGATTTGACGCCAGCGGTGAGGGCAAGGCGCTGAACAATGCCGCCCGTTCGCAGTCGGTCCGTGTCCGGATGGGAAATGGCCAGGTTGTCAGCGGTAAGGTCCGGGAGGATGGGAATATTCTTATAACGCTGTAAAGTGTTAAAGAAGCCCTAAGTGCTGCCGATAGAAGAATCAACAAAGCGATAACGCTATTATGATTCAGGTGGCAGACTTCCCCCTGACCGTACAGGAGCCCGAATATGAGCATTGACAGAACTCAACCGCTGAAACCCGCCAGCACCGTACAGAGCCGCGATAGCAGTGAGTCCGGTAACAGCAAAGTGCGCCAGAGCGCCAGCCCGGTGGCAGCCGCCACGACCCCTGCAGCAGCCCAGGTCAGCCTGAGCAGCGCGCAGGCGCAATTGATGCAGCCGAGCAGCAAAGATATTAACGTCGAGCGCGTTGAACAACTGAAAACCGCCATTCGTAATGGCGAACTGAAGATGGATACCGGCAAAATCGCCGATGCGCTGATTGCCGACACCAAGGCGTATTTAGAGGGTAACTAATTCCCATGAGTAATTTGCAGACCACATTAGATAAGATGCAGGACGTGCTGGCATCGCTGTCAGCCGTGCTGGAAGAAGAGCAGCAGCAGCTGGCAGCTGGCAGCATTAACAGCAACCTGCTGCAGCGTATCACCGAAGATAAAAGCGCGCTGCTCAGTACGCTCAACTATCTGGATGAGATGCGTCGCGCCGCTGAACAGAGTCAGGCGACATCAGCACCTTATCGTGGTCAGAACGACATGGCTCGCCGCTGGGATACGATCCAGCAGCATTCCCGTCGTCTGCAGGATGCCAATGTCCACAATGGCCTGCTGCTGCAACATCAGATTCGTTACACCGAAAATGCACTTGAAGTGCTGAAGCCGCATCAGACGCAGGCCTTTTATGGCCCGGATGGGATGGGTAAAGGCCAGGCGACGTTAAGCCGTAAAGCCTGAGTCGAAAAGTAGCGTAAAAAATCCCGCCAGGTGCGGGATTTTTTTATTGGTGCGTTATTTTCTTTATCACGATTCGCTTTGAGATTGTGCCTGTACAGGGAACCGGGTCAGATCGGAAAGACGCAAAAGCTGTCATCCATGACACGCTCGGCCCACGCGATTACGCACCTCATCCCTGAGGTGCGCCCGTTGCCGGGCCAACGCTTCGCGTTGTTCAAAAACGCTCCCGGCGTTTTTGTCCATGGCGTGGGACGCTTTCCTCCTATGCCCCCGTTCCCTGCACATTGAATTTCTCATGGCTGCAAACCTTACACAGTCGTGCGCCGAGCATAGTCGCGCAACCGGAAGCCCAGCAGCCCCAGCGCCAGGAAATAGGCCCCGCCGCCAACTGCACAGACCGCCGCCAGACGCAGCAGTCGCCACAGCATCGGGCCCTGCTCCCATGCGGGCATCCACTGCAGCATGGCGAACAGTGCACCAGCCATGACCACCACCGCGACCAGCAGGCGGATCAGGAAGCTGCTCCAGCCTGGCTGCGGGTTAAAGATATTCTTCTTACGCAACTGCCAGTAAAGCAGCGACGCATTGAGACAGGCTGCCAGACCAATCGACAGTGACAGACCGGCATGTTTCAGCGGACCAATAAACGCCAGGTTCATTACCTGCGTCATGATCAGAGTAATAATCGCGATTTTAACCGGCGTTTTGATGTCCTGACGGGAATAGAAGCCCGGTGCCAGCACTTTAACCACAATCAGTCCCATCAGGCCGACAGAGTAAGCAATCAGGGCACGCTGCGTCATCAATGCATCAAAAGCGGTAAATTTACCGTACTGAAACAGTGCCACGGTCAGCGGGCCGGAGAGCATACCCAGGGCTACGGCGCTGGGCAGGGCCAGCAGGAAGCAGAGGCGCAGACCCCAGTCCATTAGTCGGGAATATTCATCATGGTTGCCACTGGCAAAACTTTTAGCCAGCGATGGCAGCAGAATAGTGCCCAACGCCACGCCGAGCACACCAGAGGGAAACTCCATCAGACGGTCAGCATAGTACATCCAGGAGACTGAACCTGAGACCAGGAACGAGGCGAAAATGGTATTGATGATCAGGGAAATCTGGCTGACAGAAACGCCCAGAATGGCAGGCCCCATTTGACGCATAACCCGCCAGACACCCGCATCACGCAGATTCAGGCGGGGAAGCACCAGCATCCCCAGCTTCTTCAGGTGCGGCAGCTGATAGCCAAGTTGCAGTACGCCGCCAGCCACCACGGCCCAGGCCAGCGCCATCACCGGTGGATGGAAGTGCGGCGCAGCAAACAGCGCAAAACCAATCATACTCACGTTCAGCAGAGTCGGCGCAAAGGCTGGCACCGAGAAACGGTTCCAGGTGTTGAGTACCGCACCCGCCAGCGACGCCAGCGAAATCAGCATAATGTAGGGGAAGGTTACCCGCAGCAGCGAGCTGGTCAGCGCGAACTTATCGGGACTGTCAGCAAAGCCGGGCGCCGTGACCATGATGACCCAGGGCGCAGCGATCATGCCCGCCACGGTGACCAGCGCCAGCGCCAGCGTCAGCAGGCCCGAGACGTAAGCCAGGAAGAGTCTGGTCGCCTCTTCGCCCTGCTTACTTTTGTATTCAGCCAGAATCGGCACGAAAGCCTGAGAAAATGCACCTTCAGCAAAAATACGCCGCAGCAGATTGGGCAGTTTAAACGCAACAAAGAACGCATCGGTCGCCATTCCGGCGCCAAACACCCGCGCCACAATGGCATCACGGGCAAAGCCCAGTACGCGGGAAAACAGGGTCATAGAACTGACCGCTGCCAGCGATTTCAACAAATTCATAATTGACGGCGCATCCTGAAAAGAATCAGCAAAAAAGGAGAATTAGCGCGGGCACCTGAGGATGCCCGGCGACAGTCTACTGCCACAGAGGGAAATGACCAGCACGGAGTGTTACAAGGCGTTATTCGCGGGTGGCCTCGCGCCACAGTTTTTCCACGACACGCTGCGCCATCAGCGCCTGTTCACCGCTGGTTTCAGGCTTCGTCTGATTTTGTACACAGTCAATGAAATGGTGCGCCGCGCCGCTGAAACCGCGCTGAGCAAGATGGCTCTGCCAGGCGGGTGGCTGCGTAATTATCAGGCCATCACTCTGCTCTTCGTGCCAGTCGCGCATCTCGCTGATGTCGATGCACTTACCGTCACATACCGCACTGACCCGCTCGCGCTGACTGCCTGCGCGGCGGTGCATGCTGGTGGAGATCGTTAATCCTTCAACACTGAAATGGTGCTCAGCATAGAGCATCTGTCCCTGTTCGTTGGTGTCGATACGTCCCTGAACCTGGCGAAACGGTTTGCCGCCCAGCCAGAGTGCGGTGTCCACCACATGCAGGTAATCGTCGAGCAGGGTAAAGCGAAGATCCTGTGGCCCGACGCTATCGCTGCGATGCTTTTCAATCCGCAGAGAGGCAGCGTCGGTCATCTTCGCCCGCAGCTGCTGATAGCGCGGCGCGAATCGACGGTTAAACGCCACCATCAGTTTACGCTGACGTTTTTCCGCCAGCGCCACCAGCGACTCAGCCTGCTCCAGAGTTTCAGCCAGCGGCTTGTCCACACAGACATCTTTTCCGGCCAGCAGCAGTGCCCTGACCACGTCGTAATGCGTAGCGGTGCTGCTGTGGACAAAGACCGCGTCGCAGGCAGCCGCTAAATCATTTAACGAACCAAAATTTGAGATGCGATAACTGTCGCAGATTGGGCGGGCTTTGGCCTGATTCGGGGAGAATGCGCCCACCAGCGTCCAGTCTGTTGCTGCAGAAAGCACAGGCAACCAGGCTTTCTGCGCGATACCGCCTAATCCCACCACACCAATACGTAGTGTCATTTCAGCGCTCCGTTTGCAGCAGTTGGGTGAGTTGGGCCTGAAGCGCCGCGACCTGCTGCTCCAGCAGGGTAATGCGCGTCGCCAGGTCGCCCTGCTCTTCCGGCGCGTCAGCGGCCTGCGGCTGATCGCTCTCATCACTCAGCAGATGCATAAAGCGGCTTTCACGCTTACCCGGCTCTCGCGCCAGGCGCATCACCTGTGCACTGTCGTCACGCTGCATCAGGCCTTCCAGCGTCTGCTCGACCTCGCTGACGTCACTGAACTCATGCAGACGACCGCTGCGGGTACGCAGTTCGCCAGGTGTTTGTGGCCCGCGCAGCAGCAGCAGCGTCAGCAGGGCGACTTCCGCGCTGTTGAGCTTCAGCGCACCAAACGCAGAGTTACAGAAACGCTGCTCATATTTCACTACCCGTTGCCCGGCGGCGCTGCTGGCGGTGATCAGATGCCGTTTTTCCAGCAGATCGAGCTGATTCTGAACCTCGCTTTCGCTTAGCTCCATGACCGGATCGCGATTCGATTTCTGATTACAGGCAACCACAACACCATTCAGTGACAGCGGATACTGCTCCGGCGTGGTGACCTGCTTCTCCAGCAGACAGCCCAGTACGCGCAACGCCTGCGCCGATAAAACCATCTTCATGCTCGCATCCTCATCATTATCCACGCCGGTCAGGCGTCCATTCCCGCAGAGTTAACGCTGTCAGCACGTGATCCTGCCAGCGCCCATCAATTAGCAGATAATCTTTCGCGTATCCCTCTTTCTCAAAACCCAGTCGCGCCAGAAGATCGCCGCTGCGCTGGTTGTGCGGCATGTAGTTCGCCATGATGCGATGAATATGCTGCTGGCGCTGCATATAGCGGATAGCCGCCTGCAACGCCTCAAACATCAGCCCTTGTCCCTGCCACTTTTCACCCAGTGAATAGCCAAGGTAACAGGCGTGAAACGATCCGCGCAGCACGTTGCTGAAATTCGCCACGCCCCGCACCTCGGTTTCATCGCTGTCCATGAGAATAAAATAGAAGGCGGAACCCTGCTTATGCATGTCCGAAATCAGTCCGAGCCTTGCCTGCCACCCTGAGGGATAGCAGTGGCTGTCATCGCGCACCGGTTCCCAGGGTTTTAAAAACTGGCGATTTTCCGAATAGTAATCTGCCATTCGCCAGGCATCACGTTCGTGAACCAGACGGACCACCAGTCTATCGGTGGTTAATCGCACCCTGGGCGCGGCAGAACGATAGCCAAACATCCTGACTCCTGAAATCAATGGCTGATGAAGATGAGCCGTCATTAACCGGCTTTCACTATAACCGTCGCCTGGGCTGCGGTAAAACGTTACAGCTTTTTCGCCATACAGAGGTTGATTTTGCTCTGTTATCACCGCTTTCATTCATCAGAATGGCTGGTTTAAGCGGCGGTTCCTGTGATGCCTCTGCCAGGTGAGTTTGCCCTGTTGAGTAATCTCTTCCATACTTTTCACAGGCCCGAAAACAGAAAGAATTGATTCGTTCTGTTTAACAATAACCCTCTGAAACCCGGGAGATCAGGATGAAGCTCTATATCTATGACCACTGTCCTTTCTGCGTTAAAGCGCGAATGATTTTTGGCCTGAAGAACAAACCGGTTGAGCTGGTGGTGATGCTAAACGACGACGAGGAGACGCCGAACCGGCTGATTGGGCAGAAAATGGCGCCGATTCTGCAGAAGCAGGATGGCAGCGCGATGCCTGAGAGTATGGATATTGTGCATTATGTCGATCAGCAGGATCGCGAGCCGCTGATTACCGGCGCGCTGAATCCGGCAATCGCTGACTGGCTGCGTCATATGAATAGCTATGTCAACAAACTGCTACTGCCGCGCATTGCTGAGTCGGCGTTTGCCGAATTCGCTACCCCGGAGGCGCGTGACTATTTCCGCACCAAAAAGCAGGCAAGCATCGGTGATTTTGACGCGCTGAAAAGTCACTCGGCCGGGCTAATTAAAAATGTCAGCCAGGATCTGCGCAAGCTGGACAAATTAATCGAACAGCCCAATGCGGTGAACGGCGAGCTGTCAGAAGATGATTTTAATCTCTTTCCACTGCTGCGCTCACTGACGCTGGTGGCGGGTATCGACTGGCCAGCACGGGTCGCTGACTACCGCGATAATATGGCTAAACAGACCCAGGTAAATCTTCTCTCTTCAATATCCCACTAACCCTGCCGCGATGAGAGACGCTGCGGCGTTTCTCATCCCTTTCCTGATGACACCCGCCCCGCATTCAGGCAGGCTATAGCCTGTTTACTGGCTCTGATATTCAGGATAAAGATCGATGAAAAAGGCATTTTTCGGGCTGACGGCCCTGTTGATTGCGCTGCTGGTGAGCGGATGTAATCAACTGACCCAATACACCATCAGCGAACAGGAAGTGAATCAGGCGCTGCAGAAGCACAACAACTATGAGAAAGACATTGGCGTATCCGGACTGGTTAACGCGCATATTGTGCTGAACAACCTGACCAGTCAGATTGGGCGCGAAGAGCCAGGAAAGGTGACACTTTCCGGCAATGCAAAAATTAACGTCACCTCACTGTTTGGTCCTCAGCAGGCCGATATGCAATTGAAGATGCGTGCTCAGCCGGTTTATGAGCCGCAGCAGGGCGCCATCTATCTTCGCGATCTGGAGATTGTCGATACGCAGGTTGCCCCGGAAAAAATGGCGTCAATTATGAAAACGCTGACGCCATACCTGAATCAGTCACTCAAAAGCTATTTTGATCAAAATCCTGCTTATGTACTGAGTGCTGACCGCAGTAAAGGCGAGTCGCTGGCGAAGAAATTTGCCAAAGGACTGGAAGTGAAACCGGGAGAACTGGTCATTCCGTTCACACAGTAATCCCGATCTCCGCGCCTTATGGCGCGGATTTTCTTTATCGACATAAAAAGCAGGTGCAAACGGTTGCCTGAATCCTTATGCTTAGACCCCGGCCAAAACATGCCTTTTGTTTCCCTTCTGCCGGAGCTTCACTGATGACAGCACAACCTCAGCAACTTACCCTGCGTCGCCCTGACGACTGGCATATTCATCTGCGTGATGATGAGATGCTCAACACGGTCCTGCCCTATACCAGCGCGGTGAATGGTCGTGCCATTGTCATGCCGAACCTGGTGCCGCCGGTAACCAGCGTGGCGGCAGGTGAAGCGTACCGCGATCGTATTCTGGCGGCGCTGCCCGCCGGGCACGCTTTTACGCCGCTGATGACCTGCTATCTGACCGACTCACTGGATCCTGATGAGCTGGAGCGCGGTTTTACCTCGGGGTTGTTCACCGCGGCCAAGCTCTATCCTGCGCACGCCACCACCAACTCCAGCCATGGCGTCACCAACATCGCGTCGATTGCCCGCGTGCTGGAGCGTATGCAGAAGCTCGGTATGCCGCTGCTGATCCACGGTGAAGTTACCGATGCACACGTTGATATTTTTGACCGTGAAGCCCGGTTTATCGAAACCGTAATGGTGCCGCTGCGCAGCCAGTTTCCGGCATTGAAGGTGGTGATGGAGCACATTACCACGCAGGACGCCGCTGACTATGTCGCCGCCGCCGATGAGACGCTGGGCGCAACCATTACCCCGCAGCATCTGATGTTTAACCGCAACCATATGCTGGTGGGCGGTATTCGTCCGCACCTCTACTGCCTGCCGATCCTTAAGCGCAACGTGCATCAGGAAGCGCTGCGTAAGGTGGTAGCAAGCGGAAACCCACGATTCTTCCTCGGCACTGACACTGCGCCGCATCTGCGCCATCTCAAAGAAGCCAGCTGCGGCTGCGCTGGCGTGTTTAATGCGCCAACGTCATTGCCCGCTTACGCCACCGTTTTCGAAGAGCTGAACGCGCTGGAACATTTCGAAGCGTTCTGTTCTGAGAATGGGCCGCGTTTCTACGGCCTGCCGCTGAATGAAGGGACGATTACGCTGGTGCGTGAGCCCTGGCAGGTGCCTGAATCAATCGCGCTCGGCAGCCACGCTCTGGTGCCGTTCCTGGCGGGTGAAACACTGAACTGGCGCATCGCATAATTTTACTTGCCTCCGGCTCGTCGATACTGTAAATATATACAGCATCTTAACCGGAGGCTATTATGCGCGTTGAAATTACCGTATCCAATACCCGACCTCTTCCTGCTGGCGCGATTGAAGCGTTAAGCGATGAATTATCGCGCCGCATTGATGAACAGTTCCCTGACTCGACCAATCACGTCAAGGTACGTTACGCCAGTGCCAATAATCTCAGCGTGCTGGGCGGTGGAAAAGAGACGCGCGACCAGATCAGCGAAATCCTGCAGCAGACGTGGGAAAGTGCTGATGACTGGTTCATTACTGATTAACCGCCACTGTGCTTTTTTTCCGGGTGTCGCCACCCGGTTTTTTTATCTTTTCTTCCCTCTCGCACTTCCCCCTCTCTGCATCTAGACTCTTAATGATCAATACCCTATCCTTGCGCTCGTCACGCATAACAGGAGGTGCGCACCATGACTACTGATAAACCGGAAGAGGCGATGACCTTTGGTGAGTTGTTAGCACTGATTGGTGATCAACAGCGTCGTTTGACGGTGCTGGAAAATGCCTTTTCCAGTCTGATTTTCTGTCTTGACGATCGCGCCAGTCAGCTGCTGGTGCACAATCTGTCGCTGGAAGCCCAAAATCAAAACCATGATGAACAGCTTCAGCAGCACTTTGCCCGTCTGGCAGAAACACTGCAGAAACGCGGCGGCGGCATCGTGCCAGAAAGCCCGACACTTTAAGCAGGCTCACGTGGCTGAAGCCACTTTTTGCCTGCCCAATGAATAGTGATTAAAATGCCTGCCTGCCAGGCATTTTATTTTTTCCTCCGCGCCTTTCAAACGCAAATATTCTGTGAGAAGCTGACTCACGGCCTTTTAAAAGTCATGATTCCCTGGTTTACTGTTATAATAGTTTCGCTATTGGAATAAAAAAGCCGCATTGAACCTCACCATGCACTTCGTTTAACGAGTAATAAGGAGGTTATAATGGACAGAAGAAAAGACGTTATTCAGACTCATCCGCTGGTGGGCTGGGATATCAGTACCGTTGATAGCTATGACGCCATGATGATCCGCCTGCACTCGCTGTCGTCGCAGGATCAAAAAGAAGAAGAAGCGGATGTTGGCCCTACTTACTGGCTGACAACGGATGTGGCAAGGCAGTTTATCTCGATACTCGAAGCGGGCATCGCCAAGATAGAATCAGCCGAGCAGATAGAACGACTCCTCAATAAGCATTAATCTCTGCCGCATCAAAGAGGCGCCCTCAGGGGTGCCTTTTTCGTTTCTGTTTCTGGTATTCTTTTGATTATCTTACTCTTAGAGCACAGTTATCATGATTTATGATCTTATCGTCGTCGGCAGCGGCTCAGTGGGCGCGGCGGCAGGCTACTATGCTACCCAGGCGGGTTTATCGGTGCTGATGATCGACAGTGCACATCCTCCCCACAATCAGGGCACGCATCACGGCGAAAGTCGATTGATCCGTCACGCTTATGGCGAAGGCGAACGCTACGTTCCCCTGGTCCTGAGAGCGCAGACGCTGTGGGATGAACTGGAACAGCGCGCCGGTGAGCGCATTATGCATCGCAGCGGCGTACTTAACCTTGCGCCAATTCAGTCACCTTTTATTCAGAACGTCATCGACAGCGCCGCTCGCTGGCAACTCAACATTGAGGTAATGCAGCCCGATGACGTGCGAAAGCGCTGGCCGCAAATTAACGTGCCTGAGGGTTATCTGGGCGTCTTTGAGCCGGACTCCGGCTATCTGAAGTGCGAACAGGCGGTTCGCAGCTGGATTCAGCTGGCGGAGCAGGCGGGCTGTGCACAGCTGTTTAACTGTCCGGTCACCGAGCTGGGACGTGATGGCGATCTGCAGCAGGTCACCACCCTGGACGGTATCTATCGGGGTCGCAAAATGCTGGTCAGTGCCGGCACCTGGGTCGGTAAATTAGTTCCTGACCTGCCAGTGGCCCCCACCCGAAAAGTGTTTGCCTGGTATCAGGCTGATGGTCGCTACAGCGAAAACAATAAGTTTCCCGGCTTTACGGTGGAAATGACGAATGGCAGCCAGTTCTATGGCTTCCCGGCGGATAACAACGCGTTGAAGGTGGGGCGTCATGATGGCGGGCAGCCGATGCAGCAACCAGAGGATCGTAAACCTTTTGGTGCGGTCGCGGCCGATGGCAGTGAAGCCTTTGGTTTCCTGCGTCAGTTTTTACCCGGCGTGGGTGTCTGTCTGCATGGTGAAGCCTGCAGCTACGATTTCAGCCCGGATGAGGACTTTATTATTGATACGCTGCCAGGTGAACCTGACCGTTTATTGATTACCGGACTCAGCGGACACGGGTTTAAATTTGCCAGTGTATTAGGTGAACTGGCTGCAGAATTTGCTCAGAAAAAACCGTTCTCATTTGATCTGACCCCTTTCCGCCTTTCGCGCTTCTGACGCTGAAAATGGGTGGCATCAAGTGGGCGCCACCCATTGACATTAACTGACGTAAACTGAATTTTGCTGACATAATGACACGGTTTTATTCCGCACTTCAGGTTAATTCGCCGCCTTATTCGTTGACGAGCCCTTTGCCACAAATAACTCATTCAGAAATATTGCGCATCTTCACCTCCTTTTATTCAGCCATTTCATATTAAAAAATAAAATTTATAGAAACGTAAGGGCAATTGCTTTTATATTTCATAATGTAGATTCTTATTTCATATTATTTCTTTTTTGAAACGACATCATGTTATTACGCAATTCATCTCATCAGTTTGGACTGATTGCCGTGCTGCTGCACTGGTGTATGGCGCTGGCGATTTATGCCATGTTTGCGCTGGGGTTATGGATGGTCGGCCTGGGCTACTACGATAGCTGGTATCACGACGCGCCGGAAATTCATAAAAGCATTGGCGTGATGCTGCTGCTGGCGTTGATTGTTCGTCTGGTGTGGCGTGTTATTTCGCCGCCGCCAAAACCGCTGAGCAGTTATTCCCCGCTGGTGCGTATCAGTTCAATGGTTGCGCACCTTTTGCTGTACACCCTGCTGCTGACCATTTTAATCAGTGGCTATCTGATCTCAACCGCCGATGGCAAACCGATATCTGTATTTAGCTGGTTTACCCTGCCTGCGCTGTTCAGCGGTGCAGGCGCGCAGGCTGACCTGGCGGGCGACATTCACCTCTGGCTGGCCTGGACGGTTGTGATCCTCTCGGTACTGCATGGTCTGGCTGCGTTAAAACATCATTTTATCGATCGTGATATCACCCTAAAACGGATGTCAGGTTTACGCATCCCTTCTCCCTCTGAAAAGGATAAATAATATGTTCAAAAAGACTCTGCTGGCGATGACCGGTGCCAGCCTGCTGCTCAGTTCGATGACCGCCAATGCTGCAGACTATAAAATCGATAAAGAGGGCCAGCACGCGTTTATTCAGTTCCGTATTCAGCATCTGGGTTACAGCTGGCTCTACGGCACCTTTAAAGATTTCGATGGCAGCTTCACTTTTGATGAGAAGAACCCTGCAGCAGACAAAGTCGACGTCACCATTAACACCAGCAGCGTCGATACCAATCACGCTGAACGTGACAAGCACCTGCGCAGCGCTGACTTCCTGAACACCAGTAAAAACCCGCAGGCCACGTTTACATCCACAGAGGTAAAAAAAGAGGGTGATGAGCTGAAGATTACCGGCAATCTGACGCTGAATGGCGTGACGAAACCGGTGACGCTGGAGGCGAAAATGCTGGGTGAAGGTAAAGATCCGTGGGGCGGTTACCGCGCTGGCTTTGAGGCCGAAGGGGAAATTGCACTGAAAGATTTCAACATCACTAAAGATCTGGGGCCCGCTTCGCAGAAGGTGCAGCTGATGATCTCAGTTGAAGGTGTACGTCAGTAAAACAACACGCCGCCTGAAGCTCACTTCAGGCGGCCACGTTTATTTCTTCACTGGCGAAGGAATAGTCATATTTAACAGGCCACGTGACTTGTTAAAGATCTTATTGCCATTCTCACGTCCCGCCCGGCGAGCGCGCTGCTCTTCCGGAGAGAGTTTTGCTTCTTCCTGACAGATTGGGCTGCAGCAGTTCTCAAACTTCTCTGCGCAGCTTTTGCACTGAATAAACAGCAGATGACAGCCGTCATTGACGCAATTGACGTGGGTATCACAGGGTTCGCCGCACTGATGACAGTTCGACAGCACGTCGTCAGAAATACGTTCACCCATCCGCTCATCAAAGACAAAGTTTTTGCCTTTGAAGCGTACCGGTAACCCCTGCTCACGCGCGCGGCGGGCATACTCGATGATCCCGCCTTCAATGTGATAGACATCCTCAAAGCCGTTGTGCCGCATCCAGGCGCTGGCTTTTTCACAGCGGATCCCGCCGGTGCAGTACATTACGATCTTTTTGTCTTTCTGATCCTGCAGCATATCAACCGCCATCGGCAATTGATCGCGGAAGGTGTCAGCAGGCACTTCCAGCGCATTATCAAAACGCCCCACTTCATATTCGTAGTGGTTTCGCATATCCACGAACAGCGCGTCAGGATCGTCCAGCATCGCGTTAACGTCTGCTGCTTTAAGATACTGACCCACATTGCTGGCATCGAAACTGCTGTCTTCAATACCGTCTGCAACAATGCGATCACGCACTTTCAGACGCAGCACCCAGAACGATTTTCCATCATCGTCCAGGGCAATATTCATACGCAGATTATTCAGCGCCGGATCAAAGCTATAGAGCCACGCTTTCATCTTTTCATATTGACTGGCGGGCACGCTGATCTGCGCATTAATACCTTCGTGCGCGACATAGACGCGGCCAAACACCTTGAGTGCTGTCAGGCCAACGTAGAGCGCATCACGGAATGCTTTTGGATCGGCAATCTGGAAATATTTGTAAAAAGAGACAGTGGTGCGCGGCTCAGTTTCAGCCAGCATGCGCGCCTTCAGCTCTTTATTGGAAACGAGGTTATGTAACACTGGCATGGTGTTCTTTCCTGTTATCAATAGGAGAATTTTAGCGGGCACATGATACCTGATTTCAGCAGGATGCAAAGGCCAGTGTAAGAACCGATCATCTTGTGCTGTTTTTTCCGCCAATATCTGGAGAGTTTACATCCGCCTGCAGTAGCCTGTTCCGTCAGTGATATTTATACGCCCGATAAAAACTGGCACAATGGCAGAAATTAATGAGATATCAGCACCGCACGGTGCGCGACGCAGGAAAATTAACCTTCATATGACCCAGTTGCCTCAGTTTTCACGAGAACTGCTTCACCCGCGCTATTGGTTGACCTGGGTGGGTGTCGCTTTTCTTTATCTTTTGGTGCTACTTCCCTATCCCCTGCTTTATGTTCTCGGCTGCAATATTGGTCGTATCGGGATGCGTTTTATGAAGCACCGCGTCAGTGTCGCCCGACGTAATCTGGAATTATGTTTTCCGGAAATGCCGATCAATGAACGTGAAGCGATGGTAAAACACAATTTCGAATCGGTTGGCATGGGATTGATCGAGACCGGTATGGCATGGTTCTGGCCTGACTGGCGCATCAATAAATGGCATAAGCCTTCAGGTCTGGAGCATATTCAGCAGGCGCGGGATAGTCAGCGTGGTGTCCTGCTTATTGGCATGCACTTTCTGACACTGGAAATTGGGGCGCGCATGTTTGGTATCCATAATCCAGGCATTGGCGTCTATCGCCCTAATGACAACAAATTGATCGACTGGCTGCAGGTTAAAGGCCGGATGCGTTCAAATAAAAGTATGATTGACCGCAAAGATCTTAAAGGAATGATTCGCGCGCTGAAAAACGGCGACATTATCTGGTACGCACCCGACCATGATTATGGCCCACGCAGCAGCGTTTTTGCGCCCTTCTTTGCTGTGGAAAAAGCGGCAACCACGGTGGGCACCCATTTGCTGATTCGTACTGGTAAACCGGCGGTTATTCCCTTTGTGCCGCGTCGTCTGCCTGGTGGTCGTGGTTATGAACTGATGATACTGCCTGACATCAGCGACGAATTTACGCTGGAGAGCGATATTGTCACCGCTGCCAGAATGAACAAAGTGGTTGAAGAAGGCGTGTTGCTGGCACCGGAACAGTATATGTGGCTTCATCGTCGCTTTAAAACCCGCCCCGAAGGCGAACCCTCCCGTTATTAATCCTTTCGCGCTAAATGTCTTTCTGGCATTTAGCGCTTTTCTTACTCTATGCTCTGCTGAATAAATCAGTCGCTCGTGGCGGGATCATCGTTTCATCGAATTTTCAGGACCGTTAATTAATCAACCATGAAGTTCAAAATAGTTTATTTATCTATTTAAAATTCGATTTTATAATCAAAAACCTTACTAACAGGCGCTATTCTGCCTGATTTTCTTTTAGTCATTAATTTTCAGCGTACTGTATTTAATAATATCTGGTGCTAATTAACTTTCAAACCAGGCCTAATCCTATTTAGCCAGGCTTAACGATGTATTCTGGCTAATGGATCGATTAAAATTAACTTATATTACAAGCTTTTGCCTTGTTAATTTGACCTATATTCCTTTTTACATTTTTTTAACAGCCTGATAGACCGTTATGGCATTTGAAGAAGTTAAAGCTAATCGGTAGTTTCTTTCGTGACAGTCAGATCTTTAACCGCTCTGACAAAAATTATAAAAAGACAACACAGCAAACCTCTATCGGGACATATTATATGAACAAAGGTCTCTACTATTACGTCACAATTGGTACCGATCAGGAAAATTATCATTTCCTTCATCGTAAAGGGTGTAAGCGAATGCCAGATAAAGATGAAGTCATCTTCATTGGCACTTTATATAACCTGAGCCAGGCGCTTTCCATCGCCAGAATTAATTTTAAGAAAGTTAAGCCCTGTATAAAATGCTGTATCCGCTACTCAGCGCCGGTGATTCATGACTCTGTTCAACCCGTTCTGCACTTTCCACAAAAGATGATCTGACCCTGACTGGCGGGAAATGGTTTATTTCCCGCCAGTTGCACTGACCCGCCCTTTCCCTCCCCTGAATTTCGTCTATCCTTCACTGAAATCAAATGAATCTGCAGTTAATGAACCCGGTAAGGAGAAGATTGATGAGCATGTACAGTACGTTAGAGGAAGCGATTGATGCTGCACGTGAAGAGTACCTCGCTAACAATCCTGAGGTGGATGAAGAAGAAGCATCGATCAGTCAGTTTGGCCTGCAAAAGTATGTCATGCAGGATGGCGATATTATGTGGCAGGCTGAGTTCCTGACCGATGAAGGTGAAGCGGGGGAATGCCTGCCCTTCCGCAGCGGTGACGCCGCACAGGCCATCTTTGATGCTGACTTTGACGAAGTTGAACTGCGCCAGGAGTGGTTAGCAGAAAATACCCTGCACGAATGGGATGACGGCGAATTCCAGCTTGAGCCGCCGCTGGACACCGAAGAGGGTGAAGCCGCCGCGCAAGAGTGGGAAGATGATAACAGCGACTCCGATCGCAGTTATTCGTAAGGACCGTGACTGGCATCCACCGGTAACAACAGGGTGTCAACCACCAGCGACAGTGGCAAATCGAGGATCGTTAAGACTCGCCAGCCGCTGTCGCGTACATCCCACTGTACGCCGGGATAATACTGATTGCCGTGTCCCTGTCCCGGCAGGGTGCGACTGATGATACTGCCACATCCGCTTAAGCAAAGCACCGCAGCTACAACAACGCCTGCCTTTAAAAATGCTTTCACCACTGATACCCGCTATGAACTGCCATTGAAAACGTCACGCGCTGCTCACGGTGACTGCCAGCAAACAATTTATCAGCGTATCGCTGTTTTAATCCCATAAAAAAAGCGGCATCGCTGCCGCTTTTCAGATTACGCGTTTTTTGCCAGCGCGTTAGGGTTGAGGTTAAGTTTCTGATAACTCTCTACCCACTGATGATACTTATCCGCATTTTCCCACAGTCGGGTATGAACACGGGCCAGTACCACCGGATCGCTGATTAACTGCAGTCGCTGCTCGCGGCCCAGTTTATCCGGTGCATCGCTCAGTGCCTGATCCACACGACGGTCACGTGCATAGTCCAGCAGCTGACTCTGCTTATGGCGCGATGTCGCCAGTGCCGTTGCGAGTGCGTTAAACGCAGGATGGAACAGGGCATGCATAAAGCCATTTTCCAGCGCACGTTCGCGGTTTAGCAGCACATAACGATCGGTATCCACCAGCTCCTGCGGCGGCGAGTACTCTTCCGGGATCAGGAACAATTTGGCTTTCTTGCTCTTAAGACCCAGTGTTGAGCGGCTCGACATCACAGAAACAAACGGAGACAGAATCAGCGAGAAGACAATCGGGGCCAGCCACCACAGGAAGTTAAGATCCAGCAGTCCCATACCCGTTGCCCACACCAGACCCAATGCCATCTGCGAACCGTGACGTTTAAATGCCTCGCTCCACGGCGTCGCATCGTCATCACGTTGCGGAGAGTTCCACACCACTTCCCAGCCGAGGAAGGCACTGACAACAAACACCGTATGGAACAGCATACGTACCGGCGCCAGCAGCACTGAGAACAGCGTTTCCAGCACCAGTGAAGCCAGCAGGCGCAGAGGACCTCCGTAGGCTTTTGACCCTTTGAACCAGATCAACACCACACTCAGCATCTTCGGCAGGAACAACAGCACCATGGTGGTCGAGAACAACGCTATTGCCAGCTCGGGACGCCACTGCGGCCAGACCGGGAACAGCTGCCGTGGCTGCAGGAAGTAGGTCGGTTCCATCAGCGTATGCACCACCTGCAAGGCAGTTGAAAGCGCCAGGAACATAAACCACAGCGGAGCAGACAGGTAGGACATCACACCGGTCAGGAATACCGCACGGTGGACCGGGTGCATCCCTTTTACCAGGAACAGGCGGAAGTTCATCAGGTTACCGTGACACCAGCGGCGGTCACGCTTCAGCTCATCCAGCAGGTTCGGTGGCAGCTCTTCATAGGATCCCGGCAGGTCATAGGCAATCCAGACGCCCCAGCCAGCACGACGCATCAGCGCAGCTTCCACAAAGTCATGCGACATGATCGAACCGGCAAAAGAGCCCTCGCCCGGTAACGGAGCCAGTGCACAGTGCTCAATAAAGGGTTTTACGCGAATAATGGCGTTGTGACCCCAGTAGTGAGACTCGCCCAGTTGCCAGAAGTGAAGACCGGCCGTAAAGAGCGGACCGTATACACGGGTGGCAAATTGCTGACAGCGCGCATACAGCGTATCCATACCCGATGCTTTCGGCGACGACTGGATGATCCCGGCATTCGGGTTAGCATCCATCATGCGTACCAGACCGGTGAGACACTCACCGCTCATGACGCTATCCGCATCCAGCACGACCATGTAGCTATAGTTGCTGCCCCAGCGACGGCAGAAGTCATCGATGTTGCCGCTTTTACGCTTCACACGACGACGACGACGGCGATAGAAAATCTTGCCTGCGCCGCCAACATCCCGCACCAGTTCCATCCAGGCTTTCTGCTCGGCAATGGCGATATCCGCATCGTAACTGTCGCTGAGGATGTAAACGTCAAAGTGTTCAGCGTTACCGGTGCGAACCACGGATTCCCATGTCGCACGCAGACCGGCGTAAACACGCTCAACGTCTTCATTACAGATCGGCATAATCAGCGCAGTACGATGTTCCGGATTTAGCGGCTCATCTCCGACCGTTGAATAAGAGATACTGTATTTGTCACGTCCAATCAGCAGCTGCAGGAAGCCCATCAGTGCTGTCCAGAAGCCAGCAGAGACCCAGCAGAAGAGTATGGCGAACAGGAACAGGATACCGGTCTGCAATAAGTAAGGCAGAATCTGCATCACTGACTGCTGCCAGTTCTGATTGATCATCTCCATCGGATCCAGAAGCGTCCAGCCCTGATAAGGCAGAATACTCTTCATGTACCAGGTGGCGACCACCGTCTGAAATATGGTCAGGATCAGCAGGATGTAGCGACGAATTGAACCGACATGACGCCACTTCTCTTCGGCACGACGCTCTTCCGCATTGGCATAACGCGGAACCGATTTGTGTCCACGCAGTGAGTCCCAGGCACGGGCGACCGGGTTGGTCCGCCACGCTTCCGGGAACATCAGTGAGCGTTTGACCTTCGGCATCGCTTTCAGCGTGGTGCGGTCGAGATAATCTTTGCCCAACTGCTGACCGTCGGCCAATGAATCAGGCCAGGCCATTTCAACCCGCGATGAGACCGATTTTAACGGCGCATCATCCGGACGATCACTGGCTGCGACATCCCTTCCCAGCGCATCATGGATGAAGTGGAACTCGCCGGCATTCTGCAAGGAGACGCTCAGGCGTGCCTTCCCTGCCGCATCCAGCGGCAGAGATTCCACATAACGTTGAGGTGTAAAAGTCGATTTATTCATTGGCAGGTAACTGATAGCTCCAGGTTTCCGTCAATGTCTTGTCGCCGCTTACCAGGGCCGCACGCATTTCCGTGGACTGTTTGGCATCTTTCACACGCAGACGCAACACCAGACGCCAGCCTTTGGTGACCGGGTTATAACGTACGCTCTGCTCAACCACATCAGCATTTTTACCGACGCTGACCTGAGGTGCCACCTGACTGTTTTCCGACATCTTACTCATGTCTTTACCCACGAAGTCGATGGTGAAAGCCACGGTGCCATCAGGCTGACGCACCAGATTAGATTGCTTCACGTCACCCGCTGAACGCAGGGTATTTTTGACCCAGGCGGTATCATCGGAGTGCAGCTGGTTTTCGTCGCGCGAGAAGTGCAGACGATATTTGAAGTTCATCTCTTTACCAGGCTCTGGCAGCGTCTCTGGCGTCCAGAAAGCAACGATGTTGTCGTTGGTTTCATCTGCCGTCGGGATTTCAACCAGTTCAACCCGGCCTTTACCCCAGTCGCCGATTGGCTCAACCCAGCCGCTTGGACGCAGGTCATAGCGGTCGTCCAGATCCTGGTAGTTGTCAAAGTCACGCCCACGTTGCAGCAGACCAAAACCTTTCGGATTCTCAATGGTGAACGTGCTCACCGCCAGATGACGCGGGTTATTCAGCGGACGCCAAATCCACTCTCCGTTGCCATTATGGATAGAGAGTCCATCAGAGTCGTGCAGTGCCGGACGGAAGTTGTTCACCGTCGACGGCTGGTTCTGACCAAACAGGAACATACTGGTCAGTGGTGCGATCCCCAGTTTGCCGACGTTATCACGCAGGTAAACTTTAGACTGCACATCAACCGTTGACGCTTCACCCGGATGCAGCACAAAGCGATACGCGCCCGCCGCACGCGGCGAATCAAGCAGTGCGTAGATCACCAGCTGCTTGTCCTGCGGTTTAGGACGCTGAATCCAGAATTCTTTGAAACGCGGGAACTCTTCACCGGATGGCAACGCCGTATCGATGGCAAGGCCACGCGCCGACAGGCCATAAACCTGGCCAGCACCGATCACACGGAAGTAGCTTGCACCCAGGAAGCTGGCGATCTCATCGTTTTTACCCTTGTTGTTGAGTGGGTAAAGCACTTTAAAACCCGCAAATCCGAGGTTTTTTACCGCTTCTGCGTCATGTTTTACGTTACCGAAATTAAAATAGTCGGGGTTGTATTTAATCTCGCGTACCGCGCTGCCCGTCACTTCGTTGATCTGCACCGGGGTATCGAAATACATGCCCTGATGATAGAACTCCAGCTTGAATGGCGTGCGCAGTTTGCCCCAATACGCTTTATCGTGGTTAAACTGGATCTGCTGATAATCAGCAAATTTCATTTCACGAAATTGAGAGGGTAAATTGCTTTTAGGCGCTTCAAAGCTTTTCCCTGCCAACGCTTTGGCTTGTTTGGCTACATCATCGATGTTAAACGCCCAACTGTTATTGGCGTACAACGCCAGCAGAACTGCAGTACCAATCCAGCGTACCTTCATCAGTCCGGCTTTATTTTTTTCTTTAGTCGGCACATCCCCCCCTTTCGTGTGCTTAAATCAAACCCGTTTATCTTAAAGGATTATTCGGTTTTCCGACAGCTTATGCGCAACATTGTTCCCGCATTTCGTCTGGGTTAACGCTACTTTTAGGACAATTAGACACTACGGATTCCACTGATAGTATACCTGGTTTATCCCAGGTAGACTTTTCACAGAACATAATCCGGTTTCAGGGTGAAACCGGCCATACGTACTAACGAACTGGAACTTTATGAGTACTGTAAAACCTGAACGTGAATACTTTCTTGATTCCATACGCGCGTATCTGATGTTACTGGGGGTACCTTTTCATGTTTCCCTCATTTACTCCGCGCAAAAATGGGCCGTCAACAGTCATGAGGCCTCGTTATGGCTGACGCTGCTGAATGACTTTATTCATGCATTTCGTATGCAGGTGTTTTTTGTCATTTCAGGATACTTCTCCTATATGTTGTATCTGCGCTATCAGCCACGTCGCTTCCTGAAAGTGCGTCTGGAGCGTGTGGGGATTCCGCTACTCACCGCTGTTCCGCTGCTCACGCTGCCGCAATTTTTCATGCTGAAGGCCTGGACAGATAAGCTGGCTGACTGGCCGCGATTCACGCCGTACCAGAAATTCAATAACCTGATGTGGGAGCTGATTTCACACCTGTGGTTCCTGGTGGTGCTGGTGATGCTGACCACGCTCGGCATGGTCACGTTCCGCTGGTTGCGCGATCAGCACCGCACCATTGATTATACGCGGGTGGGCTGGGGAGCGTTGACCGCGGGTGTACTGACATGGGCGCTGGTGTGGTGTGTGTTCCGCCGTCTGGTGTTTATATTCCAGCCAGCCTGGCTGATGGATGGCTTATTCAGCATTGTGGTTATGCAAACGCTTTTCTATCTGCCGTTCTTTATGCTGGGGGCGCTGGCATGGAAACATCCGCCGCTGAAGCAGTTGTTTGTGCGGTTTAATCCGGTGATGTGGATCGGCGCGGTGGTGATGTTTGTTGCCTACTGCACAAATCAGCGTCTCAGCAGCGGCGATGGCTGGTTATATGAGCTGGATGCGATTATCACCACGCTGATGGGTCTCTGCATGCTGAACGTCTGCTTCTGCTTTGGTCATAAGCTGCTGAATTCGCATTCGCCACGCATCATGTATCTGGTGAATGCGTCGCTGTTTATCTATCTGGTGCACCATCCGCTGACGCTCTTGTATGGTATTTATGTCACACCACGGATTGAAAACAACACGCTGGGCTTCTTTGTGGGCCTGCTGATGGTGTTTGGCATCGCGTTTCTGCTGTATGAGATTCACCTGCGCATCCCGCTGCTGCGTTTCCTGTTCTCGGGGAAATTTGAGCGTAAACAAGCACAATGACAGGCGATCACTGATCTCAGGCCATCAGTGAGGTCAGGCTATAAACGATGTGTCTCACAGACCGCTTAAGCGTTTAAAGCGATGGGAGCATACACACGTAGCAAAGCATAGCGGGCCAGGGACACAAACGTCGGGAGCGTTTTTGAACAACGCAACGCGTTGGCCCGGCAACGGGCGCACCTCAGAGATGAGGTGCGTAATCGCCCGCGCTGAGCGAGCCATGGATGGCGGGTTTTGCGCCTTTGCGGAGGGCGTATGCTTCCTGAGCCAGCCCTGTACCCAGGCAAGGTCCTGTTTACAGCAGCCACTCAATCGGCAGTCGCCACACCAGCCTTACCTGAAGACGTTGCCACCACGAGCAACCCGGTTCGTGTTTATGCACAATCTGCTGCGGCTCATCCGGATACTCCAGCCAGTTAACCCTTCCCCACTTATCCAGCCGCAGCGTCCATGCCCGATCGCGCATCGAGTGGCTGAAACGCTGATGCGTCTCTGCGGCCAGCGCCGCACTCTCAATGACCAGCCCCATCTCGGTATTCAACACGGCAGAACGCGGATCGAAGTTAAACGAACCGATAAACAGCGTCTGTTGATCTACCGAAAAGGTTTTGGCATGCAGGCTGGAGCCCGAGTTACCGGTTAATCCCCGGTCGTGCGGGGCATCAGGCACGCCCGCCTGTGGTTTAAGTTCATAGAGCGCGATGCCGTGACGCAGCAGTTTTTTGCGCCACTTAGCATAGCCGGCATGGACAATTGAGACATCGTTGGCCGCCAGCGAGTTGGTCAGAATGGCAATTTTTACCCCTTTGCGCTTCAGCGCCAGCAACTGAGCGACGCCAGCGCGTGTCGGCACAAAATAGGCAGAGATGATGTCGAACTGCTCCTGCGGCGTACCAATCACCTCCATCATCCGCTGCGGCAGCAGGCTTCTGGCGCGTGCTTTACCCAGTCCTTTACGCGGATCATCACTGAGCAGTCGCGCTTTCGCCCAGGTCAGGTCCAGCGTGCCCTCTTCCAGCTCCTGTAGCAGTGACGAATTTTCCAGCCGCTGAAGGTAACGCTGTACCGGTTCACTGTGACGCCATTCTGCTGGCAGGCTCACACTGTCCTCTTCGGATTCCTCTTCATCCAGCACCTGCTGCAGCTTTGATACCGGCTTACTGCGCCAGTAACGCTCAAAATCCTCTGCGACTTCTTTCACCACCGGGCCTATCGCCATCACGTCCAGATCGGCAAACAACGGTTCATTGCCGGTGCCGAAATATTCGTCGCCAATATTACGCCCGCCGACCACAGTCGTGACACCGTCCACGGTAAAGCTCTTGTTGTGCATGCGGCGATTCAGACGGGTAAAGTCAGTGAGATATCCCAGTGCGCGCAGGGTACGAAACGAGAAGGGATTAAACAGCCGCACTTCAATGTTGGGATGGCGATTAAGCTGGGCGAGCGTATCGTCCAGGCCCGGCGTATTGTTGTCATCCAGCAGCAGCCGCACTTTCACGCCACGACGGGCCGCCTCCAGCACCGCGCTGAACAGCAACCGTCCCGACAGATCGTTTTGCCAGATGTAGTACTGAATATCGAGTGAACGTTCCGCTTTTTGCATCAGCAGATAGCGTGCGGCAAAGGCATCCAGCCCGTCGCTCAGCTGATGGACACCGCTCATTCCCGGATGACGCTGACACTCTGGCTCCAGCTGCGTTTCCAGCCAGCTGGTACGTTCCGATGACTGGGAGAGCTCAAACGCTTCGGTCATGACAATTCCCTGTAAAATGCAGTTATTTTTTATTATTCCCCGGCCCGCCCTCTGACACCATACCTCTGTTCCGAATGCGTGGGCAGTTATGGGCGTTTTTTAGTCTAGACTTAACCGGACGATCTGTGACCGGCATTAACCCGGCAGGAGAGGAATATGTCTCATCAATCCCTTACAGATGCCCGCCAGCGCTACCATCCCAGCCTGTTTCGCAGCTTTTTCCAGGGCAGTTTTCCCTGCTCTACCGCCTGCCGTACCCCGGGCAAACGGCTGGATATGGTTTTCAGCAGTGGCCACGATATGCTGCTGGAAAAAGATTATGCTGCCCTGACTGAACAGCATCTGCTCACCGCCCGTGACGGTGCACGCTGGCATCTGATTGAAAAGATCCCCGGCCAGTATGACTGGCAAAGTTTTCTGCCGATGATAGAAGCTTCACAGCGTCAGCAGATGGAGATCATCTGGGAGCTGGCGCACTTTGGTTATCCCGATCATCTTAATATCTGGAAAGCCGAATTCGTTGAGCATTTTAGTCGTTTCGCCCGTGCGATGGCACAACTGATGCACGATCAGGGCATCGAACGCCCCTTCTTTACGCCGGTAAATCAAATTTCATTCTGGTCATGGGCTGGAGCCGATGTGGCCTGGTTCAATCCCCATGCCGCTAATCGCGGTAAAGAACTGAAGCGACAGCTGGTCCGTGCCTCGCTGGCAGCGATTCACGCCATTCGCGAAGTCTATCCGGAAGCACGTTTTGTGCTGACCGATCCGCTGGTACAGATTGCCCATCATCCCGATAATCCAGACAGCAAACCTTACGCGGATGCGCAGCATCAGGCGCAGTTCGAGGCCTGGGATATGCTGGCCGGTCGCGTTGATAAAGAGTTAGGCGGCAGTGAAGATTGCCTGGATATCCTGGGCCTGAACTACTATCCCGATAACCACTGGTTTTTCCCCGACCAGCCGATGTCACTGGAGGATCCGGCACGAACTCCACTGCACATTTTGCTGGCGCAGTGCTGGCAACGCTACCAGCGCCCGATGTTAATTGCCGAAACCGGCGCAGAGGGTGACGCGCGCGCCCCCTGGCTGCAGGAGATCAGTGAAAACGTGGCGGTAGCGCTGGATCACGGCATTGCAGTGGAGGGCATTTCGCTCTATCCGGTGGTGGAGTATCCCGCCTGGGCTGACGACCGGCGTTCACCCGGTCCGCTGCTGGGATTAGCTGATCCTAATGGCAACCGCAAGCTGCATGAAGCGCTGGCGCTGGTTCTGCGCAGTCAGCAGATTAAGTTCACCACTCGTAACGCATAATCAGGCATGCTGAGAAGGATGGTTCTTCGGGTAACAGGAGCGAACATCAAGAGAGGGATCGGCAGGATGACGAACGTCGGTCAGCCAGACCATGGTAAACAGGAAAGTGACCCCGATCAGGCAGGCCGCCAGCAAACCGATAATTGCGATTAATTTGTCATCTCCGGAGTCCATCGCCTTCTCCTTATGCCATCCGACGAATCCCTGGGCGTGTCAGCTCATCCAGAGCGTAACTATCAGGACAAAGATTATAAGCGTTACCGAGGTCACCGCAAGCACCACTATCGCAAAGTGCGCATCGTCAAGTGACTGGCGAATTGGCTCATCGTGATCGTCGGGTGGCAAGGGCAAAGACATAACTATCCTGTGGAAAATAGGGCCGCAGGGCGTAATGCGGTGAGTGACAGTGTAAATGAAAGGTTGTTTATCGTCCGGTTTTTTCGTTCGGAAAATAAACTGGCCCGTGTCAGTACCGCACGGACCGGATATCAGACGCCGCGCCAGCGTCTGAAGATCAGAGATGTGTTAATGCCACCAAAGGCAAAATTGTTGCTCTGGATATAGTCGGTTTCAATCTCTCGCGGCTCACCCATGATGTAATCCAGCTGACCGCCATCAGCGGCCGGTTGCGTCAGGTTAAGCGTGGGCGCAAACCACCCTTCCCGCATCATCTCAATGCTCATCCAGGCTTCCAGCGCCCCGCAGGCACCCAGCGTATGGCCAAAATAGGATTTCAGAGAGGAGATCGGCGTTGACTCGCCAAACACCGCTGCCGTCGCCAGACTTTCTGCCATATCACCCCGCTCAGTGGCCGTGCCGTGCGCATTCACATAACCGACTTCTGATGCGGTAATACCGGCGCTCTGCAATGCCCGCTCAATGCAGATCTGCATGGTTTCCCGCTGCGGCTGCGTGATATGGGCGGCATCGCAGTTGGTGTGGAAGCCCGTGATTTCAGCATAAATTGTGGCACCACGCGCCAGGGCATGATCCAGCGACTCCAGGATCAACGTGCCGGCCCCTTCGCCTATCACCAGGCCATCGCGTTGCTGATCAAAAGGCGCTGGCGTGGTGTGTGGCGCGTCATTGCGCTGGCTGGTTGCAAAGAGGGTATCGAACACCGCCGCTTCCGACGGACAGAGCTCCTCCGCACCACCCGCCACCATCACCGTCTGATATCCATGACGAATCGCCTCCCAGGCATAGCCAATAGCCTGGCTGCCTGACGTACAGGCGCTGGAGGTCGGGATCACCCGGCCGCGCAGGCCGAAAAAGAGCCCGGCATTCACGGCGGTGGTATGCGGCATCATCTGCACGTACGTCGTGCCGGTAATATTGTTGGTGTGCTTTTCGGTCAGCATGGTGGCGAACTCGCTGACCGGCCCGGTGCTGCCGGTAGAGGAGCCGTAGGCGATGCCCGTCTCTCCGCAGGTCAGCACCGGATGGTCAATCAGCCCTGCCTGGGTCAGCGCCAGTTCGGTGGCACGCGTTGCCAGCAGCGAAACGCGGCCCATGGCGCGGATACGCTTGCGGGTATAATGCGCAGGCAGTTCAAAGTTATCCACGGGCGCGCCGAGCAGGGTATGCAGTCCGTCATAGATCTGCCACTCCGGCATAAAGCGTACCGCGTTGCGCCCGGCACGAATACGCGCCGAAACCTCAGCCCAGGATTCACCAAAGGCCGTTACGCCGCCCATACCGGTTACGACTACCCGCTGGATCACAGCATGCCTCCATTAATTGAAATCACCTGACGCGTTACGTAACCGGCGATATCGGACATCAGATAGCTCGCCAGTCCGGCGACTTCGTCGGCCGTGCCCATGCGCTTCATCGGCACGATCTTCATCGCTTCTTCAATCACCTGAGGTTCGAGCCCCTCCATGCCGGTATCAATCAGACCGGGCGCGATGCAGTTAACGGTGATTTTGCGTTTAGCCAGTTCAATCGCCAGCGCCTTGGTGGCCCCGATAATGCCCGCTTTCGCCGCGCTGTAGTTGACCTGACCGCGATTGCCCATCATCCCGGAGACCGAAGAGAGGGTAATAATGCGACCACCGCGGCGCAGGCCGATCATCGGCATCACGCAGGGCTGGATAACGTTGTAAAAACTGTCGAGGTTGGTGTGGATGACACTGTCCCACTCCTCATCCGTCAGGGCGGGAAACGCTGCATCACGGGTGATGCCAGCATTGCTCACCACGCCATAGTAGGCCCCGTGTTGCGCAATATCCGCTTCCAGCGCGGCACGGGTGGCTGCCCGGTCAGCCACATCAAATCCCAGCACACGACCACTGCCGCCTGCAGATTCGATCTGCTGCAGGCACTGCTCAGCCCCCGCGCGGTCGCGGTTAAAATGAACGATAACCTGATAGCCATCCTGGGCGAGACGCAGCGCAATCGCGCGGCCAATGCCTTTACTGGCGCCCGTGACTAATACCGACTTTGTCATGGCTGATTTCCTTGTGACATTAATTGCTTTAACTCTGTTTCATTGGGTTGCCAGGTGTTGAGACGACCGCTGGCAAGCCGTTGCGGGCCGTAACAAATATCGCCCTCAAAGCTGCCCATACGGTCATCGCGCATCAGCAACGTCATTCTGATATCCAGAGTGACGTTCGCGGGAAAGTACGGCTGTTCTGCCCGCCAGCCGCGTCCACCCAGCAGCATGCCGGGCGGGATAAGGGTTGCGCCACCCTGCTTTGCATGCCAGCCCGACCAGACGCCTACGGTTTGAGCCATCATCTCGACGCCAAACCAGGCAGGCAGTTCGCCCTGTGGCGTCAGAAATGGCGCCAGTATGCCATCGGCACAGGTCGATACCTGACAGTGAACGTGCTCATCATCAACGGCAATCAGCTGATCAAGCAGCAGCATCGGTGCAGCATGCGGCAGCCAGAGTGCCGCGGGAGAATTAATGTCCATCAAGGCGTCCCAGAATCAGGCAGGTGTTGTTGCCACCAAAGGCGAATGAATTAGAGGCGATGACCGGCCGTTGCAGCGCCTGTGGCTGTAACAGCAATCCGCAATCCGGCAGCGTCTCATCCTGCGCCGCCGCGCTAAAATCCTGCGCAGGCAGCGGCAGATTGTTCTGCAGGATCAACGCGCTGAGCGCAGCTTCGCACACGCCCGCCGCGCCGAGCGTATGGCCGGTCAGATGTTTGGTTGAGCTGCATGGCACCGCATTGCCAAACAAACGATGAATCACGGCGGCTTCCATCTGATCGTTCAGCGGCGTGGCTGTGCCATGCAGATTGATATAACCCACCTGCTGCGGCAACAGATTCGCCTGTTGCAGCGCCATTCGCATCGCCCGTTCAGCGCCTTCGCCCTGAGGATGGGGCGCAGACATGTGCCAGGCGTCGGAAGATTCACCCGCACCCAACAGCGCCAGCGGCTGCGGTTCCCGCGTCAGCAACATCAGCGCGGCTCCTTCGCCAATCGAGATACCGTCACGCTCGCAGCTGAACGGCGCGCAGCGACGCTCAGAGAGCGATTCCAGACTGTCGAAACCGTTGATCGGCATCCGACTCAGCGAGTCTGCACCGCCCACCAGCGCGACATCCGCCAGCCCTGCCGCGATCAGCCGCTCACCACTGATAATGGCGCGGGCGCTGGAAGAGCAGGCGGTGGAAATGGTATAGGCCGGGCCATCGAGCTGCAGGTAGTGCGCCAGAAAACGTGACGGATCGCCAAGCTCCTGCATCTGGTAGTGATAATCGGGCTGGCCGCCGCAAATCTGCTGATCCCCCTCATCCACCCCCGAGGTGCTGGTCCCCAGTACAATTGCCACTCTGCTGGCGCCATAGCGTGCAATCGCCGCATCAAGCGTCGGACGGATTTGTATCAGCGCGGCCAGCAGCAGCTGGTTGTTGCGGGTGTTATGCGCGCTAAGGACAGCAGGAATCGCTGGCAGCTCACCTTCAACTCTGCCAAGCCAACAGGCGCGATCACCGCTCAGCCAGCCATGACGCAACTGCATACCGGGTGCCTCACCTTTTTTCAGGCTGGCCGCGATCTGCTGGCTGTCATTTCCCAGGGCATTCAGCATGCCGATAGCAGAGATATAAATCATGAGGCGTCCAGATGTTGAATGCGGATCTGATAGCCAAAGGCATGCTGCCGAATGCTGACTGGCTGGCGCTGATTACCCCGTTGCAGATAATCAATCTCCGTTACCAGCTGGTTATCGGCATCGATCAGCCGTCGCTTTAATCCCTTATCCTGCAGCTTCCAGCCTGGCGGCAGCTGTTTTTGCCAGGCATCCAGCGGCCAGTAGCTGAGCATGATGTCTGCCAGAACCTGACTCGCGGGCGGCATCTGTGGCAGCGGCATCAACTGCTGGGTATGAATACCGCTGGCATCATAGCGCAGACTGAAGAGTCGAATACCCACCGAAGAGAGCCCCGCCAGATCAATTTGCTGTTCATCAGCACTGAGCAGCACCAGCAGTGACTGACTCTGGCCTTTAAACTGGCCGGTCAGCAACTGCTGCTGTTGAAAGGCGGGACGGATGCCTGGCGGCGGCAGCGTCACCTTCACGCCCGGTTTCAGCCAGGCGGTGGGACGGCTGCTGTCGGGTGCCGGTCCGGCACAGGCGCTGAGCAGCAGAGCCGTCAGCAGAATACAGGCGGCGCGGATCATCGTTTACTCCTTGATCGGGTGGGTCGCATCGCCAGCGGTGACAGCAGGAAAGCGCTGAAGATGCCGCTGCATAATACGGTGCCAAAACTGGCAATCGCGCTGGTGCTGCTGAATACCAGCATGCCCAGCGTCAGTAAGGTGGTGATCATCGCCAGCGATACCGCCAGCAACGAAGTCATTGGTGTACCCTGTGGATTGCTGAAAAAGAGCGTGTAGTTAATGCCGATCCCCAGCACCAGAATCAGCGCCAGCAGCGCAAACAGGTTCAGCGATGCGCCGATCCAGCCCAGCGTTGCCAGCGCCATCGCCAGCGACAGCACCGACGGCAGCGCGCTGCGTAAGCCCGCCTTTAATCCCAGGCGCAGTACAAAACTCAGGGTGATCAGCAGCAGCGCCAGTGCCAGTAATCCGCCAAGCAGGGTACGCCAGAAACTGAACAGCGCATCGTAACTCGCCTTGCGATCGATCCAGCTGACGCCAGGATGCTGCTTAGCCAGCTCTGCGAGTGCGGCGCTATTTTTTACGCCGCTGGTGGGGATCAGAACACCGCTCTGCCCGTCCGGCAGCGTCAGCCACAGCAGACGCCAGCCCTCACTCAGCGGACCCGACAGCCAGGCATCGGGTGTTACCGGCATTGGCGTCAGATCCGGCGCGGCAAGGGCAATTCCCGCCTGCTGCAGGCGGGCCGTAATCGTCGGAACGGCCTGTTTCAGCAGCTGCAGATCCTGCTGTTGCTGCGCCAGCGACTTCAGCGGCAGCAGACGATAATGTTGCAGCCAGCCCTGCTGCTGTGCCTGATGGAGATCCGGTGCCAGTTTTTCCAGCCGCTGCAGCGTCTGCTGAGCATCATCGCCCCAGACCACAAACCAGGTCTGATCGGCACGCTGGCCGGTCAGAGTAGCGAGCTGGCGATCCTGTTCAAGCAGCTGTGCGGGGGCACTTTGCAGATGCGCGATGTCATCATCTACCTTTAACTGAGCGATTCCGGTCAGGGCGAAGATGGCCATCAATACAGGTAATCCGACACGCAACCCGCGCTGGCGACGCCAGGCGGCAAGCCAGCACGCCAGCGGCACCATCAGCGGCACCGGACGCACCGGTAATCCACGTACCAGCCACGGCGTGATCAGAATTACCGTCAGACAGGATGCGGTTAATCCGCTGGCGGCAAACACCGCCAGCTGACGCAGTCCGGGAAAGGGCGCGAGCAGCATCAGCAGCCAGGCAATCGCGGTGGTCGCAAGCGCCAGTAGCAGCGTACCGCGGACTTTGCGCAGGCTCTGCCACGGTGACTGCTGTTCGCCGTGAACCATACGCTCAGTGAGATAATAGAGCGTGTAATCCGCCGAGATGCCGACAATACTCAGACTCATCACCAGCGTCATCAGATGCAGCTCACCGAAGCAAAGCAGCGTCACCACTGTGCCTGCCATCGCGCCTACCGCCACAGACGTCACCGTCAGCAGCAATGGACGCAGTGATCGGAAGACCAGCAGCACCAGCAGGACGACGCCACCCAGCGTTACACTCCCCAGGGTTTTAACATCGTGCTGCGCACGCTGGCTGGCGTTGTCGCTGAACAGGACAGTACCCCGTGTCAGCAGTTTCGCCTGCGGCCAGCGGCTTTTAAGCTGCTGCTCCAGCGCGCTAAGCCGGGTCACCAGCGCATGGCTCTGCTGCATACTGAAAGCATTGTTCGCCAGTTCGCCATGCAGAAAATACCACTGCTTACCCTGCTCGTCTTTTACGGTCAGCCAGCCATCATGCAGCGTCATACGTCCGGCATTCTGAGCCAGCGCCAGCTGTGAACCGCGCACCAGCATCAAAGGATCGCCCTGCAACTCTCTGCTGCTGACGCCCGAGAAGGCTGAAAAAAGCTGCGCCAGCAGCCAGTCTGCCTGCGCCTCACCCCCGTTCTGCAAGCGGCTGCGTGTCGACTCATCAAGCAGACCATTGCGGTGTTGCCAGGCGAAACGGCCCCACTGCTGCTGCTGCTGTGCATCAAGATCGCCCTGCACAAGCTTCAGGTCAGGCAGCGCACGCAACTGCGCCAGCCACCAGGCAGCGACCTGCGGATCGTCCTGCTCACCGGGTGAAACCAGCCACACCATCTGGCGATCCAGCCGCTGCATAAAAGCCTGCTGTAGCGCAGGCGGTGCTGCGCCCAGATTCTGTTGCGGCAGCAAAGCCAGCACGCTGCTGTTGAGCTGGCTGCGCGGCAACAGAAAAGCGAGCGCCGCCGCCAGCAGCAGACAGATGGCCAGCCACAGGATCGCCAGCAGCCGATCGTTACGGCCCGGCAAAACGTGCCTGCTCCTCGTCGCTTAACTGCGGCGGTTCAATGCGGGTGTTACTGAGCTGAATCTCGGTTTTATCGCCCTGCTTATCATCCAGGTTGATGCTGTCCAGGAAGGTATTACCCGCCAGCGAGATACGGTTGAAGATTTTGTTGAGCGGCGCAGCTTTGGGCGTCAGGTCCAGCGTCCAGGCGCCGTTGCCACGATCGCTGAAGGCCACGCTGAAATTTTCGTTAAGGACCTTCTGGTCAGCCTGGAACAGCGCCCGCAGCAAATGATTGAACTGGAACATCTGCGGATTGCTGTCAGCGGTGATCACCTGGGGCTTCTGGCCGTTAAGGCTTTGCACCATGCGCTTATCATCCAGCAGCAGTGTCATCACAAACGGCGTCTGCTGATGCCACCATAACCCCTGCTCACGGGCGATCAGCATTTGACCGTGCGACACCAGCGGCTGACGCATACCTGAAATGGTGCGCGTCTGGGTAAAGTCGGCCCGGATCACTGGCTGGCTGGCAAAACGCTGCTGCAGCTGATCCAGTGTGACTGCGCTGGCCGCACTGGCCCACAATAGCAGGCCGGTAAGCACTATTTTCAGCATCCTTTTACTCCTAAACGTTCCAGTAAAATATCGGGCGAAACAAAGCACAGCGCCTGACTCTCCTGCTCAACCGCAACCTGCAGCGTATGCGCTTTAGTGGTGATCTGATCGGCCGCGTTTCGCACCTCATAGTCGATGCGCAGGCGGTTCTCATATTCTGTAATCCGGGCACTGACGCGAATCGTCTCTTCACAGCGCAGGGGATGGCGATATTTAACCCGGGTATCGACCACCGGCCAGACGTAGCCACTGGCAGCCATCTCGGCATAACTGTAATTGATGCTGCGCAGCAGGGCTTCGCGTGCCACTTCGAAGAAGCGGAAATAGTTACCGTGCCAGACCACACCCATGGGATCACAGTCGTGGAATGAAACAGTCAGCACGACTTCAGCATGATGTTCAGTCATGGTCAGACTCCTTGTGGTGCGCCTGGTGATCAGGCAACGTCCAGAAATCGAAAAAGTTGAACCAGTCCAGCGGGGCCAGCAGCGCATAATGCGCCAGCCGTTGCGCATAGCGATCGACCGCCTGTTGCAGCGCCTGCTGACGTTGTGCACGGGGCAGCAGCAGCGGATCGGCAAACGGCTCACAGTGGATAAGCAGTTTACCCTGTTGCCGCAGGGCAAACATGAGCAGCACCGGACAGCGTAACGCAGCCGCCAGCACAAACGGCCCCTGTGGAAACGGTGCTGCCCGACCCAGAAAATCGCTCCAGATGACCCGACGCTCGCCGCCGCGTTGCGGATTGACCGCCGTACGATCCCCGACAATCGCCACCCATTCGCCCGCATCCAGCTTCTGTTGCAGCAGGATTGCTGTCTCCGGCCCGATATCACTGACCGGCATCAGATTGACCCCCGCCTGCGGGGCGATAGTTTCCAGTACCGCCCGAAAGCGCCGGGCATTGTCGGTAAACACCAGTGCATTAATCACCAGTCCGCTGACCTGCTGCGCCATCGCGCGACAGGCTTCAATGTCGCCAAGATGGGAGGCCAGGATCAGCTTGCCCTGGGGTGTGGGTGCGCGGATTATCGCTTCTGCGCCCGGCGCGAAATCGATATCCCGTCCCCAATGCAAATCCCCGCGCCAGCTGGCGACTTTATCCAGCATCGCCCCGGCGAAGCGCAGAAAATGGCGGTAGCTGTTAAGCCGCGGCGGTAATGCAACCTGCCGCTGCTGTGCGGCGACGGTGACCTGCGCCAGCCATTGCCGTGAAGCGCTTCGCGCGCGCTGACCGCTCAGCCAGTAGACCGCGACGACCGGCCAGAGCAGCAGCGTAAAGGGCAGCCGCCCGCCATAGCGATACACCGCCAGCATAAAACGTAATCCCCACTGTCCGCGCCGCTCCGTTTCCACAGACCAGTGTGCTGGCGCGTTACGCATCGCCAGCAGACGCGGGATCCGCGGCAGCATGCCGAAGAACAGACGGGTATGCATCCAGGAGATGCGCAGATTGTCATAGAGCGCATCGAAGTGCGACAGCCCGCTGGCGGGATAGGTGACGCGGGTCGGGATAAAGCGACTGCGTATGCCCTTCCAGTAGAGCCGCACCATGATCTCAGTATCGAAATCCATGCGCTGGCCGATGGCACGGCGATCGCACAACGCCAGCGTGGGGGCCAGCGGATAGACACGAAAACCGCACATGCTGTCGCGGATCGACAGCGACAGCGTTTCAATCCAGACCCAGAAGTGTGTGATATAGCGACCATAAAGACGTGATTTAGGGATCGAATCGTCATAAATCGGCTGTCCGGAGATCAGCGCGTCGGGATAGCGCTCAGCTTCCGCCAGCATCAGCGGCAGATCTTCTGCCTGATGCTGACCGTCCGCATCAAGCTGCACGGCATGGGTGAATCCGCGTGCCGCCGCAGCGCGCAGACCATGAATCACCGCCGCACCTTTACCCTGATTGCTGTCGAGTCGCAGCACAGTGAGCTCTGCGGCGTACAGCGTCGCCAGCTGAAGCTGAGTCGCCGTGTCGCTGCCATCATCCACGACGATAACCGGCAGATTAAACGGTGCCAGCCGGGCCAGTACCGATGCCATCATCGCACCATGGTTGTAACACGGGATCACTACGCAAGGCGTAAACGGCAGGGTTAGCACAGCGTGATCTTCCCGATGCTGGCGCTCGGCTCGCCGTCGTGACTGAGCAGGCTGTAACGGAAACTCAGGCGCGACTTTTCAGCATCCCAGTCAAGACGCAGTTGCAGAAGTGAGTCAGGCAGCACCGGCTGCTGAAATTTGATGTTTTCAATGGCGGCAAACTGCTTACCCGGCGCGAGCAGTGACACGCCGTAGTGCATCACCCAGTCCAGTTGAGCCACGCCAGGCAGAATAGGCAGCGTCTGAAAGTGGCCCTGGAACCAGAACAGTCCGGCTTCAACCTGCAGAATCAGCGTGGCGCTGTCAGCCTGCAACTCCCGGCTTCGTTCAATCGGCAACATGAAAAAGTTCCTCTATTTGCGGCCAGGCGCGTTTACTTTGGGGGGTAACCGGAATGGTGGCAACAATCCGCCAGTAGCGCGGCATCGCCAGCGGTTCCAGCCAGCACTGCAGCTGGCGTTTCCATTGCTGTCTGTGCTGGTGCAGAGCCGCTTCATCCAGCGTGCTGGTGAGCGACAGCACGACGCCAATTGCCTGACGATCATGACGCGTGACCACCAGCGCCACGGCATCGTCAATTTCCGGCAGATCGGTCAGTCGGCGCTCTATCTCACTTAATGAGATGCGCTTGTCTCCAATTTTCACGATGCGATCGTGACGTCCTGCCAGCTGAAATCCGCCATCGGGCTGCATATTCAGGCGGTCGTCCAGCGCAAGGCCGTTATCACCCGCAATCAGCGGCGACCAGACCTGCCAGCGTTCGGGCGTCACCTGCTCAAGCCTGACGCCAGAAAAACTTCGCCACGGGGCATCGGCCCGATCGCACTGACGCCAGGCCAGAATGCCGGTTTCGGTGCTACCGTAGATTTCACTGACCGGGCAGCCAAAGCGCTGCCAGACCTGTTCTGCATCCGGCCCGCGCAGGGTGCCACCGGCAGAGACAATCAGTTCACAGCCGGGCGCGTCGAGCGTACTGTCCAGCCGCGATAAAAAAGCCGGGCTGCTGATAAAAGCATAGCGACAGTCGCGCGGCAGCTGGGCCAGCTGCTCGCCGTAGAACAGCGGCTGAGCGGAAAACGGCAGCCTGAGCGTCATTGGCAGGAAAAGTCGGAACGATAAACCGTAAAGATGCTGATGGCTGACCGAGGCAATCACCCTGCAGCCTTGCAGCTGTTCGCCCCACAGAGCGCTGAGCCAGCGGCTCTCCTGCTCCATCACCGTCAGTGACTTCACCACCTGACGCGGTGCGCCGGTGGACCCCGAGGTAAAGAGTATCAGCGCTGAGCTCGCAGGCAGTGGTGGCAGCTGGCCCTGGGCTTCTGCCTCATCCCACGTCAGCAGCGGCAGGCTGACCGCCAGCGGCATGTCGCACAGCACCCCATCAAGCTGCTCCTGCATCTCATTCAGTAGCGCGGCGCGGCTATGACCCGGCATCACCGGCGTTTTACTGGCATACCAGCAGGCCAGCAGCGCCACACAGAAACGATAACTGTCGTCAAAACAGAGCCCCCAGTGCGTGCCCGGCTGTGCCGCTAAGCGCAGGCTAAGTGCCTGCACCTGACGACGCATCGCGCCGAGCATCAAGGGTTGATCGCCTCGCCAGGCGACTTCACGATCGGCGCCTGTCAGCCACTCGGCCACGCTCATGCTTTTCGCCTCACACGCTGACGAACCAGCCACTCAGCGCCCATCAGCACGCCGATCAACAGGTAGCTGATGCCACCGTTCCACAGCGTCCAGAGCCGCAGATCGCCCTGCAGACAGGTATAGAACGCCATGCTGCCATTGCCGATAAAAAACAGGCACCAGATCTGCGTGACGCGACGGGTGTAAGGCACTGCGGCGGCAGGAAGTTCTGGCTCACGCAGCCGGGCAATACGCTCCACCAGCGGCATCGCGCTCCAGAGTGAAGCACCGAACACCAGCAGCATCGCCAGATTGACCGCCACCGGATACCACAGCAACAGATGCTGAGCGCGTAACAGCTGGCTGCTGATACAGAGCAGCGCGCCGAGCAGCGCCAGCCAGCCCATGACCGCGCCCAGCGCGTTCTGCTGACGACGCAGTTGCAGCCAGCGCAGGCCAAACAGCAGCGCCAGCAGCCAGAAGAGTCCCTGCCAGCGCGGCTGGGTCAGTGCCAGCCAGACCAGCAAGGGCCAGGCCAGCAGCGTAAGCAGATTGAGCAGGCGAAGCGTAGCAGCAGGCACGACGGATCAGGCGTCTTCGCGCATCAGTTGTTCCACCGCATCCACGACATCCTGCACAGTTCGGACCGCGCGGAAGGTTTCCGGTTTGATTTTACGGCCGGTACGTTTTTGCAGGTGCACGACCATATCGACAGCATCAATGCTGTCGAGCTCGAGATCTTCATACAGACGCGCCTCGGGGTGGATATCCTCGGGCGCAATTTCAAACAGGCTGGTGAGCAGCGAAGTCACTTCCTGATAAATCTCTTCTTTGTTCATCATAAGATTGTCTCCGCTTTCAGCCGCGCTGTTGGTTGACGAACGCGGCCAGCGTCGCGACAGAGAAGAAGTGGGCACGCAGGGTTTCACTTTCCGCAGAGAGCGTCACGCCGTAGCGATTTTTCACTGCCAGGCCAAGTTCCAGTGCATCAATTGAGTCCAGCCCCAGCCCGTCGCCAAACAGGGCAGCGTCAGTCTCAATATCATCGGGGCTGAGATCTTCAAGGTTCAGCGTGTCGATAATCATCTGTTTGATATCGTTAATTAATGAATCCATACCGGTTTTCGTCTTACCTGTTCTGGGGGACCAGCGCCTGCTCTAAGTGGCGGGTCAGGCGACGCGCGGCCAGTGGCTGCGCATCGGGATTGCTTTCACAAAACGACTGACTGTCGATTCGTGACTTTACTCGCACGGTAAACAGCGGTTTAACCGGCGGAATCTGATACCAGCGGCTCTGTTTATCAAGCATACGCTGGCTGCAGGTGATGTGAACCACGCGCAGATCGCATCCGGCGCGCACCGCAATATTGGCGGCTCCGCGCTGCAGAGTCAGCGGCTGACCGTAACGGGTACGGGTGCCTTCCGGAAAAATCAGGATATTGTCGCCGCGCGCCAGTCTCTGCTGACTGTCCGGCAGCAGCGTCTCCGCTTCACTGTTGATCAGATAATCGGCGGCGCGAATCACCCCACGTATAAAGGGATTTTTTTGCAGATCGGCCTTTACCAGACAATCCATCTCTGGCAGTACCGACGCGATCATCACGTAGTCGATCAGTGACGGATGATTAGCGACAATCAGGCATCCGCGATCCTGTTGCAACAGCTCTGCGCCTTCAATGCGGTAGTCGTAAACGCCGGTCATCCGGCAGAAACGCAGAAAGCAGCGGAAGCTAAAGGCGATAGCGCGTCGGGCCAGCAGCCGGCGGCGCAGAGAATCGCGCTGGATCAGGAGTAGCAGGTTGAAGCCAATCAGTGACAGCAGCAGTCCGCCCAGCCCAAACAGCGTAAAATTGACGGCCGTCATCACCAGTCGCCAGCAGTAGTTAAGGCGGCTGCCTGAGTGCTGAGCGGGTTGTGAGCAATCAGCCATGACTTCTCTCCCAGTGCCATGTCAGGCGTTCGCCTGCCAGGCTGAAGGTGGGCGAAGCCGCCAGCCATTGCTGCAGAAAACGCAGGCTCTGCGGTAACAGCGTTTCTGCCCTCTTCTCTTCGCCTTTACAGCCAGTGCAAGACAGTTGTTCGCCCGCACGCAGCAGCAGTGCCACCGCATAAGGAAAATTCACGCGCTGATCCGCCAGCCACGGCAGATAATAGTCCGGCACGATGCCGTCGAAGTCGACCAGCAGCACCTGCTGATAACCCGCCTGATGCAGAGCGCTGACTTCAATCAATCCCTGCTGAAAAGAGTCCATGCCTGCCGCAATGGAGGTCGAGACCAGCGGCGCTTTTGCCGCAATGGTCAGGCTGCCAACCGCCGAATTGTGAACTGACATGGCAAAGTCTGTAGGTGACATTGACTGTTGATCTGCAAGGGTATTAAGAATACGCAGATTACGCTCCAGTTCACCGTGACGGCTGGTAAACACGATAGCGTCTGCCTTCTGCCGTGCCAGAAGCGCCAGCCCACACTCTACCGCCGCACGGCTGCCGCCGCTCAGACGACGCGACGTCATCATCGGTAAGTATTGCGGCTTTGCCATCGCCGCTAAGGGGTCGATGGCCCTGCTCTGTTGCGCCCAGTCCTGCCAGGCTTCTGGCGCGCTTAAACCCGGAGCCAGTGCCTGCCAGTCGACCAGTGAGTAAGCGAGTTTCATCTCAACACTCTTTTCATCATACGTGTGGAGTCGGCGTTCATTGGATCGTCACTCCTGCCTTCTGCAAAAAAAGTGCGTACCGGAAAACCTGCCGAACCCTAATCAGGTTCTCACGGTAGAGGTTTACTCAAGGATTCATCAATAGCAGCTCATCTGATTTGTCGGCCGGCTGCCGCAGAACTTTATGCTTAGCGAGTCTGTCGACCCATTATTGCAACAGCACGCCGATCACCGGGCGGCCAGGGCCGACAGCCGCAACTGAATATCCTGATCGAGATTGGCCATCCAGTCGTTGTCGTTATTGAGGATCACACCCTGTCCCGCTCTCAGGTTTTCACTGCCGACAGACTCAATGCGGTAATTCTGTCTGGTGTAAGTAATGCGGATGGTCGCCACAACATCACGCTGGGCCAGACGACCATTGATTACACCAGGCGAAACGGGTGTCATCAGCTGTTTCCGGCCAATACCCGCCTCAATGATCGCCAGTTTCATCTGATTATCACTGTCATGCTGAGTGAGGGCCTGATTCACGTTATGAATCGGCGGCGTGCATGCGCAGCCGGTTAATCATGCAGCGACCACAGCCAGCGCAAAAATTGTTTTTTTGATCATAACGAGTCCCTTCTTTGATCTTTTTTATCAGTGAGTTAAACGTAAAAATCATCCAACACCAGCTTAACATTACGTGCATTTTTCCGGCTGGCTGGTTCAAAACCCGCGCATGATACCATCGAATGTAAAGACAGGTAAGCAGAAGTATGTATAGGTTTTGGGTGGTTATTTGAGGGATTAACGCGAGGTAAAATGCGCAGTCGCGGCGTCTGCGCAGAGGCCGATCCCGGCCGCAGAAACTCTTACTGCGGCTGGATCGGCCCGGGCAGTCATTGTGTGGAGGCGGGAGCCCAGCCACCGCCCAGTGCGCGATAGAGATCGATCTGCGCCAGCAACAGATTATTTTTAACGGCCACCCGATTCAGCTGAGTTGAAAACAGGGTTCGCTGCGCATCCAGTTCATCCAGATAGGAAGCGTAGCCATTTTGATAGCGGTTGCGGGCAATGCGCAGCGCCTCGGTTACGTAAGTTTCCTGCTTTTGCAGTTCCTGAAGCTGTGCCTCACGCTGTCGGATAGCGTCCAGGGCATCGTTGACTTCCGAGAAGGCGTTGCGCACCACTTTTTCATAGCCGTACAGCGCCTGATTGCGCGTTGCCATTGAGACATCAACCTGTGCCGTCAGCGCTTCACGGTTCAGCAACGGTGCCAGAATGCTGCCGCCCACGCTCCAGAGCCGGAATGGATTGTCTGCGAGCTGGTGCAGCACCGAACTCTGCAGGGTGCCGGTGGCAGTGAGGTTCAGCCCTGGCAGCAGCTTAGCGCGCGATGAGGCAAGGCTGGCATCTGCGGCCAGTAACTGACGCTGCGCCTGCACAATATCCGGGCGGCGATTAAGCAGTTCGGACGGCAGCAGCGACGGCATCTGCTGCGGTAGAATCTGGTCAAACTGCTGACGGCGGGCAATGCTACGCGGGTTCATGCCCACCAGGACGCTCAGCGCATTCTCCTGCTGCGCGATCTGATGCTGCAGCTGCGGTATCTGTGCTTTCGCCGACTGATATTCAGAAGCGGCCTGCATCCACTCCAGCCTTGAGGTGTAGCCGCTCTCAAACTGACGCTGGGCCAGCTTCAGTGAATTGTTGCGGGTCGCCAGCGTCGCCTCGGTGACCCGCAGCTGTTCATCCAGCGCGCACAGGTTGAGATAACCCGATGCCACTGAGCTGGCAATGGTCAGCTCTGCAGCAGACGCGGCGGCCTGCTGCGCCGCTAAGCTTGCCTGCGACGCCGAGACGCTATTGCTACGCGCTCCCCAGAGATCAACCTCGTAATTTGCCTGTAACAACCCCTGAAAAACATCGGTTTCATACGGCTGGCCCGTCACTGAGGAGAGCGTTCGCTCACGGGTCGCCGCTACGCCGGCGCTGAGGGTCGGAAATTCATCACCCTGCGTGGCGCGCAGCTGGGCGCGATACTGATCAACCCGGGAACGCGCGGTGAGAATATCAGGATTGTTGCGCAGCGCCTGTGTGACCAGCCGGTTGAGATACGCATCATGAAACGCGCGCCACCACTCCGCTTCCGGCGCAGCAGCAGGCCCGACACTGTTGCGCCAGGCGGCGGGGATCGGCAGAGAGGACGGTGCCTTTTCAACCTGCGTGGCGCAGCCGGTCAGCGCCAGCATCAGCGCACTTACCAGTAAGCCGCGACGCATCATTGTGCGCCCTCATCGGCGGCCTGGGCTGCGGTATCGATATCGACTTCAACCGACATGCCCGGGCGCAGCTGCTGCATATCCTGCTCGTTGATACGGATCCGAACCGGAATACGCTGCGCAATTTTAACGAAGTTACCCGTGGCATTGTCAGGTGAAATAGCGCTGAACTCTGAGCCGGCTGCCGGCGAGATAAATTCCACCTGCCCGTTAAAGCGTTTGCCATCCAGTGCATCGACCCGAATCGTCACCGGCAGGCCAGGCCGGATATGGGCCAGTTGAGTCTCTTTCAGGTTCGCGATGATCCATTTGTGATTGGGCACTACCGAGGTCAGGCGCGTACCGGCCGTGACATAGGCGCCGGTTCGCACTGACAGCTGACCGAGCTGGCCATCATCAGGCGCGGTAATCCGGGTATTCGCCAGATCGATCTCCGCCAGCTCCAGCGCGGCGCGGGCGCTCTCGACATCCCCCTCCAGCGCGTCGCGATTAACGATAACGGTTTGCAGGTTCTGCTGCGCGACGGCGATCTGCGCGGCAGCCTGGCGGACCTGGGCCTGGGCCTGAGCGTTTGCTGCGCGGGCGGCGTCGCGCTCACGTACCGACAGCGATCCATCCGCCGCAAGATTCTCAACGCGTTTGAGATCAAAGCCGCTTTTCAGTGCCTGCGCTTTCGCGTTTTCCAGCGCCGCTTTATTGCTCTGGATGGTCGCTTCTGCGCTGCGCCGCTGCTGCAGATTGTTTTTCAGAGCCGCCTGCTTCATCGCCAGTTGCGCCTGCGCCTGATGCACCCGCTGACGATAGATACGATCATCAATCGTCATCAGCAACTGCCCTTTCTTCACCGGCTGCAGATCGATGACCTTTACCGAGGTGAGATAGCCATTCACCTGCGGACTGATAAAGGTCACCTGACCGCGCACATAGGCATTCTCGGTGCTTTGTATTGCGCTGGTAAAAGGCCAAAGCTGCCAGGCATACAGGATAACCAGTACGCCAATCACTACAATACCGCTGCCAGCGGCTATCGAAAGAATACGTCGACGGTTTGCACGTTCGCGTTCTGCCGCCTGAAGCTCATCCTGCTGACTCATTGTTTCTCCGTTGATTCCTGTAACGCAGCCAGCTGTTGCTGCTCACGCAGATTAAATTGTGCCTGACGCCAGTCAAGATAACGACGCCGGGTTAAACGCCAGATGACCCACATCAGAGTCACCAGAGCCAGCGCAGCGGTTAACAGATAGGTATCGTTGTAGGCGAGCACATTAGCCTGTAGCGTGGCGACCGTCTGTAACTGGGTGGTGCTCTGCGCACCGCGCAGAACGTCGTCACCCACCAGTGAATTAAATAGCGCGTTGTACTGGCTTAGCCGTTCGGTAACGTTAGGATCGAGCAGTGAGAGTTGATCGCCCAGCAGGCTGGAGTGATATTTTTCCCGCCAGACCTGAAAAGTGCCAAGGATCGCTGAGCCGATCAGTCCACCCAGGTTCTGACTCATGCCAAACAGCACCACAAAGCTCACCAGGTTTTTTGGCTGGGTCACCACGCTACCAATGCCCATCAGCATCGCCGGTGCCATGAAAAAGGCGCTGCTGAAGCCCAGCAAAAACTGGCTGAGATACATTTCGGGGCCACGGGTCAGCGGACTGGATTGCGCATCCATCAGCGAGGCGATAATCATCACCACCAGCGAGGCGACAATCGGCCAGTTGAGATGATTGGGTTTGATGGTGAGTGCGCTGGCGGCGATGCCCACGATAACCCCGGCCATGATCGCCAGTGCCAGACCGCGCATTTGATCGTTCTGCAAACCCATCTGCTGCAAAAAGCCGATCGCGCCGGTGTTCTGTTCCGCCAGTACGATACGGATCATGACCATGACAATGCCAAGCCGCACCATCATGCCGCTGCTCAGCCAGCGGGTGTTAATCAGGGGGTTACGCCGGTTATGCTCAATAACAATCGCCGCGACAATCAGCGTCAGGGCAATTGCAGTACAGATTCCCAACCACGGCGTGGTGAACCACCATTCAATGCGACCCAGCGTCAGCACGCCGCACAGCAGCGCCATGCCAGGCGCCAGCAGAACGAAGGTCAGGAAATCCATCTTTTCAAAGGTTTTAATGCGATCGCCTGGTGGCAGTTTCACCAGCAGCACCCCACCCAGCGCGATCAGTGCCAGACCGAGTTCAAACAGATAAAGGCCACGCCACTCGTTGAGCTGCAGTAATTCTGACGAAAATAAGCGGGCCAGCGGAATAGCCAGCTGAGAGACCGTCAGGCCAATCACCAGCGCTTTCAGGCGATGTTTTGCGGGCCAGGCCTGAACCTGATAGTAGATGCCCAGTGAGCTGAGCGCCGCCGCCACCATGCCATGGGCGGTGCGCACAATGATCGCCGAGCTCAGGTCGTTAGCGAATAAGTGAAAGAATGCGACCAGTACATAAAGCACCAGAAAGGCTTCAGTAAAGACACGCAGGCCAAACTGCTGTCGGAATTTTACCAGCAGCAGATTTATAGAGATGTTGCCCATCACGTAGACTGCAGGTAACCACGCAATCTCATTCGACCAGGCTCCAAAGGTGCCCTGCAGATTAACCAGGTTCGCGGTGACCAGTGCGTTACTTAACGCACCCGTCAGCGAAATCAGTAAGCCGATCAGGCCAAATGCCAGGCGCTTTGGCATGGGATGCAGCGGCGTCGAGGGTGAACCCGGCAGCATCGGTTTTTCGTGCGGTAACCACTCGCGTGCAGCGTAGGGATTTCGCTTTGCCACCTCTACATACTTCCCATGCGGCTCAGCAGTTGTTGCAGGACGCGCTCGGTGACGGCCAGATCCCCGGGATCAATATCAGCCAGCATTTCAGTACGGAGAGCATCAGCCTCGGTTTTCACTTTGGCGAAGGCTTCATTGCCTTTATCGGTCAGCACCAGGTGACGTTTACGGCGATCTTCTGGCGGTTGTACCCGCGTCAGCAGCGACTGTTTCACCAGCCGATCCACCAGCGGCACCATACTGGCATCTTCCAGCCCCAGCAGTTGCGCCAGTTCGGTCTGCGTCATGCGCTGCGGCTCACTGGCAATCAGCCCGATGGCCATCCAGCTGCTCATGCTTAAGCCGCTATCTTTAAGGTGACGATCAACCGCCAGGCGCCAGGCATGGGCGGTCAGATGCAGTAAGTGGGTAAAGGTACGCGTATGCTCAGACAAATGTTAGCAGCCTAATAGTAAGATATCTAATTGAGTGGAGGCGTTATTATACGCAAAGCGAAACGCGATTGAAAAGCGTCCGGTCTGTTAAAAATTAGTGGATCGCGTCAGAATGTCCAGAGGCCGCAATCAGGAGCCGGATAACATGAATCAGGCATCAGCAAACTGGATCGATTTGCGCCGTGACGCCGTTAGCGGTATTGAGGCATTGTGCGCCCATTTCACTGGCCACGCCTGGGATCCCCACTGGCACGACAGCTATCTTATTGGCGTGACCGAGCAAGGTGTACAGCAGTTTCATTCGCGGCGCAAACAGCATCAAAGCCGTCCCGGCACGGTTTTTATGCTGGAGCCTGAGGAGTTGCATGATGGCGATGCTATCAACCACAGCGGCTTCACCTATCGTATGCTCTATCTTTCACCGCAACAGATTGCGCAGCAGCTTACGCCTAATCAGGCTGATGACCCCTTGCCGCGTGAACTCCGCTTTGCAACCACACTGCGCGACGACCGCCCATTGGCTTATGCTGTCTGGCACGCGTTTGATGCACTGTGGTACAACCATCCCGCGATCATCAAAGAGGCGGCGATGGATCGGATGTTCAGTCAGCTCACCTCGCACCGGCAATGGTCACTGCCCGCTCAGCCCGTCGATAAAGATGCCAGGCTGGTGCAATGGCGGCTGCTGGGCATTGCCATCGTCGGCGATAAAAAAAACCTGCGTAAGCTGACGGCTAAACTGGTGTTGTTCAGCTAATTTGTTCCCGGGAAGCTGGCCACGGCTTCCCGGCTTTTTCCACCCGGTTCGTCAATCCCGCCATCTGTATAGGTTATTTGTACAACTTTTGTGTCGGAATAATCCTTATAACTCCTTGATAAGTTGTGAATGGCACATTTTGCTAAAGAATTCGATTTTACAGATAGTTATTCATTGTATAAGTTTACTGTCACGAGTTGTATGCGACTCTGTAACGAATGATGCATTTGCGTCGCCTCTGAAGGTGTCAGTGGATTTCCACCTTCAGAGGTTAATTTTTGTTTGCTCAATTTGTGGCACTGGTACCATCGCATCTGTCCATGCGGTGGTTTTTTTGATCGCTTTTGTCCTGACATCCGAACCGGAATCGGGCTGTTCTGAAGGGCTTACACATGCAATATATTATTCCCCGGACCAATCAGGAAATCGCTGATTATTTTAACCCTGCGGCCAACAAGCCAGCCAGCGAGATGGAAATGCTGGGTATCCTGATTGCAGAAATTTTGCAGTCAGGCATGCCAGTGAATAATAAAGCCATTATTTCCAAACTCATTCATCGGCTTGAACTGGAAAGTGACAGGGAAATGCTGGATAGCTACCGCCAGCTGCTCGACCTCGTGGTCCACAAGACCCCGGATGATTTTTCGCTGTAAGACTGACTCCATGGAGGGAGTTCCCCCCTTTTTCTGGCATCTTTGCCCGTCGCCCGGTACTATCTGCCCCTCACCATGAGCCTGATCTTCCCGCCCCTCGCGCGGGAGCAAAACAACTAAAGAGCCTGCAGACCTTTATGACTCAAACCAATGATGTTGCCGCAACCGACGTTGTGGCGGGCGATATCAGTGTGGGGCGCGTTCTGCGTTCGCCTGCGCTGCTGACCCGCGAATGCCTTGCCGGAGTAATTACCGCGCTGGCATTAATCCCTGAAGTGATCTCCTTTTCCGTTATTGCCGGTGTAGACCCTAAAGTCAGTCTCATCGCCTCGGTCGTGCTCTGCCTGACCCTGTCGATACTCGGCGGACGCCCGGCGATGGTTACGGCGGCTGCCGGTTCTGTCGCACTGGTAATCGGACCGATGGTTCATCTGCACGGTGTTGAATATATTCTGCCCGCGGTAGTCATGGGCGGCGTGATTCAGATTCTGTTTGGCGTGGCCGGTCTGGCACGCATGATGCGCTACATCCCCCGCTCGGTGATGCTGGGATTTGTGAATGCGCTGGGCGTGCTGATTTTCTTTGCTCAGGTGCCGCACGTCTGGGGCCAGTCATCTCTGGTGTGGATTTTCTTTGTCGCGACCCTGGCAATCGTGCTGTTGTTACCGCGTCTGTTAAAGAGTGTTCCTTCTCCGCTGGTTGCCATTGTAGTGGTGACGGGCGTCGCGCTATTAATGGGCTATCGCATGCCGAACGTGGGCGATGAAGGACCGATGAGTCCTGGCCTGCCCGGTTTTAACAGCCTGCTGGTACCGCTTAACCTGCAGACTCTGCAGATTATCTGGCCCACCGCACTGAGTATCGCCTTTGTCGGGCTGATGGAGTCGCTGCTGACCGCCAAACTGGTCGATGACCTGACCGATACCCCGTCCAGTAAGCGCCGCGAATCCTGGGGTCTGGGTGTGGCAAATATCCTTGCGGGATTTTATGGCGGTATCGCCGGATGCGCGATGATAGGTCAGACTATCGTCAACGTTGAGCTGGGCCGTGCGCGCAGCCGCGTTTCAACCGTGGCTGCGGGTCTGGTGCTGCTGCTGCTGGTGACCGGACTGAGCCGGATAATGGCGCAAATTCCGATGGTAGTATTGGCCGGTATCATGATGGTGGTGGCAGTGAAAACCGTTAACTGGCATAGCCTGCAGCCCAACACACTGAAACGTATGCCGTGGTCAGAGACGCTGATTATGGTGCTGACAGTGGCGGTAACGGTCTGGACAGGAAATCTGGCACTGGGCGTGCTCGCTGGAGTAATCCTGGCGATGCTGCTGTTTGCCCGCCGTATTGCACATGTCATTCATGCTGAACGTCAGCTGAGTGAAGATGGTGAGTCAGTACGCTATGAGGTACGTGGCCCGCTGTTCTTTGCCAGCAGCAACGATCTGTTTGAGCATTTTGATTATGCGCATGACCCGAAAAAAGTGACGATTGACTTAACGCACGCGCAGATCTGGGATGCATCCAGCGTCGCAGCGCTGGATGGTATTGAATATCGCTATCAGCGTTATGGTGCAGACGTGACGATTGAAGGGCTGGATCCGCGCAGCACTGATTTCCATCAGCGCCTGACCGGTAATTTCGGCTAAAACGCCGTTCTGCTGCCTCTCCGGCAGCAGACTTTACTCTGCCTGTTGCCGCCGCGCCCGATAGCGGCCAACCATAGTAATCAGCGCCTGATAGATTAAACCAGCATAGAGACTTGTCAGAATCGCCAGGCCTGGCTCTTTTCCCTGCTGATGCCATGACATAAACCACATGAATACGCCCCACAGTACAGAGAACACCAGCCATCCGCGGACGAACTTCATAATGCCATTCATAACGACTCCTCTTAAATAATGAACCACCTTAACCTGCTCCGGCCCAAAAAGCATCGCCCGTTTATTCGGGTTGAGAGACGTCTCATATAATCGCCACAAATTCTCTCTCTGGCTCGGACATGTTACCTCGTCCAGGTAATTTTACGGCGATTCTCTATACTCTACGTTCCGCTTACCTGATCAGGGAATTACGATGAAACGTATTGCTTACCTGTTATCGATGCTGGCTATACTTGCGACACTCATTGCCTGTGCACCACCACCGCCGGGCAGAGATGCACCACCGCCACCGCCGCCAGGCAAAGAGGCTCCACCACCCCCTCCGGGCGGGCAGCAGCCAGTTGGCGCACCAGGCGGTGTTGGCCCGGCAGGACAACCGCAGGGATAGTCTGTTTCAGCCAGTCTGCGTTGCAGGCTGGCTAATGCCGAAAGGCGCAGCCGCAGGCTGACATTTCTCCTGGCGCAATTTTGCCAAAATGGGAGTGGCGACGCGCTAATTGCCCCTGCACTTGACTGGTGACAACGTGCTGCCCCAACCAGCGATCTAACGCGTTGCCCATAATTTGCCTGATATCAGGTGACCAGCTGGTAAGATGCCAGGTAGAGCTCCGGGCTTCCTCACTGTCTCCAAATCCCGCCACCGCAATGTGGGCACCCTGACCAAAATCACGGATTGCCTGTATCGCACCAAAGGCCAGGAGATCGCTTTCACAGAAGAGTGCCTGAATACGATCGGCGGCACGGGTCTTTTTCAAATAATCCATCATCGCCTGATACGCGCCATCACGATCATCTGCCTCTGAAGTCAGCACAGCATTCAGCACCCTGCCCGCCGCCTGTAGTGCCGTGCTATAGCCCTGCTTTTGCGCGCCTTCAACAGGCTGGCTTTGCATAAAGCCAAACCGCTGATGCCCTTCCGCGAGCAGTAATTCCGATGTTACTTCCCCTGCCCGCCGCGCATCCGCTTGCAGTTCAGGCTCCGCGTCAATCTCAAGCACCGGCAAATTGCAGGTATCTGTAATGCGGTTGCCGGGTAGCAGTATCAACCCCCGCGTCGCAAGCGGTTTCGCCTGCCGGATGAGTGCTGTCAGAGCTTCTTCGCTATCGGCACTCAACAGCACGGTGATAGCACCGCGAACATTAAGTTGCCGCGTTACCTCGTCCAGCATTTTCTGTTGATACGGATTGAGCAACTGGCTGGCGACAATACCAATAACCGGCGGTAAAGCCGAAAGGGCTGAGTCATGTTTGAAAGGTCTGGTCATTGACGTTAACGTCTCTGCAACGGCAAATAATACCCACCACTTTACGATAAACCAACCTGTTTCAACAGGTTATGAAATTCGACTCAGGCCGCAAAAATGAATGAAATCAGATGTAATCAGGTTTGAATTGGCAAAGCAGTGACACGGATAATGAACGGTTATTCAGCACTGAGACGTGATGCCAGTTGAAAAGCCTAAGGATGTGAGGTGCCAGCCATGCCAGATTCCGGGCACAAAAAAACCGCCTCTGAGGGGCGGCTTGACGACACTGCTTATCATTGATTTTATTGGTAAAGCGATATGGTGCCCGGGGCGGGACTTGAACCCGCACAGCCTTACAGCCGAGGGATTTTAAATCCCTTGTGTCTACCGATTTCACCACCCGGGCTGGGTGTAACTGGAGGCGCGTCCCGGAGTCGAACCGAGGTACACGGATTTGCAATCCGCTGCATAGCCACTCTGCCAACGCGCCTTAACTATGATGCCGCCAGGCTAACCTGACATGCGAATCTGGAGCGGGAAACGAGACTCGAACTCGCGACCCCGACCTTGGCAAGGTCGTGCTCTACCAACTGAGCTATTCCCGCAATTTTCAGCAATCTTATCGAACCTGCTGATTTTGTTTATCTTCTGGCAGCCTGGCTGCCGTTCGATGCGATGCATTCTACTTAGATGACGCAATGAGTCAATAAAATTATCCTCACAGACCATCCGTTTGCTGCTTTTTAAATCGTATCGATCACGGTTCGAGCAAATCACCGCGCGCCGCGCTTAAATACTGGAACATCGACCAGAAAGTCAGCACTGCAGCAATGTATAACGCCACCACGCCAATCGCTACAACGGTGGCATCTGGGCGCCACAGCAGTGCGAAGAGAGACAACATTTGCGCAGTCGTTTTGACTTTACCAATCCAGGAGACAGAAACACTACTGCGCTTGCCAATCTCCGCCATCCATTCACGCAGCGCAGAGATAATGATCTCGCGGGCAATCATGGTTGCCGCTGGCAGAGTAATCCACCATGCGTGAAAATGTTCTGCCACCAGCACCAGCGCTATCGCGACCAGCACTTTATCAGCAACCGGATCGAGGAATGCGCCAAAGCGCGTCGTCTGCTTCCAGCGGCGCGCCAGAAAGCCATCAAACCAGTCGGTAACAGCAGCAAAAATAAAGATCAGTGCAGTAGCCAGCGGCGCCCAAATGAACGGCAGATAGAAAGCCAGCACAAAGAACGGGATGAGCACAACTCGAAACAGGGTGAGACACGTCGGGATGTTTAATTGCATATGCCGGTAACTGTCTGGATATAGGTAGAATTTAACCTATGTTCCTACATTGCCCCCCCCGTTTCAATGTTAGTGTTTCAAGGAATAGTATATTTTTTCTGCCAGCGCATGCGAGATGCCTGGTACATTTGCGATCTCCTCCACCGAGGCATTCATTAACGGTTGCAGGCCTCCCATGTACTTAAGCAGTTGCTGACGTCGTTTCGGCCCGACGCCTTCGATGCTTTCCAGTGCACTGGTGTTCTTCACTTTGGCCCGTTTTTTTCGGTGACCTGAAATTGCATGATTGTGAGCGTCATCACGAATGTGTTGAATCACATGCAGTGCAGGTGCATCAGGTGGCATCGAAACGCCCTCCCCTTCAGCCTCAAAGAACAGCGTTTCCAGACCGGCTTTACGGTCGCTGCCTTTAGCAACGCCGAGTAAAATGGGCTGGTTTTTATCCCAGGGCACATCCAGCTCGGCAAAGACCTGTATCGCCTGTGACAGCTGACCTTTACCGCCATCAATCAAAATCACGTCGGGGATCTTATCTTCTTCAATCGCTTTGCCATACCGGCGTCGCAACACCTGGTTCATGGCGGCGTAGTCATCTCCCGGCGTAATGCCGGTAATGTTGTAGCGACGATAGTCGGCACGCAGCGGACCATTCTGGTCAAACACCACGCAGGAGGCGATGGTCTGCTCACCCATGGTGTGACTGATATCAAAACACTCCATGCGTGTGATCTTGTCGAGCTCAAGAAACTCTGCCAGCGCATTCAGCCGCTGGTGGATGGTAGAGTGCTGAGACAGACGCGTGGTTAACGCTGTCGCGGCGTTGGTGCGCGCCAGCTTGAGATAGCGGGCGCGATCGCCGCGTGGCTTGCTTTGAATGTTAACCCGACGTCCCGCCAGTTCACTTAGGGACTCTGCCAGCAACTCGCGCTCTGGCAAAGTAAAGTCCAGCAGGATGTCGCCAGGCAGCGTACGTGCTTCACTGCCCTGCAGGTAGAACTGCCCGACGAAGGTCTGCACGACTTCGGCCAAATCAGTGTCCACAGGCACCTTCGGGAAGTAGCTGCGGCTGCCCAGCACTTTGCCCTGACGAATGAACAGCACGTGAAGACAGGCCATGCCCGCCTCATAAGCCACACCCATCACATCCAGGTCATCGCCCTGATTGGAGACAAACTGTTTTTCGGTGATGCGCCGCACGGCCTGAATCTGATCGCGCAGCCGGGCCGCTTCTTCGAAACGCAGGCCAATGCTCGCCTCTTCCATACGTTTAACCAGCTGGTTAAGCACCTGATCATCTTTACCGGCCAGGAACAGGCGCACATAGTCGGTCTGCTGCGCATACTCTTCCTCACTGACCAGCCCGGCAACACAGGGGCCGAGACAGCGACCAATCTGATATTGCAGACAGGGCCGGGAGCGATTGCGGTAGACGCTATTTTCGCACTGGCGAATGGGGAAAACTTTTTGCAACAGTCCCAGCGTTTCACGCACCGCATAGCCGTTCGGGAACGGGCCAAAATATTCGCCTTTGGCATGCTTTGCCCCACGGTGCATCGCCAGTCGCGGATGAGTATCGCTGCTGAGAAAGATGTAGGGATACGATTTATCGTCGCGCAGCAGAACGTTATAGCGCGGCTGGTAGAGCTTGATGTAGTTATGTTCAAGCAGCAGCGCTTCGGTTTCGGTGTGGGTGACGGTGACATCGATGTGCTGGATATTGCTGACCAGCGCTTCGGTTTTTCGGCTGCCGACCTGAACGCGGAAGTAACTGGTCAGACGCTTCTTCAGGTCTTTGGCTTTGCCTACATAGATGACGGTGCCTGAGGCGTCATACATGCGGTAAACACCGGGCTTGCTGGTTACCGTACTCAAAAAGGCTTTGGAATCAAAAACGTCATTCACTACTGATTAACGGCTCCGCATTATAGAGGCCATGTCGAATGGCCAGATGCGTTAACTCTACATCGCCACTGATATTCAGCTTACTGAACATCCGATAGCGGTAACTGTTAACGGTTTTAGGACTGAGATTTAACTGCTCGGAAATTTCCGTCACCTTTTGTCCCCGGGTGATCATCAGCATAATCTGCAATTCCCTTTCCGACAAACAGCTAAAGGGGGATTCCGTTTTTTGCGGCTCAATCTGACTCAGGGCCATCTGCTGAGCGATGTCTGATGCGATATATCGCTGTCCGGCATTCACCGAGCGAATTGCATTGACCACTTCCTGGGGTGCTGCCCCTTTACTGAGGTAGCCTGCTGCCCCCGCCTGCATAACTTTAGCAGGCAGCGGACTTTCCGTATGAATAGTCAGCATAATGATTTTGATATCGGGATTGTAACGCACGATTTTGCGCGTCGCCTCCAGTCCGCCGATGCCAGGCATGTTCATGTCCATCAGGATCACATCAACCTGGTTAGCACGGCACCACTTAGCCGCATCCTCACCACAGTTGGCCTCTCCGACCACGGCCAGACCTTTAACATCCTCCAGGATGCGACGGATGCCGGTACGGACAAGTTCATGGTCATCAACAAGAAGCACACTGATCAACGGGGAAACTCCAGAGGCTGAAAAAGAGGAAGCGACTAACGATTTCAAGCGATAATCATACCCGCTTTTACCTCAAAAGCACATCAACAAAGTAAAACAGTCCTGGCTTAGCCTGTTCACTTTTAGCCTGGCCCAGCCTGATTTCTCAGACATTTCCTGAAACAGAAAGCACCGTCAAACAATCCTTAAAGTCTCACTATTTCATGACATTAACAACTGGTACTACGGTTACCCAGCGCTGCAGTGACAGGTAATATCAGGTGGAAGGCTCTCGTTGATTACTTTCTGCGATTGATTAGTTGCACTGGACAAACCTGCTGTTTCAGACGAAACGAACCGGCTGCATCAGCAACATACTGACGCTGTGATATACTCACGCACTGCTGTTCGGACAGATTGCCGACACGTTGTCATTCACCAAGGAGATACACATGAGCGATGAAGATTTTGCAACTTCGCAGGAAGCCCGGAAATTAGCGGATGAAATCGCGGGGCTGAAGATGATGATCACCCTGATCCTGAAAGGTATGGGCCAGGCTGATGCTGGAAAAGTGATTATCAACATGGAACGCTATGTACAGACGCTGGGTGACAAGCCTCAGGCGGAAGTGTTCAGCAACACCATTAAGCAGATTAAAACTGCCTACCGTCAGTAATTCTTTTGCCCCCAGTGGCGGGGGCATATACGCTAACTGTGCGCCTGCCAGTTAACGGAAACGCCCAGCGTTGGCAGTACCTCTTCCGGACTGAAACGCCTTGTTCCCCGATACTTCTCTGCCAGCGCTGGCTGTTCCACCGGAATCCTGATCGCAAACAGATTATCTTCTGACAGAATAAGTCCCGGCGTAAGCGGTTCATACACCACCCCATGCTGTTCAAACATCTTTTCCAGCATCGGCGTTGCCGAACTAATGATGTACTCCATGCCATTGAGTTCTGCCATCTGCACCGCGTGCCAGAGAATATTCAGCGGCAGTTCGGCGTCGACCTCCAGCCGGGCCGAGAAGCGCGACATTTCCCACACTCTCTCATGGCTGAAAGGCAGCACAATGCCTTCGCTCTGCTCAGGTTCAAACCAGGGCATCAGACGTGCACAGCCGCTGATTCCTTCACGCGCATTCCATGCGATCAACCAGGTCACATCTGAACGATCATAGCGATCATATTCCTGTCCTGGCGTACTCAGACGGGGCGGTATTGACCACCCTTCGCCGCGCGCAAAGACGCTGTAACGGTAGCTGCCGAGTTCGGCAAGCAACGAGGATGGCATATCCTTTAATTGCGTTTGCACTATTTTCATCATGCGCCTCTGACATCCCCATTTTTACAATGATTTCTTTGCGCCAGCCTGACACAGTCCCGGCGCAGGGTAGACAACAGACCTGTACAAAGGAACTGCCAAATGTAGCAGTTGTTTTATGTTCAAATCAGTCCGATTGCTGCTGCGTAGCAGGCAATCTGCGTTTTATTGGAAACATTGAAACGCTTTTGCATATTTTTTTGGTGAAAATTAACGGTATGTTCAGAGATGGATAAAATAAGAGAAATTTCGACCGCCGTTTTTCCTTCACCCGTCCATTTCAGAATTTCCAGCTCACGCTGACTAAACTCTTTTTTCAGTACCATCATTGCATCATCGCTAAAGCGTTCCAGCGTATCCAGGCTTAGTTCCGCTAAAAGGTGCAGTTTTACTTCAAGCTCTTCGTGGCAGAGCTTGAGAGGAATGGGCTGTTGCGATGATATAGATAATATACCAAGCGCGCGATTTGGTGCCATTGCAGAGCAAGAAAATCCGCTCTGCAGCCCATACTCTCTTGCCTCACGCCACAGATTGCCGGCACCAGCGAACATTTCTTCTGTCCACATCAACCCTCTTCCCGGTCGCTGACACAGCGAGAGTACTGGATCGACAGCGTAATAATTCTGCTTCTCATAACGTTTAACCCATAATTTGGGATAGGTGCTATGCAGATGAATACGCGGCCGGCTAAAGGGCACCGGATGCTGAATCAAAAAAGCGAAATAATCGAAACCTAATGACTCAGTAAATTGTTGCAATAATGGCTTCAAATCAGAACATGCCATTAATGCCTGAAATTGTTGTTTCACCTCACTTCGCCAGGCGAAATAATTTTCAGTACTCATATTGCCTCAACGTTAATTTCACTCGCTCTTGCGGTAATATTCATTCGGATTCATCGGATAAATTAAATTAGCATAAGTCATTTAATTCATCGTCAGGGATGAACCCGTCGCCCTGCGGGGCCAATTAACCTTTCACCTTGTGAGCGGAGTGAAAAAGCTTGCTGGCAATGGTAATGTGAGGTCGATCACAGCAATTTCAATCACCCCATGAGAATAAGATTTTTCTGATAGGATTTCAATCCCCAATATCGGGCATCACTTTATCATTTGCCAGTAATTTCAGATAAAGATATTCAATAACGCGTCACATCGCTGAGTAAATAATGAGTAAACAATGTGTTAAATAGCGATTATAAGCGAGACGGCAGGCCTGGTTGACTGACATATTTTTCATCAGGAAATAAGCGCGGCTTAGTTATTGTCGCCTTAAGTCCAGGCACTGGCAGCCAGTTATGTGGCTGTTTTACTCATCTTCACGACAGATTCCCGGCTTCCGGCAGGTATTCAGCAGGTCATGATGGCACATCTACCTTCATTTTTTGCCTCTCTTCGTCAGGCCTGGCCATGCGCTGTTAATAAGAACATTCTGCTCATGCATTGCATGGCGATATTCTCTTCTGAACCCTTCCCATCACGGCAGGACTTTTCTGTTTATCTGCCCTCACTAAGCCCTGGCCGGGAAAATCAGCTTCACTCCTCTCCCGGTGTCAATAATGCTATAGCACAAAACACTATTTATAGCATCTGTACATCAATTACTGATTCTCTTTTAATCAATTAAATCACTTTATCGATAGCCATAAACCGGAACCACATAAAATAGATTTACGGAATAAAAATCGCCCATCACGCTTAAGAAAAATTCATATTAATACGATTATTCTTACAAGTAAGATCGTGAAAAAATTTCATTATAACGTGGAGCCTGTTAGCACCATCGATGCTGAAAAATCGCGCAATCCATTAATCCCGCAGGCGTAGATTTATTTTAAATAATGGACCTGAAAAAGGCGCTTTTTCGGCACCCTAATCTGTCGTCAGGCTAAATCCCGTGTGATTCGGGTTCTGCGATGAAAACTGGGTGGGTTTTGCAAACGCTGTCAGAACATTCCTTAACCAAACACGGTATTAATCCTGTCTGATGATTTATCGGCAGTACCCTGCTCCTCGCATACCCAGATGAAAATGTGAGGCATGTGCGGCATTGTAATCCGGGCCGAGCGCATTGCCGAACACCTCACAGCCGCCACGCCACAACGTATGTAACATCGCCGCCTTTTCTTCTGGCTGTTGCCAGTGACGACTGACCTCAAGCCGCTGACCATCAGCCAGCTGAAAGCCTGTGACATCCCACGCATCGGCGGTGGCATGCTCGCTAAGCCGCCCTTGTGTGCGGTGATAGATGTTACGACAGGCATAGCTGCCGACATGCGTAATTCGTACCAGCGGACTGTGCATATCCCTGGCGGTCTGTTCACGACTGTGAAGCGCATACATCGTACTGGCGACCGCCATAGGGCAACTGGCGAGAAAACTGCTGCTGAGGCTGATCGGACCGAATTTCTGGATCCTCAGCGGATGAGTAAGCGGGCATTTACCTGTTACGGCCGGACGCTCAGTGAAACTGACCCAACCCGCCTGTTGAGCACGACGCATCACGTCCAGACATTCGTCCGGATCGCTGGCCAGCCTTTTCATCTTAATCTGCGTCATCCAGCCCGGCGGGTCTGTGACAGAGAGCGGTGTAAACGGATTGAACTGCGGCGGCAGATGCTGCTTAAGCCAGGGTAAGCTGCCCCACCCCAGCGCGATTAACAGCAGAAACAGGATAAGCGTACGCATAGTCCCCTGTGCAGCATGATGATAAGCAAAAAAAAGTGTAGGGGCAAAAAACCCTTTACGCCGTCTGCCTGACATTACGTGATGAATCATTACTCAGACTGACGCAGTAATAACCAGAATGACCCGCTGCCACCGTCATTGCGCCTGACCGGTATCACATCAGGTAAAAAATTGTTACCGGCTTTGGGGTGACTTCCTCTATCTTATCCGACTTGCCCTCAGGCAGATGCCTTAACTAACAGCCAGCAGAGCTGACACAACATCAAGACAGGAAAGACAATTCTATGGTTGATCAATCTAAAGAAACCGCACGCACCCAGGATGCGCCTGATAAATTACAGCGCAACCTGCACAACCGTCACATCCAGCTAATCGCCATCGGTGGCGCTATCGGCACCGGCCTGTTTATGGGTTCCGGTAAAACCATCAGTCTGGCCGGTCCCTCGATCATTTTTGTCTACATGATTATCGGCTTTATGCTGTTCTTTGTGATGCGCGCCATGGGGGAGTTGCTGCTCTCCAACCTTGAGTACAAATCTTTTAGTGATTTTGCGGCTGACCTGCTTGGTCCGTGGGCGGGATATTTTACTGGCTGGACTTACTGGTTTTGTTGGGTGGTGACAGGCATCGCTGACGTGGTGGCCATCAGCGCCTATTTCCAGCTCTGGTTTCCGGGCTTCTCAATCTGGATGAGCGCTCTGCTCTGCGTAGTGGTTTTTCTGGCGCTGAACATTGCCACCGTCAAGCTGTTTGGCGAAATGGAGTTCTGGTTCGCAATCATTAAAATCGTCGCCATTGTGGCGCTGATCGTGACCGGGATTGTGCTGGTGTCTGTTCACTATCCTTCACCGGGTGGCGGCACGGCGGCACTGAGCAACATCTGGGATCACGGCGGGATGTTCCCGAAAGGTCTCAGCGGCTTCTTTGCCGGGTTTCAGATTGCGGTGTTTGCCTTCGTCGGTATTGAACTGGTGGGCACGGCAGCAGCTGAAACCCACGATCCGCATAAAGTCTTACCGCGTGCTATCAATGCGATTCCACTCAGGGTGATCATGTTCTACGTGCTGGCGCTGATGGTCATTATGGCGGTAACGCCGTGGACCCAGGTCATGGCCGATCGCAGTCCGTTTGTTGAGATGTTCGTCCTGATTGGTCTGCCCGCTGCGGCAAGTATCGTCAACTTTGTGGTGCTGACCTCTGCCGCCTCTTCAGCCAACAGCGGTATCTTCTCCACCAGCCGTATGCTCTATGGCCTGTCGCAGCAGGGTGTCGCCAGTCGCGCGTTTGGCCGGCTTTCCGCCCGCGCGGTCCCTACCACGGGTCTGTTTTTCTCCTGTCTCTGCCTGCTGATTGGCGTAGCGTTGATCTATTTGATCCCGGATGTCATGAAGGTCTTTACGCTGGTGACGACCGTCTCCGCCATCCTGTTTATGTTCGTCTGGACCATCATTCTGTGCAGCTACCTGGCCTACCGTAAAAAGCATCCGCAGCGCCATGCGGAGTCGGCCTTTAAGATGCCGCTCGGCAAATTCATGTGCTGGGTTTGCATGGCCTTCTTCGCCTTTGTGCTGGTGCTGCTGACGCTACAGGAAGATACGCGCCAGGCGCTGATGGTTACGCCACTCTGGTTTGCCCTGCTGGGTGTGGGCTGGATGCTGCGTAATCGTCGCAGCCGCTAATCGGTAACAGCATGGAAAAAGCCCGGTCATCTGACCGGGCTTTTTTACAGGCGCTCGCCAAGTGACGAGAAAATGGCGGATAAAGAGGGGCGTTCATAAGGTAAACGCTGTGGCCGTGCATCGGGATGCTGAGGCGAGCCCAGACCAAAGGTGAACGTATAGCTATCGCCTTCGCCCATACGAAGGTCGGCAATTGTCGTCTCTCCATCCTGCTCACGCAGGGCGTAAAAACCGTGGCTGAACCAGGCGACACGTTCTGCATACCAGCTGCCCCGAAAAGCGTCAAACAGCTCAGGATGCCGCGGATACCATGTCACCTGCAGGGGACGCGACGGCGAGAGCAGTGACCAGTAAGCTTCGCCGTAGCGTTCCGGCGTCATAATCACGCTGCGCCAGACCAGCGTATTAAACGCAGTGGGCGTTACCAGCACGTGATTAGCCGCAATCCCCTGTGTCGTCAGCGACGCCCGAATTTGCCAGCCTGCCACGCCCTGAATCACCACGCTCCAGACCAGATACAGTGTACTCAGCGTCAGTCCGACACGGTTACCGCGGATGCCTTTGTCACCGCGACGCCAGAGCGCAACGCCCAGCCCTGTCAGCAGTGGAAATGTATAAAGGGGATCAACGATATAAATACTGCCGATGGCATAGGGATAATCGGTGAGTGGCAGACCAAGCTGGGTACCATAAACCGTCATCAAATCAAGCAGCGGATGGGTAATCAGAGCCAGCCAGATCGCAGGCCACCATGCCAGCCACTTCACCCGCTGACGACACAGTGCTGCTACGAGCCAGGCAATCAGTGGCGATGCCAGCGTAAGCCAGAGCAACGCATGCGTTTCTGTGCGATGCAGCGTCATGTTGCGTATTGCATCGCCGTGGTCAATAAACACATCCAGATCGGGTAAGGTGCCGCAGACACCGCCCACCAGCGCGGCCTGCCAGATCGGCGCCCGTCGTCCCATCACGGCAACACTGACTGAGGCACCCAGTACGAACTGCGAAACAGAATCCATTAATTCACTCCGTTACCGAACGATGAATGTGGCCCGATTTAGCGTACGCGAATCCCTTCAATGATCATGCGCTGAACATTATCAACAGCCTGGTCGAAAAACGCCGGATCGCTGAGTGTCTGACCGGTGACAGCCTCAACCTGGGTAGCAAAATCGGCGTAATGCTGTGTGGTGGCCCATAGCATAAAGATCAGATGCTGCGGCTGAACGCCTGCCAGCCGTCCCTCATCAATCCAGCGTTCAATAATGGCCGCCTTGTCATCCACCAGTTGCTTGAGATCGCCCGCCAGCTCACCTTTCAGCAGCGGTGCGCCCTGCAGCATCTCCAGACAGAACAGCCGCGAAGCCTGAGGATGATCGCGCGACACTTCCAGCTTCAGCCGGATGTAGCGCCGAATAGCGACGAGCGGATCCTGATCGTGGGCCAGGGCACGCAACGGCGCCAGCCAGACATCCAGAATCTGCTTAAGCACCGCCACATAAAGCACTTCTTTTGAGGGAAAATAGTAGAGCAGATTGGTTTTAGAGACATCGGCCAGCTCAGCCACCTTATCAAGGCTGGTGCCGTGAATGCCAAACTGTGAAAAGAATGTTAACGCCGCTTCCAGTATAGCGGCCCGCTTCGCTGCAACCGCACGCGATCGACGCGTTGGTTTTTTTTCATCGGTATTCACAGGTTTACCTCATCCATCTGGTGTCAGCGCATCATAGCAAAGGGATTCATTGCTGCCCAATCCACGACCTGCACCTTTTTTGCCCAGGTTGCATGTAAAACGTGCAGCGAATTTTGACCAGATGGTCCGAAATGGACCAGTGACTCCACTTACCTCTTTCGGGTTAAATTTAACTCATTGTTATTTAAAACAATAAAAAATGTGGCACACAGTTTGCAGAATTGTGACTGAGCGCAGCCCACAAGGACGTAGCAGGATGCAGTGCAGCGCGTGAAATACCTTTCCCCCATCGCAACGAGGTTTCACATGAAGATAGGCGTCTTTATTCCGATTGGTAACAATGGCTGGCTGATTTCATCCAATGCGCCGCAGTACATGCCAACGTTTGAACTGAACAAAGCCATTGTGCTGAAAGCAGAGCATTACCATTTCGACTTTGCGCTCTCGATGATCAAACTGCGCGGCTTTGGCGGTAAAACAGAATTCTGGGATCATAACCTGGAGTCATTCACGCTGATGGCAGGCCTGGCTGCTGTCACGTCACGTATTGAGATCTATGCCACTGCGGCCACCCTGACGCTGCCTCCGGCCATTGTGGCGCGCATGGCGTCCACCATTGATTCCATTTCAGGCGGTCGTTTCGGTGTCAACCTGGTAACCGGCTGGCAGAAACCAGAATATGAACAAATGGGAATGTGGCCTGGCGATGAGTACTTCGGCAGCCGTTATTCTTATCTGACCGAGTACGTTACCGTGCTGCGTGACCTGTGGGGCACCGGAAAATCGGACTTTAAAGGTGAGTTCTTCACCATGAACGACTGCCGCGTCAGTCCGCAGCCACAGCGCCCGATGAAAGTTATCTGCGCCGGACAGAGCGATGCCGGCATGGCCTTCTCTGCTCAGCACGCCGATTACAACTTCTGCTTCGGCAAAGGTGTGAACACCCCTTCTGCATTCAGCTCGACCTCGATTCGCATGAAGCAGGCCGCTGAAAAAGCGGGTCGCGATGTCGGCTCCTATGTACTGTTTATGATCATTGCTGCCGAAACAGACGAAGAAGCGCGGGCTAAGTGGGAACACTACAAAGCGGGAGCGGATGAAGAGGCGCTTTCATGGCTTACCACCCAGAGTCAGCAGGACACCAAATCGGGCAGTGACACCAATGTACGTCAGATGGCGGATCCGACCTCAGCGGTCAATATCAATATGGGCACCCTGGTCGGTTCATACGCAAACGTAGCGCGGATGCTGGATGAAGTGGCGCAGGTAGAAGGCACGCACGGCGTGCTGCTGACCTTTGATGATTTCCTGGAAGGTATCGAAAACTTCGGTCAGCACATTCAGCCACTGATGACCTGTCGCAGCGCCCTGCTTGATGCACAGCAGGAGGTGGCATGATGAGTACCGTTTATTGCGCCCATACTCAGGCGCTTCATCAGGTCGAACTGCCTGCCCGTCCAGAGCCGATCGCCTTTCCGCCAGGTCAGACAGCACTGATTGTCGTAGATATGCAGAATGCCTACGCCACTGAAGGAGGCTACCTCGATCTGGCCGGATTCGATGTGTCTGCCACGAAACCGGTGATTGCGAAAATTCATCAGGCGGTGACCGCGGCCCGTGCCGCTGGCGTTCAAATCATCTGGTTCCAGAACGGCTGGGACAGTGACTATGTTGAAGCGGGTGATGCCGGTTCCCCTAACTTCCACAAATCGAATGCGCTAAAAACCATGCGCAAACGGCCTGAACTGCAGGGCACGCTGCTGTCGAAGGGCGGCTGGGATTACGCGCTGGTGGATGAACTGGTGCCGCAGCCGGGTGACATTGTGCTGCCAAAATCGCGCTACAGCGGTTTCTATAACACCTCACTGGACAGCACGCTGCGCAGTCGCGGGATCCGGCATCTGATTTTCACCGGCATCGCCACCAACGTCTGTGTCGAATCGACACTACGCGACGGCTTCTTCCTGGAATATTTCGGTGTGGTGCTGGAAGACGCCACCTACCAGGCGGGTCCGCCCTTTGCACAGCAGGCGGCCCTGTTCAATATCGAAACCTTTTTTGGCTGGGTATCGGATGTCGATACCTTCTGCGAAAGCCTGAATACCCGCTAATCCACTAAAAGGACGTCACTATGCCGAAAAGTATCATTGTTCCGCCAGGCACCACCACACCTATCGCCCCGTTTGTCCCCGGCACGCTGGCGGATGGCGTGGTCTATGTCTCAGGTACGTTGCCGTTTGATGGTGACAACAATGTCGTCCATGTGGGTGACGCCGCCGCGCAGACCCGCCACGTGCTGGACACGATTAAAAAGGTGATTGAGACCGCCGGTGGCAGCATGGCTGATGTGACTTTTAACTCGATCTTCATCACCGACTGGTCGAATTACGCCGCGGTGAATGAGGTTTACGCCGAATACTTCCCGGGTGAAAAACCGGCACGTTTCTGCATTCAGTGCGGACTGGTCAAGCCTGACGCGCTGATTGAAATCGCCAGCGTGGCGCACATCGGCAAACCGGAGGTCTGATGCAGCTGGATTTTCTGGGTCTGCAAAACCCTGAGGCACCGACGCTGGTGCTCTCTTCGGGTCTGGGCGGGGTGGCGGGTTTCTGGCAGCCACAGCTGGCGGCACTGACCGCACGCTATCGGGTCGTGCTCTATGACCAGCGCGGGACCGGTCGCAGCGCGGAGAGTTTACCGGAAGGTTACAGCATGGCGATGATGGCCGCAGAGCTGGCCGAGGCGCTGGCGCAGCACGGCATCCTGCGCTTCAGCCTGATCGGTCACGCGCTGGGCGGTCTGGTGGGGATGCAGCTGGCGCTGGATTATCCGGATCGGATTGAAAGGATCGTGGTAATTAACGGCTGGCTGACACTGCATCCGCATACCCGCCGCTGCTTCCAGGTACGGCAGGATCTGCTGCTCAATGTCGGCGTCGAGGCTTTTGTTCGTGCTCAGCCGCTGTTTCTCTATCCTGCGGAGTGGATGGCAGAGCATCAGACGCGGCTGGAGCAGGAGGATAGCCATCACATCACCCATTTTCAGGGGATGGAAAACCTGATGCGTCGGCTGCACGCCCTGATGAGCGCCGATTTCAGCGTACGGGCCGCCGCCATTCCGCAGCCGGTGCTGGTGATTGCCAGCCAGGACGATCTGCTGGTGCCGTGGAGCTGCTCAACCGAGCTGGCCGCGACGCTGCCGAATGCCACTGAACAGATGATGGCCTGGGGCGGCCACGCCATGAGCGTCACCGACCCTGAAAAATTTAATGCCCTGCTGCTGCAGTGGCTGGATCAGACTGATGACGTGCAGCCGCTGCAGCGCGTCGCAGGATAACCCTTTCGCGGAGAACACTATGAGCCTGGAAACCCTTACCCCAGCCGTTGAGAAAACTGAGTTTCGTAATGCGATGTCGCGGCTGGGTGCTGCGGTCAACATCATTACCACTGAAGGACCGGCTGGCCGCGCAGGCTTTACCGCTTCTGCTGTGTGCAGCGTCACTGATTCGCCACCGACGCTGCTGGTCTGCCTGAATCGCTCTGCCTCGGTTTACTCTGTATTCCGCGAAAACATGCAGCTCTGCGTCAACACGCTGGCTGCAGGACACGAAACGCTTTCCAATCTTTTCGGCGGAAAAACGCCAATGGCTGATCGTTTCATTGCGGCTGAGTGGTCAACGGCCGTGACCGGATCGCCGGTACTGAGCGGCGCGGTGGCCTCCTTTGACTGTCGTATCACGCAGATTGTCAGCGTCGGTACGCATGACACGCTGTTCTGTGAAGTCGTGGGCCTGGTTCGTAACGATGATACCCACGGCCTGGCATGGTTTGACCGGGGATATCATCCCCTGATGCGGCAGGATGCCTGTTAACACTTCCCTGTAACCCACCGGCATTCATCACGCTCTGGAGTAGACGATGGCACGATCCTGGTTTCCGCAATGGCAAAAGAAGTCGGCACTAACAGAAAACGGTATTATCGCCCCGGATGAGACACTCCCTCTGGGACAAACGCTGGTGCTGGGTTTACAGCATGCGGTGGCGATGTTTGGCGCAACGGTGCTGATGCCGCTGCTGATGGGGCTGGATCCCAATCTGGCGATTCTGGTCTCGGGTATTGGCACGCTGCTGTTCTTCTTTATTACCGGCGGTCGGGTACCCAGTTATCTTGGGTCAAGCGCCGCCTTTGTTGGCGTGGTGATTGCGGTAACCGGCTTCAGTGGTCAGGGACTGAATCCAAATCTCAGCGTGGCGCTGGGCGGTGTCATCGCCTGTGGCGTTCTTTACACGCTGATTGGGCTGGTGGTAATGAAGTCAGGCACGCGCTGGATCGAAAACCTGATGCCGCCGGTAGTGACAGGCGCGGTGGTGATGGCGATCGGGCTGAATCTGGCTCCAATCGCGGTTCACAGCGTCTCTGCCTCTTCATTCGACAGCTGGGTCGCGGTGATGACCGTGCTCTGTATCGGTCTGGTGGCGGTGTTTACCCACGGGATGATTCAGCGTCTGCTGATTCTGGTCGGCCTGATTCTGGCGTGGGCGATCTATGCGATTCTGACCAACGGTCTCGGACTGGGCAAACCGGTCGATTTTACGATGCTGTCACAGGCTGCCTGGTTTGGCCTGCCGCACACCACCGCACCCACTTTTGATCTGCAGGCGATGGTGCTGATTGCGCCGGTGGCGATCATTCTGGTGGCTGAAAACCTCGGGCATCTGAAAGCGGTGGCGGGCATGACCGGCCGTAACCTCGATCCTTACATGGGACGTGCTTTTGTCGGGGATGGACTGGCCACCATGCTCTCTGGTTCGATCGGCGGAAGTGGCGTGACGACCTATGCCGAGAATATTGGCGTGATGGCCGTGACTAAAGTCTACTCCACGCTGGCATTTGTTGCGGCGGCCATCATCGCTATCCTCGCCGGTTTCTCGCCGAAGTTTGGTGCGCTGATCCACACCATTCCGGCCCCGGTAATTGGCGGCGCATCCATTGTGGTGTTCGGACTGATTGCGGTGGCAGGCGCACGCATCTGGGTGCAGAACCATGTTGATTTAGGTCAGAACAGCAACCTGATTATGGTCGCTACCACGCTGGTTCTTGGTGCAGGGGATTTCGCGCTGAAAATCGGGTCTTTCACACTTGGTGGAATCGGTACCGCCACGTTTGGCGCGATTATCCTGAATGCCATTCTGCGACGCCGCAGTGGGGCATCGCAGGAAAAGCCGCTTGCGCGGCAGCAGGGTTAACTACTCCAGCGGTGTGGCTACAGGCTGCACCGCTTTTTTTCGTTTCAGCCGCAGTTCACTGACGATCACCCCGCAGACGATCAGCGCCCCACCCAGCAACGCCAGAGCAGGCAGACGCTCACCCGCAATACGTCCTACTACACCAGCCCATACTGGCTCTCCGGCATAAATTACCGTGGCACGGGTTGGCGAAACGCTGCGTTGCGCCCAGTTCATGGTGACCTGAATCAGCGCACTGGCCGCACCCAGTCCCAGAGCACTGAGCAGCAGTGGTGTTGATATTGCGGGCACCGTCTCGCCATTGGGGACCATCAAAACAAAGGCAGACACAGACGCCACCGCCAGCTGGATCAACGTCACGCGGCGCACATCGACCTTGCCGGCATAACGACTGATCAGAATGATCTCGGCGGCAATTGCCAGCGTGCTGAGCAGCGTCGCTATTTCACCGGCATTCAGGCTAATACGGCCATCCTGCGGCCCGGCCACCAGCAGTAATCCGGTAAACGCCAGCACAATCCCCAGCCATGACATGATGCCCGGCGGACGGCGTAAAAACAGCCACTGTAGCAACGGCACCACCGGAACATAAAGTGCGGTAAGGAAAGCAGATTGACTGCTGGAGATGGTCTGCATTCCCCAGGTCTGCAGGCCATAGCCACCGGCGATCGACAGGCCTATCAGCGTGCCCGCTTTCACCTCCAGCCAGGTCATGCCCACCAGATACCGCCGGAAAAAAAAGGCCAGCAGTAGCGCGGCGGTGGCAAAACGCAGGCCAACAAAGAAGAATGGACCAGAGTGCTGCATCGCCCGATGCACCACCAGAAAGGTGCCGCCCCAGATCATGGTGATAAAAAGTAATACCAGCTCCTGCCGCGTCAGGCGCAGGGTTAAACCGCGGGGTGTGTCCGACATAATTCACCTGATGATGTGTCCGGACGATATTGTGGGGAGAGCGAGGAGGAAAAGCAACGACGTTCACCGCCGGTAAGCGCCGGCGGTGAACGTCAGGTTATGCGTCCGCTTTTTTAGGGCTGCTGCGTCCCCCTTTCTCACCGGCGCGTGCTGCGCGCTGCGGATCATTTTTAAAATTACCGCCGCTGTTTTTTCCGCCTTTACGTCCCGCTTCAGCGGCACGCTCACGGTTTTCAGCAAAATTTCCTGAACCTCCACGATGTGCTGTCATGATTTGCTCCTTTCGCGTAGTGCGATTAATAAAGAACTAAAAGTAGAAGGCTGAATTCCGAAACCAGCCCATGCTTAAATAATAGCCAGACTCTGCATAAACTCATCCAGCAGTCACATTTCGCAACAGAGTAATCACCAGTAATTTGCTTAAAGAACGAACATTACGCCGGTTTATCACCGATTATCTGCAGGATTATTGCCCGATTCATTCGCCACGATGTCTGTATCGCCTGCGTAAAACAAAAGCTCTTCTATACTTTTTCTGGACGTCAAAACCACCTGGAGAGATTTATGGCCAAGATTCTGGTGCTCTACTACTCGATGTACGGACATATTGAAACAATGGCGAACGCAGTTGCAGAAGGCGCTCGTCGGGTTCCCGGCGCGGAAGTGGATATCCTGCGGGTACCAGAAACAATGGAGGCCGATCGCTTTGCACAGGTGGGCGGCAAAACCAATCAGCAGGCTGCAGAAGCTTCGCCTGAGATGCTGCCGCACTATGACGCAATTATCGTCGGTACCCCGACCCGCTTTGGCAACATGGCCGGGCAGATGCGGACGTTCTGGGATCGCACTGGCGGTCTCTGGGCATCGGGTGCACTGTTTGGCAAGGTTGCCAGTGTCTTTACCTCAACCGGGACTGGCGGCGGTCAGGAACAGACTATTACGTCAGTCTGGACCACTCTGGCCCATCACGGCATGGTCATCGTTCCTATCGGCTACGGAACCAAAGAGCTGTTTGATATTTCTCAGGTTCGTGGTGGCACACCCTATGGTGCGACCACGCTGGCGGGCGGCGATGGCTCGCGTCAGCCTACAGAGGCGGAACTCAATATTGCCCGTTTTCAGGGTGAACATGTTGCCGGACTGACTGTGAAACTGCAGGACTGATTTAATCAAGGAGAAAAGTATGTCTACTGAACAATCGAAAGCACATCACGTTGGCGAATGGGCAAGTTTGCGTCATACCTCCCCTGAAATTGCCGAGGCCATTTTCGAAGTGGCGAATTACGATGAAAGACTGGCAGAAGAGATCTGGCGTCAGCAAGGCAGCGACGATGTGCTCATTCGCGCCTTTGAAAAGACCGATAAAGATCTCCTGACCTGGGATGATAAGCCCGTAGAACGTAAGAACGTCTGATTCAGGGGCGGGAATTTCCCGCCCTCACTTTTTTAGCTCACCAAGGAGTACGTTATGTCTTCCTATCAAAGCATTAATCCCGCAAACAATGAATTGCTGAAAAGCTGGCCTTCACATGATGAATCGGCTGTCAGCCATGCGCTGGACGTGGCCGATCGTCTTTTCCACTCGTCATGGAGCAAAGGTGAAATTCAGCCACGTCTGCAGGTATTGAAAAAACTGGCTGACCTGATTGATAGCCGCGCGGAAGAGCTGGCAACCATCGCCAGTAAAGAGATGGGTAAGCTGATTGGTCAGAGTCGTGGCGAAGTGAAAATCTGTTCACAGATTGCCCGCTACTACGCAGAGCATGCCGAACGTATTCTGCAGCCGCAGGCCTATCCCAGCGAGCTGGGCGAGGCCTGGGTTGAGTATCACCCGATTGGCGTGTTAGTTGCCGTCGAGCCGTGGAACTTCCCTTACTATCAGCTGATGCGCGTACTGGCACCTAATCTGGCGCTGGGCAACCCTGTGCTGGCGAAACATGCCAATATTGTGCCGCATTGTGCCGATGTGTTTGAAAAACTGGTTCGTGAAGCGGGTGCGCCTGAAGGGGCCTGGACTAACCTGTTTATATCAAACGAGCAGGTTGCCGATCTGATTGCTGACGATCGCGTGCAGGGTGTTGCCCTGACCGGTTCAGAGCGCGCAGGAAGCGCCGTTGCTGAGCAGGCTGGTAAGTATCTTAAGAAATCGACGCTGGAACTGGGCGGCAATGATGTGTTTGTGGTGCTGGATGATGCGGATCTTGACGAAGCCGTGCGTCAGGGCGTGCAGGCACGTCTCAGCAATTGCGGTCAGGTTTGTACTGCCGCAAAACGCTTTATTTTGCATGAGAAAATTGCCGATCGCTTTATCAGCCAGTTCAGTGCTGCGCTGAGTTCTGCAACGCTGGGCGATCCGCTGGATGAGAAAACCACACTTGGCCCGCTCTCTTCTGCTGATGCACGTGACCGCCTGGTGAAACAGGTCGATGAAGCGGTCGCTAATGGCGCAACACTGGTGACAGGCGGTAAAGCGGCAGAGGGCGCGGGTTGCTTCTATCAGCCAACCATTCTCACTGGCATCACCCCGGATAATCCTGCTTATTATCAGGAGTTCTTCGGTCCTGTGGCACAGGTTTATGTCGTCGGCGACGATAATGCGGCTGTGGCGCTGGCAAACGACTCGCACTACGGTCTGGGTGGCTCAGTCTGGACGCGGGATACGGCTCGCGGTCGTAAACTGGCTTCCGCCATTGAAACCGGGATGGTGTTTATCAACTCACAGAGCGACACCTCAGCGGAACTGCCTTTTGGTGGTGTGAAACGTTCAGGCTATGGCCGTGAACTCTCTGATCTGGGTATCAAAGAGTTTGCTAACCAGAAACTGGTCGTTGTGGCGGGTTAATCGCCCTGCAGCCATAAAAAAACCCCGTTTCGACGGGGTTTTTTATTATGGGTCGCTACAGCGCAATTACTGCGTTGCCGCTGACTTTGATTCGTCGTTGTGCACTGTGGCAGGCTTATTCGCAGCGTTAGCCTGGTCAGCTTTCGCGTCACTGGCTGAGGCTGCTTTGTCTTCCTTCGCTTTCTCAGCAGCGGCTTTATCCGCTTTAGCCTTCTCAGATGCTTCTTTATCCGCTTTTGCTTTCTCAGCAGCCGCTTTATCTGCTTCAGACTTCTCAGCGGCAGCTTTGTCGGCTTCAGCTTTCGCTTTGGCTGCGGTCGCTTTATCCGCTTCAGCTTTATCAGCAGCAGCGTCATTCGTCGCTGCGGCTTTTGCGCTGTCGTCGTCAGACTGTGCTGCAGGTTGTGGTGCCGCCGCAGGTTGCATTGGCGTGCCCTGCAGCGCAGCATTCAGCGCCTGAGCGAACTGATCCCAGCTGCAATAGCCGTTTGCATCCGTCTCACAACCCGCCAGTTGCAGCGTAACGCGCTTCGGTGGGTTTTTCAGATTCAGCACGTCAGCGTTGCGCAGCTGATCGGCCGTCTGATAGACATACTCGACTTTGAGCAGGTCTTTATCCGTTTTCGCATCATGCCAGCGTTCGAAAACAACCTGGCCGCCAATCGGCGTTTTTTCGTAAGTATCAGGCAGCTCATAAGGTTTGACCTGCAACGCGCTCAGCAGCGAGGCGATATTCGAGTCATGACCCACCATCAGCGTGATTTTCGGCGCGTTGGCTTTGTCCTGATCCACTAACTGACTGCGGATGTAATCCACCAGTGGGGCCGCCACTTCACGGGAAACGTCCGGGCTGGTGAACAGGGCGTCCTGATAACCATTTTTAATGGCTGACAGCTCTTTCCACTGTTCAGGCGTCTTGATCTGGCCCCATGCAACCTGATCCAGCGGGAATCCTTCATAATACTGCAGCGTAAACGCATCCATCAGGGAGTTACCCACTTTCAGCGGGCCACTGACAGTTGGCTCTTTACCGTTTTCAGCGCTGAAGGTGTTCTGGCCGCTGCTGAGATCGCACTGCTTTTTATTGTTGCAGGCAGGCGATGCTTTATAGTCGACAATCTTTTCCAGGCGCTGGAAAGCAGGTTTCAGCGACAGTTTTTCATTTGCTGCGGTCATCGCGGCCAGTGCTTTCTTATTGAAAGCATCGCTGCCATCGGTGATGACCGGATTAAAGATAGGATCCATGGAGCCCATTTCATCCTGGTGTGTGACCGCGACGTCACAGCCTGGGAAGGCACCATTAACAAAGAACTGAGCCGTCGCAACGGTGCGTTGCAGGCTGTTAGCGTAGACAAAGACGTTATTACTGTCAGGACAGCTGCCGTTCTTCACCAGGCCCTGCTGTGCCAGCCACTGACGGGTGTAATTACCCATGTAGACTTCCAGCACGCCACCTTTGGTGGTCAGCTGTCCGCCGGGAACATCCCACTGCGGCCAGCTTTTTTTGGTGGACTGTTCCAGCACGCTGCCATTATCGGCCAGTGGCGCACGCAGATTGTGACGACTCAACATCAGCACCTGTTGCAGCTGCATGTCACCCTCAGCAGCAAATGCTACCGTTCCGACCGGCAATGCAGCGAGCACTGACAATGCGCAAAGACTCAGTTTCTTGATCATTGTGCCTATTCCATTTATTCAGTAAAGAAACACTCTGGCTATCAACCGATTAGCTCGCCTCAGAGCGAAGTAATCAACAGTGTAACTCAGCTCGCCTCGGAAAAGCGCCAGATGTTTGCAAAAACAGTGAGTGGACTATAGCAGAGATGCATCGAACAGATGAATGCGCAGCCGCGCGTCAGCAGCAGAGACGTGGTTTTTCGGACTGGAGGAAGAAGCTGGAAAGTCAGAAACGAAACAGGCCAGCACGGAGTGCTGGCCTGTAAAATGTGGCGGAGGAGGAGAGATTCGAACTCTCGGATGGTTTCCCATCGGCGGTTTTCAAGACCGCTGCCTTAAGCCGCTC